>NZ_JBNRIK010000001.1:313884-318901 GCF_053557975.1 Pseudomonas sp. XP2
GCCCTTCGCTCATCGTGATTACCCGATCAAATCGCGACAGGGCACTTTGATCATGAGTAACGCAGATCAGCCCCTTCCCGTGGAGTGTTTCGAACAGCAGATCCCAGGTCTGCTCTGCCGATACGGCATCTAGGCCGCTTGTAGGCTCGTCAAAGAAATTGAAATCGCCAGGCTGGTTAAGTACCCGCAGCAACGTCAGCCTGCGCGCCTCGCCACCCGAAATGGATTCTGCGCGTGCATCCAGATCAAGTTCGTACCAGTCTTTGCTCAAGCCCAGTCGCTCAAGCCATTGTTCGATCTGAGCGCGATCATGAGCATGTTCGAACAGCACTGCGCGGGACAGGGGGCCGGGTATGAAATGCGCATCCTGAGGGCAGAGTCGTAAACGACTGAACTGCTCACACCCCTCGAGCGCAGCCAGGCTTCTGCCATACAAGTGAACGTGCTTGCGCAACTGGAATACCGTTCCTGCGAGCGCATGCAGAAGTGTCGATTTACCACACCCGCTGGGCCCAACCAGCGCGACTCGTTCTCCTGCCCGTATTACCAAGGGCTCATTGATCAGCAGTTGCAGCGCATTTCGAGCGCTGAGTTGGCAGGGGGTGATGCGAAGCCCTGCGTTTTCATCCAAGGGCTCTGCCTCCATGGAGTCTGTCGGGCCGAACACTGGGAGTTGGAGCCAGTGTTCGAGCTTGCGTTTGTCGAGCCGGAACTGGTCGAGTACCCGCCAGGCTTCCGCCAGTTGTGCAACGCTTGCGAGCAACCCAGTCACCAGCGTAATGAGGGCAACAAGCTCGCCCAGGCTCAGATGCGGCGTTGCCTGGGATTGATCATGGATGCCCCACAACAGCACACCACCACTGCCCAGGCCAATGAACAGGGTACGCAAGCCCTGAAGCCAACCCCCGCTGCGGGCTACCCGCACTGCTGAATCGGCATAGTCCGAGAGTGTCTGGTTGACCGGGAGCATTGCCGCATCCTCAGCCCTTTCCAGTTTGACCGTTGCCGCGCTGGCGAAGGTATCCACCCATTGTTCCGCCAGTTCATCCTCTCGCGAGTTTACGGCCTCGATATGAGGCCTACGCCAGCGTATCAGGCGATCGTTGGCCCATAGATATGCCAAGCTCAAGGGGATGAGGCCGATTAATACCGAAGTAGCCCCGAGGTATGCGAACAGTGTGACCAGCACCACCGCTTCGGCCAGTACCGGCCATGCTGAGCCAATCAGAAAGCCTAGCCATCGTTCCTGGGCCGTTATTCCTCTATCCAGTACCTTTACCAAGGTCCCGCCATGGAGTTGTCCATAAGCCTCGAAGCGTTTGTCCAGCAACCCTCGGCACCAGCGCATCGAAAGCTGCTTCACGCGCTCTTGGCAGAGCCGCGCCAGGCACCAGGCTTGCAAAGGGGTCAACGAGGCTTGTAGCGCGACAAGGCATATGAAGGCACCGAGCAGAATGAATGAAGACGAGGCCGATGTGGACAGGTTGTCGATAATGTCAGCCAGGATCAGGGCTGGTACGACGGTCGCGACTTTCAACACTAGTGTTGCGCTCAGAGCTGCGATGATTCCTCGATAGATATGCATATGCCTTGCGTGCGTTCTGCAGGAGGTGGATGCCGGGCCTGATTGGCTAGAGAGGCTGTGGAATGGTGTGTTGCTGGAAGGGCGTATCTTTCAACAAGTCCGGCTGGTTGTCTGCCTGCCAAGAGTTTGGAAATGTATCCGGCTGGCGCTGTTTGGCAGGACATGATCAGATTTTTCCCGTTGCGCGTAGGCCATTTCTGAAATAGCTTCCTACGGCCTTTACACCATTGCGGTGGTTTTCTGGGCGGCCTAGTCTGGCCCTGTCGTTGTAAAAACAGCGACCGGGCCTACAAGCCCGATCAGGAACGAATGTTGTTCACCGCAAGCCAATGGCACGCGCCATCGGGCTCGCTTGATGGTGGCTGCGTGCGGGAGGTTTTCGTTCTCTGTCCGGTCTTGCAGACCCGTACGTGGCCGCCACCCATCACACTGCAAGTCATGAGTGCGGCTCTGTGTGAATCTACAGAGAGCTGTAGCATGCTGAAAATTATCCCCGATCCACCCCTCGATCCCCACTCCTTGAACACAGCTCTATTCAGGCCGAATGCCCACCGTAAGGCTTGATTGATAGTGCGTCTGGCCGGGCCCTTTCGCGGGTGAACCCGCTCCCACAAGACACCACAGCTTTCAGGCTTGCACAGTACCTGTGGGAGCGGGCGTGCCCGCGACGCATGAGGGCTGACAGGTGTTCGCCACAGCAGTTTCAGCGCCTATGAGATCGAGCGCCGCCCGCGCGGCGCTTCGCGGGGCAAGCCCGCTCCCACATCTTTTTCGGGCCAGCCCCTTCTGTGAGTCCACCGCTGGCCGCCTCGTTTGTTTCCTTCGATATTGAAGGTTGCATCGCTGCTCTTAATCACTCTTCAGCCATGCACCCGGGGTGTGCGCGGCTATTGCTCAGGAATAACTGGCCCGAAACAAATGTGGGAGCGGGCTTGCCCCGCGAAGCGCCGCGCGGGCGGCGCTCGATCTCACAGGCGCTGAAACTGCTGCGGCGAACACTTGGCGACCTCATCACAAGCCCCAAGCCCAGCACCTGGCAGCCTACACCCAACCGTCGCCCAACCCACCAATCCCCACGAAGACAGTCGGATTTGGTCAAAATTTGTGCTATATTCCGCGCCCGCGATTTCCCTGCACACCAGAACCGGTCACTGACATGCAAGCAGCCAAACCACTCTACGACTATCCCAAGTACTGGGCCGAATGCTTCGGGCCAGCACCTTTCCTGCCGATGAGCAGGGAGGAGATGGATCTGCTCGGCTGGGATTCCTGCGACATCATCATCGTGACCGGGGACGCCTACGTCGACCATCCGTCGTTCGGCATGGCCATCATCGGCCGTCTGCTGGAAGCCCAGGGCTTTCGCGTGGGCATCATTGCCCAGCCAAACTGGCAGTCGAAAGACGACTTCATGAAGCTTGGCGAGCCGAACCTGTTCTTCGGCGTGGCCGCAGGCAACATGGACTCCATGATCAACCGCTACACCGCCGACAAGAAGATCCGTTCCGACGACGCCTACACCCCTGGTGGCCTGGCCGGCAGCCGACCGGACCGCGCCAGCCTGGTGTACAGCCAGCGCTGCAAGGAAGCCTACAAGCATGTGCCGATCGTACTCGGCGGCATCGAGGCTTCGCTGCGCCGCATCGCCCACTACGACTACTGGCAGGACAAGGTCCGCCATTCGATCCTGATCGACGCCAGCGCCGACATCCTGCTCTTCGGCAACGCCGAGCGTGCGGTGGTGGAAGTGGCTCAGCGCCTGGCCAGTGGCGAGACGATCGAGAGCATCACTGACATCCGCGGCACCGCGTTCGTGCGCCGTGATACCCCGCAGGGCTGGTACGAGATCGACTCCACCCGCATCGACCGCCCAGGCCGCGTCGACAAGATCATCAACCCGTACGTCAACACCCAGGACACCCAGGCCTGCGCCATCGAGCAGGCCAAGGGCGACCAGGAAGACCCGAACGAAGCCAAGGTGGTACAGATTCTCGACAGCCCGGCCGTGACCCGGGAAAAGTCGGTGATCCGCCTGCCATCGTTCGAAAAGGTACGTAACGACCCGGTGCTCTATGCTCACGCCAACCGCGTGCTGCACCTGGAGACCAACCCGGGCAACGCCCGCGCCCTGGTGCAGAAGCATGGCGAAGTGGATGTGTGGTTCAACCCGCCACCCATCCCCATGACCACCGAAGAAATGGACTACGTGTTCGGCATGCCTTACGCCCGTGTCCCGCACCCGGCCTATGGCAAGGAGCGCATCCCGGCCTACGAGATGATCCGTTTCTCGGTGAACATCATGCGTGGCTGCTTCGGTGGCTGCACCTTCTGCTCGATCACCGAGCACGAAGGCCGCATCATCCAGAACCGCTCGCACGAGTCGATCCTGCACGAGATCGAAGAAATGCGCGACAAGGTGCCGGGCTTCACCGGCGTGGTCTCCGACCTTGGCGGGCCGACCGCCAACATGTACCGCATCGCCTGCAAGAGTCATGAAATCGAGAAGCACTGCCGCAAGCCGTCGTGCGTGTTCCCGGGTATCTGCGAAAACCTCAACACCGACCACAGCTCGCTGATCGAGCTGTACCGCAAGGCCCGTGCCTTGCCAGGTGTGAAGAAGATCCTGATCGCCTCGGGCCTGCGCTATGACCTGGCCGTGGAGTCGCCAGAGTACGTCAAGGAACTGGTTACCCACCACGTTGGCGGCTACCTGAAGATTGCCCCGGAGCACACCGAGCGTGGCCCGCTGGACAAGATGATGAAGCCGGGCAT
Source organism: Pseudomonas sp. XP2 (assembly GCF_053557975.1). Taxonomy (NCBI): domain Bacteria; kingdom Pseudomonadati; phylum Pseudomonadota; class Gammaproteobacteria; order Pseudomonadales; family Pseudomonadaceae; genus Pseudomonas; species Pseudomonas sp. XP2. The sequence goes on from NZ_JBNRIK010000001.1 coordinate 318,242, forward strand.
CGGCTCGTACGACCGCTTCAAGCGTATGTTCGAGAAATACTCGAAAGAGGCGGGCAAGGAGCAGTACCTGATCCCGTACTTCATCGCCGCGCACCCGGGCACCACCGACGAAGACATGATGAACCTGGCCCTGTGGCTGAAGGGCAACGGCTTCCGCGCCGACCAGGTGCAGGCGTTCTACCCGTCGCCGATGGCCTCGGCCACGGCCATGTACCACTCGGGCAAGAACCCGCTGCGCAAGGTGACCTACAAGAGTGAAGGGGTGGAGATCGTCAAGAGCGACGAGCAACGCCGCCTGCACAAGGCGTTCTTGCGCTACCACGACCCGAAGGGCTGGCCGATGCTGCGTGAAGCGCTGGAGCGTATGGGCCGCGCCGACCTGATTGGGCCGGGCAAGCACCAGCTGATCCCGCTGCACCAGCCGCAATCCGACACGTACCAGAGCGCGCGTCGCAAGAACTCGACGCCAGCGGGCAGCCACAAGGTGGGCAAGGAGCAGAAGATCCTGACCCAGCACACCGGCCTGCCACCGCGTGCCAGCGATGGCAGCAAGCCGTGGGACAAGCGTGAGAAGGCCAAGGCCGAGCAGTGCGACCCGGTGAGCTGCGGCTGGCACCCTGGGACGAGTTCGACCTGGAGTCAGCTACCTGGACGATCCCT
>NZ_JBNRIK010000001.1:319029-329511 GCF_053557975.1 Pseudomonas sp. XP2
CCACTTCGGCACCACCGGCGCCACAAAACTGTCCATCCCGTCCAGCAGCGCGTCTGGCTCCTGCCCCAGCAGCAACATCGCCCGATGCTGCGGCCGCACAAAGCCTTCTTCGACGATATGGTCGAGGAACCCGCCCAGCTTCGCATAGAAGCCGTTCACATCCAGCAGCCCCAGCGGCTTGGCGTGATAGCCCAGTTGCCCCCAGGTCCATACCTCGAACAATTCTTCCAGCGTACCCAGCCCACCCGGCAGGGCGATGAAGGCATCGCTAAGCTCGGCCATGCGTGCCTTGCGGGCATGCATGCCGTCGACCACTTCCAGGCGGCTGAGGCCCTTGTGGCCGATTTCGGCGTTCATCAGGCTTTCGGGGATGATCCCGATCACTTCGCCACCGGCCGCCATGGCCGCGTCGGCAACGGTGCCCATCAGGCCGACAGCGCCGCCGCCATACACCAGGGTCAGACCGCGACGCGCGATGGCCTGGCCAAGCGCGATGGCAGCATCACGGTAGGCAGGGTTGGCGCCGATGCTGGCGCCGCAGAACACACAAACGGAACGTACGGGCATTGCTCATCTCCTGTCACTCAGGTGGACAGGGTACGGCGCATGCCCGTCGCTTCCAAGGCCACGTTCATTCCGGGCGGGAGAATTCGCAGATGGCGCCCGTTGCCCCGTGGGCATAGGCGGCGAGCAGGCTGTTGATAAATGCAGAGATGGGCATTTGGTATTGCTCCTAAATGAGAGGTTGTCCCATCGTCTATTAAAAGGGCATGATGTGCTCTTAGATTGGTTGTATACAATCCATTGAACAATTCTACTGGCTGGCCTGTTGACACCCCCTTGACCCATATCAGCAAGGGGCTGAACGGTTTCAGGCAGTCTCGCAATTGATAAAACCCTGCCAAGGAGATTCATGATGTTTGCGAAAGCTGTAGCGGTATCCCTGCTGACCCTCGCCAGCGCCTCTGTCTTTGCAGCCGAATGCTCGGTGACTGTTGAATCGACGGACCAGATGTCCTACACCAGCAAAGAATTCACCGTCGACAAGAGCTGCAAGGAATTCACCGTCAAACTGACCCACTCCGGCAACCTGCCTAAGAACGTCATGGGCCACAACCTGGTGATCAGCAAGACTGCCGACATGCAGGGCATTGCCACTGAAGGCATGACTCAGGGCATCGAAAAAGGCTACCTGAAGGAAGATAACGCCAACATCATCGCCCACACTGCGATGATCGGCGCACCGGAAAAAGAGACCGAAGTGAAGTTCGACACTTCCAAGCTGGAGGCCGGTGGTGACTACAGCTTCTTCTGCACCTTCCCGGGCCACATCTCGATGATGAAAGGCAAGGTTGTAGTCAAGTAATGACAGCTGTGTAGGCCTCTCGGGCCTCTTCGCGGGCTTGCCCGCTCCCACAGGGTTTGCACTGTTTTCAAGGGCAGTGAAAATCCTGTGGGAGCGGGCGTGCCCGCGAAGCTTTTATGGGGCGAACGGCAGTTCGCGCTTGTGCTGGGTCTTGCGGTAGGTAGCGACGATGATGTCGAATGCCGCCTGATCAACCGGCAACCCATGCAGGAAGGCGTCGATCTGCTGGTAGGTCACGCCATGGGATGCTTCGTCCGGCTTGCCCGGCTCCAGGTCTTCAAGGTCCGCCGTCGGCACCTTCTCCACCAGTGACTCCGGTGCGCCAAAGCTGCGCGCAATCGCCCGTACCTGGTTCTTCACCAGCCCGCTCAGGGGCGCCAGGTCGCAGGCACCATCACCAAACTTGGTAAAGAAGCCCATTACCGCCTCGGCGGCGTGGTCGGTACCGATCACCAGGCCCGCGCGGGCCCCGGCGATGGTGTACTGGGCAACCATGCGGGTACGTGCCTTGACATTGCCCACCACGAAGTCCACAAGCGTCGGCGAGCCGTTCTTCAATTCCACCACTTCAGCGGCCAATGCCCGCACCGCCGGGGCGATATCCACCGTGTGCACTTCATCGGCCTTGATCACGTCCAGGCATGCCTGGGCGTCATGCTCGTCATGCTGCACCTGGTAGGGCAGGCGCACGGCAATGAAGGTGTATGCCTTGTCGTCGGTTTCTGCGCGCAATTCATTCACGGCGCGCTGGGCGAGCAAGGCGGCAGTCAGCGAGTCGACACCACCGCTGATGCCCAGCACCAGGGTCTTGAGCCGGGCATTGGCCAGGCAGTCCTTGATGAAGGCCACGCGGCGGGCGACTTCGGCCTCGAGCGCGGCGGTGTCGGCGAACGGCGGCTGTACCTTCAGTGCCTGGGCAATCTCTTGCTGAACCGCTTGCATGGGTTACTCCTTGCTGGGGACTTTGAATACGTGACGCATGTAGGCGACGAAGTTTTCGTCACGGCACTGGGTCTTGGCTGATTCATCCGAGATCTTGGCCACTGGCGCGCCGTTGCAGTCGGTCATTTTAAGCACGATGCTCATTGGGGCCACACCCGGTATGTCGCATGTCAGGTTGGTGCCAATGCCAAAGCTGACGTTGATGCGACCGCGCAGGGCACGGAAAATCTCCAGCGAGCGGGTCAGGTTGAGGCCGTCGGAAAACACCAGGGTCTTGGTCATCGGGTCGATCCCCAGTTTCTGGTAATGGGCTATGGCCTTTTCTGCCCAGGCGATTGGCTCGCCCGAATCGTGGCGCAGGCCATCGAACAGCTTGGCGAAGTACAGGTCGAAATCGCCGAGGAAGGCATCCATGGTGATGCAGTCGGTCAGGGCGATGCCAAGCAGGCCGCGGTACTCGCGTACCCAGCAGTCCAGTGCGGCGATCTGGCTGTCGATCAGCCGTGGGCCGAGCTGCTGGTGGGCCATGAACCATTCATGGGCCATGGTGCCCAGCGGCTTGACATCCAGTTTCCATGCCAGGTCGACGTTGCTGGTGCCGACGAAGCGGGCGGGGAAGTCATCGCGCAGCACGCGAACCACTTCTTCCTGCACGCGGCTGGAAAAGCGCCGACGGGTGCCGAAGTCGGCGACCTGCAGTTCGGCCAGTTCGTCATCACTGGCATGCGCACGCAGCCAGTCGAACTTGCGGTACAGCTGGTCGCGCGCTTCGGCCAGGCGCATATGCGGGTGCAGATGGCGGTTGCGCACTTCGCTGATGATGGCCAGCAGCGGCACTTCGAACAGGATCACATGCAGCCATGGGCCTTTCAGGCGCAGGAACAGCTGGTCGTTTTCAACGCCGACGCGCACGTAACGCAGGTTGAAGCGGAACAGGCGCAGAAAACGCAGGAAGTCGGGCTTGAGGAAACTGATGCGTTCAAGAAAGGCCAGTTGGCCATCATCCAGGGTGAGGTCGCTGAGCAGTTCGAGCTGGTTGCGGATCTCGCCCAGGTAAGGGCGCAGGTCCTCGCCGTTGCGGCAGCGGAATTCCCATTCGACGTCGGCGTCCGGGTAATTGTGCAGCACGCCCTGCATCATGGTGAGTTTGTAGAAGTCGGTGTCGAGCAGGTTGTGCACGATGCGCTCGGCGAATGCGCTTTCGCTCATCAAGGGGGCTCCGGAAGCGGCGAATGGCCGACATTGTGCCAGCCTTTTGGGCCTTGATGTGTCTGGGCTGGCCTCTTCGCGGGTGAACCGGCTCCCAAAGGGCTGCGTATCTGCCAAAACAGAGGTGTTTTTCCGTGCACCGGCTAGCCTTGAAACGGTGCCGCCTGTAGCAGTCGCGCACCAGCGGTGTGCACTTCGGTGACGTCCGCTGTTACAGGGCGGTTGCACGTAAACACTTGCCAGGGTTGCAATGATGGCACATGGCGGTTGCTCCTTGTCTGTACGTGTGGTGGCGCCTGCCGCGCAGCAGACGGTTGCACGCTCAATAAAGAAAAGGCCGTCGGTCGCCTGCAGTGCACCTGCGCAGTGTGTTTTCCCGGAAGACAAAACCGATGGCACGGCCCTTGCTCTGAGCACAGCGTTGAGAAGTTGTAGTGCCAACCAAAAAAAACTCTAGGAGCACCACCTCATGTCGCAGACGTTTTACAAGAAAGGTTTCCTGGCACTGGCCGTAGCTACGGCCCTGGGTGTTTCTTCGTATGTTCAGGCCGACGTCAAGATCGGTGTAGCGGGCCCGATGACCGGGGCTAACGCAGCGTTTGGCGAGCAGTACATGAAAGGTGCGCAGGCAGCGGCCGACAAGATCAACGCAGCCGGTGGCGTCAACGGCGAGAAAATCGTCCTGGTCAAAGGCGATGACGCCTGCGAACCAAAGCAGGCCGTGGCTGTGGCCAACCGCCTGGCCGATCAGGACAAGGTGATCGGCGTAGTGGGCCACTTCTGTTCTTCCAACACCATTCCGGCGTCTGAGGTGTATGACGAAGCGGGCATCATCGCCATTACCCCGGGCTCGACCAACCCACAGGTGACCGAACGCGGCCTCAGCGCCATGTTCCGCATGTGCGGCCGTGACGACCAGCAGGGCATTGTCGCCGGCGACTACATCGTCGATGTGCTCAAGGGCAAGAAAGTCGCGGTGCTGCACGACAAGGACACTTACGGCCAGGGCCTGGCCGACGCGACCAAGGCGCAGCTGGAGAAACGCGGCGTGAAGCCTGTGCTGTACGAAGGCCTGACCCGTGGCGAAAAAGACTTCAGCGCCGTGGTTACCAAGATCCGCTCCACCGGTGCCGATGTGGTCTACTTCGGCGGCCTGCACCCAGAGGCTGGCCCGCTGGTACGCCAGTTGCGCGAGCAGGGCCTGAAGGACGTCAAGTTCATGTCCGATGATGGCATCGTCACCGACGAACTGGTGTCCACCGCTGGCGGCGCGCAATACGTCGATGGCGTGTACATGACCTTTGGCGCCGACCCGCGCCTGCTGCCAGACAGCAAAGCGGTGGTGGAGGAGTTCCGCAAGGCCGGTACCGAACCTGAAGGCTACACCCTCTACGCCTACGCCTCGCTGGAAGCCTTGGCCGCTGCGTTCAACGGCGCCAAGTCGAACAAGGGCGAAGACGCGGCCAAGTGGCTGAAAGCCAACTCCGTCAAGACCGTCATGGGCGAGAAGAAGTGGGACAGAAAGGGTGACCTGACCGTGTCCGACTACGTGGTCTACCAATGGGACAAAGACGGTAAATACCACCAGCTGGAAAAACAAAAATAATAACGGCCCATGGCCCGGGCTGATGCTCGGGCCCAAGCCCCGCGGTACCTGTCTTTATTCGTAGATCTGCACAGTTCTGCGCTGCGAGGGCCCCGCACCGGTGGCCCGCGCCGTGGTCGGCGCTCGTGCAATCTCAATCAGGTGAGATTGCGTTATGGATGGTATTTTCCTGCAGCAACTGGTCAACGGCCTGACCCTCGGGTCGGTCTATGGCCTGATCGCCATCGGCTACACAATGGTCTATGGCATCATCGGCATGATCAACTTCGCGCACGGCGAGGTGTATATGATTTCCGCGTACCTCGCGGCAATCAGCCTGGCATTGCTGGCCTATTTCGGCGTCGAGTCGTTCCCGCTACTGATGTTGGGCACGCTCTTGTTCACCGTCGTCGTCACGGGCGTTTATGGGTTCACCATCGAACGCATCGCCTACAAGCCCCTGCGTAACTCCACCCGCCTGGCGCCGTTGATCAGTGCCATCGGCATCTCGCTGATCCTGCAGAACTACGCACAGATCAGCCAGGGTGCCCGCCAGCAAGGCGTGCCGACCTTGCTTGAAGGGGCCTTGCGTGTCGAAGTCGGCACCGGCTTCGTGCAACTGACCTACACCAAGATATTCATCCTGATCGCTGCCTTCGTGGGCATGGGCCTGCTCACTTACGTGATCAAGTACACCAAGCTCGGCCGCATGTGCCGTGCCACCCAGCAAGACCGCAAGATGGCTTCGATCCTGGGCATCAACACCGACCGGGTGATTTCCTACGTGTTTGTCATCGGTGCAGTCATGGCCGCTCTGGCGGGCGTGCTGATCACCATGAACTACGGCACCTTCGACTTCTACGCTGGCTTCATCATCGGCATCAAGGCGTTCACCGCCGCAGTGCTCGGTGGTATCGGCTCGCTGCCTGGCGCCATGCTCGGCGGCATCATCCTGGGGATTTCCGAGTCGCTGTTCTCTGGCCTGATCAACTCCGACTACAAGGACGTGTTCAGCTTCTCGCTGCTGGTGATGATCCTTATCTTCCGCCCACAAGGCCTGCTGGGTCGCCCGCTCGTGGCTAAGGTGTGAACATGTCCGTTGCCAAAACTGCCTCTGTTAGCGAAACCAAAGGTTTCGACCTTAAACGCAGCCTGCTGGAGACCCTTGTCGCCGGCCTGCTGGCTCTCATTGTGTTTGGCCCGGTCGTGGGCGTAGTGCTCGACGGCTACACCTTCAATGCCGAACCGCGCCGCGTAGCCTGGCTGGTTGGCGGGGTGATGGTGGGGCGCTTCCTGCTCAGCCTGTTCCTGCAGAGCGCCGCTGGCGTGCGCATGCTCCAGGGCTTCGACAGCGGTGGCTCGGGCGTGCATGTGAACGCGCCGGACTACAAGTCGCGCCTGCGCTACATCATCCCGGCGCTGGTGGTGATTGCCATCGTCTTCCCGATTTTTGCCAACAAGTACCTGCTGACCGTGGTCATCCTCGGCCTGATCTACGTGTTGCTGGGGCTTGGCCTGAACATCGTGGTCGGCCTTGCCGGCCTGCTCGACCTGGGCTACGTGGCGTTCTATGCCATTGGCGCCTACGGCCTTGCTTTGGGTTACCAGTACCTCGGCCTTGGCTTCTGGAGCGTGCTGCCCTTGGCGGCCATCGCCGCAGCGCTGGCGGGGTGCATACTTGGCTTTCCGGTGCTACGAATGCACGGTGACTACCTGGCAATCGTGACCCTGGGTTTTGGCGAGATCATCCGCCTGGTGCTGAACAACTGGTTGTCGTTCACCGGTGGCCCCAACGGCATGCCGGCGCCTTCGCCAACCTTCTTCGGCCTGGAATTCGGCCGCCGGGCCAAGGATGGCGGGGTGCCGATCCACGAGTTCTTCGGCTTCGATTACAACGCCAACCTCAAGTTCGTGTTCATCTACGCGGTGCTGTTCCTGGTGGTGCTGGCCGTGCTGTACATCAAGCACCGCCTGACCCGCATGCCGGTAGGCCGGGCGTGGGAAGCGCTGCGCGAAGACGAGATCGCCTGCCGTTCGATGGGCCTGAACCACGTACTGGTCAAGCTTTCGGCGTTTACCCTGGGGGCGTCCACTGCGGGCCTGGCCGGTGTGTTTTTTGCCACCTACCAGGGCTTCGTCAACCCGTCGTCTTTCACGTTCTTCGAGTCGGCGCTGATCCTCGCCATTGTGGTACTGGGTGGCATGGGCTCGACCGTGGGCGTGGTGATTGCAGCGTTCGTGCTGACTGTGGCGCCCGAACTGCTGCGCAGCTTCTCTGAATACCGGGTGCTGCTGTTCGGGGTGCTGATGGTGCTGATGATGATCTGGCGACCGCGTGGGCTGATCCGCATCAGCCGTACCGGTGTGACCCCGCGTAAAGGAGTGGCGCCATGAGCGACGATATCATTCTCTCGGTCGACAACCTGATGATGCAGTTCGGTGGCATCAAGGCGCTGAGTGATGTCAGCCTGAAGGTACGGCGCAACCAGATCTTCGCCCTGATCGGCCCCAACGGCGCCGGCAAGACCACGGTGTTCAACTGCCTGACAGGCTTCTACAAGGCCAGTGGCGGGCGCATCGAGCTGAACGTGCGCGGCAGCCACACCAACGTCATCCAGTTGCTTGGCGAGCGCTTCCAGGCGGCGGACTTCGTGTCGCCGGCGCGCTTTGCCAACCGCCTGTACTACAAGATGTTCGGCGGTACCCACCTGGTCAACCGCGCAGGCCTGGCGCGCACCTTCCAGAACATTCGCCTGTTCAAGGAAATGTCGGTGGTGGAGAACCTGCTGGTGGCCCAGCACATGTGGGTCAACCGCAACCTGCTGGCCGGGGTGCTCAACACCAAGGCCTACCGCAAAGCCGAGAGCGATGCGCTGGACCACGCGTTTTACTGGCTGGAAGTGGTCGACCTGGTCGATTGTGCCAACCGCCTGGCCGGCGAGCTGTCGTACGGCCAGCAGCGCCGCCTGGAAATTGCCCGGGCCATGTGCACGCGGCCAAAGATCATCTGCCTGGACGAACCGGCGGCCGGCCTGAACCCGCAGGAAACCGAAGCCCTCAGCCGCATGATTCGAGTGCTGCGTGACGAGCATGACATCACTGTGGTGCTGATCGAGCACGACATGGGCATGGTCATGAGCATTTCCGACCATATCGTGGTGCTGGACCACGGCAACGTGATTGCCGAAGGCGCGCCGCAGGAAATCCGCCACAACCCGACGGTGATCGCCGCCTACCTGGGTGCAGATGAAGAGGAACTGGTATGAGTGCACCCATTCTCGAACTGAAGGACCTGGACGTGTTCTACGGGCCGATCCAGGCGCTGAAAAAGGTTTCGATGCACATCAACGAGGGCGAGACGGTGAGCCTGATCGGTGCCAACGGTGCTGGCAAGTCGACCCTGCTGATGTCGATCTTCGGGCAGCCGCGGGCAGCGTCCGGGCATATCGTCTATCGCGGCACCGACATTACCCGCAAATCGTCGCACTACATTGCTTCCAACGGCATTGCACAGTCGCCGGAAGGGCGCCGGGTGTTCCCCGACATGACCGTCGAGGAGAACCTGATGATGGGTACCATCCCCATCGGTGACAAGCATGCTGATGAAGACATGCAGCGCATGTACGAGCTGTTCCCGCGGTTGAAGGAGCGGCGTAACCAGCGAGCCATGACCATGTCCGGGGGGGAGCAGCAGATGCTGGCGATTGCCCGGGCGCTGATGAGCCGACCGAAGTTGCTGTTGCTGGATGAGCCTTCGTTGGGGCTGGCACCGATCGTGGTCAAGCAGATCTTCTCGACCCTGCGTGAGCTGGCAAAGACCGGGATGACCATTTTTTTGGTGGAGCAAAACGCCAACCATGCGCTGAAGCTCTCCGACCGGGCCTATGTGATGGTCAACGGGGAGATCCGCATGACCGGGACCGGGCAGGAGCTGCTGGTCAACGAGGAAGTGCGCAACGCCTATCTGGGCGGGCACTGAGTTACATTCGGGGCTGCAAAGCAGTCCCATTTCCAATGTGGACAACTTACCCCGCGATATTCTCGATCCACGCTAATAGTCTCTCGCAACCCCTTGTTTCCACAGGCTTGATCTTGTCCACGGATAATGTGGAACCGCCTGTGGAAAACATGGTGGCATCTCGCTCCAGCCCTTTGATATCAGGCCCTGCATCGATGCGATCATTTTTTGATCACATCCTTCCTGTGGATGATTTTTCAAGGTTTTTCACAGATCCGAAAGCACCTCGAAACCAGCATCAAGGCTGTGGATAACTCTGTGGGAAAACCTTGGACAGACTGCTGCAGGCAGCATGTTTGAAAGCTTTGCACCATCACCAAAAAACTATCCACCGATCCTGCATCGCTGAAAGGGTTCCGCACAGTAGACAAGTTGCCCCCAATCCGTGGGGAAAGCCTTGTGGATAACATGCGCATAGCTGGCGCCGAGCCTTCTGCCGCAAGGGTTTGCCGGATATGAACAAAAAATGTACAGCGCCCCGAACGGCTTGCTGCCAGCGCGCGGCGCGGGCATGCTGCAAAGCTGCCGATGACAACCTACCGTGAGGAACAGAGCATGACGTCCACCGTATTCATCACTGGCGCCACTTCCGGTTTCGGCGAGGCCACCGCCCGCCGTTTTGCCGACGCTGGCTGGAAGCTGGTGCTCACCGGCCGCCGCAAGGAGCGCCTGGACGCCCTGTGCGCTGAGCTGTCGGCCAAGACCGAGGTGCACGGCCTGGTGCTTGACGTGCGTGATCGCAAGGCCATGGAGCAGGCGATCGCCGGCTTGCCGACCGGGTTCGAGAAGCTTCGCGGCCTGGTCAACAACGCCGGCCTGGCACTGGGGGTGGATGCGGCGCAGAACTGCAGCCTGGACGACTGGGAGACCATGGTCGACACCAACATCAAGGGCCTGATGTACACCACCCGCCTGCTGTTGCCACGGCTGATCGCCCACGGTCGTGGCGCGTCGATTCTCAACGTAGGTTCTGTGGCGGGCAACTACCCGTACCCGGGCAGCAACGTGTATGGCGGCACCAAGGCTTTCGTCGGCCAGTTCTCGCTGAGCCTGCGCTGCGACTTGCGCGGGACCGGCGTGCGCGTGAGCAACATTGAGCCGGGGCTGTGCGAGAGCGAGTTTTCGCTGGTGCGCTTCGGCGGCGACCAGGCCAAGTACGACGCCACTTACGCGGGTGCCGAGCCGATCCAGCCGCAGGACATTGCCGAGACCATCTTCTGGATCCTCAACCAGCCGGCGCATATCAACATCAACAGCCTGGAGCTGATGCCGGTGAGCCAGGATTGGGCAGGGTTCTCCATCGACCGTTCGGTCAAGGGCTGAAAATAGTCACCGGGGCCGCTGTGCGGCCCATTCGCGGGG
>NZ_JBNRIK010000001.1:329672-342319 GCF_053557975.1 Pseudomonas sp. XP2
ATCATGCCGGCTGACGTTGCCTTCACCATCCCGGCACTCATACCAGCCCGCTTCCCGCAAGAACTGCGCTTCCAGCAACTGCAACTGCTCCCGCAACTTCGCCTCGCCGCCAGCACGCAGCACCAGCGCTCGCAGGTACTCCGCCTGTGCCCATACCCGTTGTGTGGCATCCAGCACCTGGCCATCCACATCCAGCATCGCCAGCACTGCCCCGTTCTTCACCCCGAACTGCTCGGCAAAGCCGAACGCCCGGTCAATGGACGCATGCAGCGGCGTGTCACGCAGCAGCGGTGAGGTGTGCAGCAGGTAGAACCACTCGAACTGGTGCCCCGGCTCGAACCAGTTATCCACAGCCCCGCGTGGCTTTTCCAGCATCAGGCCATGGGCTGGTTCAATGAAGTGAACCTGCAGCGCTTCACACAACTGCAGCAGCGACTGCTGGGTATGGCTATCGTCACGCACTGCCAACACCTGCAGGAACGCCTCGGCCAGGTGCATCTGCGGGTTCTGCAGCGGGCCGCTGGCGAGGTCTGCCCAGTCTTCGCCCAGGCTGGCTTCGTACAGGCCGTCGTCACGGGCGAACTGCTGGTCGATGATGTCCAGCGCGGCATTCAAGGTGGACTCCACCAGGCTTTCGCGCACCTTGCCCCAATAGTGCGCGCAGGCAAAGACGATGAACGCGTGGGTGTACAGGTCCTTGCGGCGGTCCAGCGGTTTGCCTTGGGCGTCGATGCTGTAGAACCAGCCACCGTGCTCGGCGTCGTGGAAGTGCTTTTGCAGCGAGCGGAACAACGCTGCTGCGCGCTCGGCCGCGCCCGGTTGCCCGATACGGCTGCTGAACAGGTACAGCTGGCGTGCGCAGGCCATTGCCCGATAGCGCTGCACAGGCAAGGGCTGGTGGTGGGCGTCCAGGGCCTCGTAGGGCAGGGCCATGTCGGCATTCCAGCCCGGGCCTTGCCACAACGGCACGATGCATTCGGCGAAGTGCTGGTTGAAGCGGGCCAGTTCAGGCAGGGTGGGGCGGGGGTCAGACATTTCGGCGCTCGTCGCTGTCGGGCAGGGCGCAATGGTAGCAGAACTACGGTTGTGGGTTGCCCAGCCCTTGCCAGTGCCGGGCGCCAACAAAGATGAAGCGCAATTGCTGAGTGATCTTTTCCTGCGCCGTCAGTGCATGTGGATAACTTGAGTCGGGGCTGTCGATAAGCTCGGGCAGGGTAGCGAACACGGTCTTCACCACCAGGTCGGCCATTACCGCCAACGCGGCGCTGTCCAGGTGCTGCCAGCGCTTCATGCGCGCCAGGTCGGTGGCAAGGTCGTCGCTTATGTCCTGGCGCAGCCGGGCAATGGCCTGGCGGACGGCTTGTGAGCCCCCGTACTGTTCGCGGGCCAGAAACAGGAACTGCGCGCGGTGAGCGGCGACCACGTCGAGGAAGATGCGCACCGAAGCATCGGTGATGCCGCCCAGTTCGAATTCGTTGTGGCGCACCAGGCGGATGGTCTGGCGGAAGGTGGTATCGATTTCGGCCACAAGCGCCAGGCCTAGGGCGTCCATGTCGGAAAAATGCCGGTAGAAGCCGGTCGGCACGATGCCTGCGGTCTTCGCCACTTCGCGCAGGCTGACACTGCCGAAACCACGGCCACTCTCCATGAGCAGGCAGGCGGCATCGAGCAGGGCCTGGCGGGTCTGTAGCTTCTGTTCGGCGCGCGGCAGCATGATGCGGGCTTCTGTGACGGTAAGGCTGGGCACTCTAGATAAAAAAACAAAGCCCGGTCAATGGACCGGGCCTGGAGGGGAGCAAGCGATGTGACAGAGGTTGTTCTTTTCGGCCATGGTGATCAGCTCACACGGCTGAGTTCAACCAGGCGATCCGAGCCACCTTCAGCAACGCGGCCACTGCGTTCGATCAGGCGATCAGAACCACCTTCAGCTACACGGCCAGAGCGTTCGATCAGGCGATCAGAACCACCTTCGGCTACGCGGCCAGAGCGTTCGATCAGGCGATCAGAACCACCTTCGGCTACGCGGCCAGCGCGTTCGATCAGGCGGTCAGAACCCCCTTCGGCAACGGTTTTCAGCGGCTGGGCGATTTCGGCAGCGCTGGAGCGGGATTCGGCGGTCAGGTGCTGTTCGTCGGCTGGCAGGGCGAAAGCGTTGGCAGCCAGGATGGACAGGGTCAGGGTCAGCAGGTGGCGTTTCATGATTTCGGTGCTCCTCTCGGGGGCTGGAAAGTGGGTACGGAGCCAATGCTACGCTCGGTAACGCCAGAGAGAAGTTCATACGGGTAATGGTAACAATCGACCGCATTGATAGAGGTCGGCAACCGCTCTGGAAAGCGCTTTACAGGTCTGCGCAGGATGACGTGAAGGTCCTGATGCCGGGTAGCGGGCAGCGGCTGACGCGACGTATTGCTGAGCAAAAGGCCAGGAAAACTTCGCTATGATGCCGCTCTCGATAAAACCCCACGGGTTTTCCACAGTCCGACATATTGACTGCCATCGCTGCACCCGTTTTGTGCCATACCGCAAGGAGAATCACGCAATGACGCGTCCCGCCAGAATCCTCCTCTGGGCCCTCGCCACCCTCCTTACCCTGCTGGCGATTCTGGTGGTGGTGATTGCCACCTTCGACTGGAACCGCGTAAAGCCCCTGCTCAACGAAAAGGTGTCCGAGGCCCTGCACCGGCCCTTCGCTATCAACGGCAACCTTGCCGTTCACTGGCGCACCGAGCCTGAAGAGGGTGGCTGGCGTGCCTGGGTGCCATGGCCGCATTTCATTGCCGAGGACCTGACCCTGGGCAACCCGGAGTGGCTCAAGGAGCCGAAGATGGTCGGCCTGGAGCGCGTGGAGTTCCGCCTGGCGCCGCTGCCGCTGGTGTTCCAGCAGATCAGCATCCCGCGCATCGACCTGACCAAACCCACTGCCAGCCTTACCCGTCTGGCCGATGGCCGTGCCAACTGGACGTTCGACTTCGGCCCCAAGGATGAAAACGCCGAACCTTCCAAATGGCAGCTGGATATTGGTGCGATCGGTTTCGACCAGGGCAATGTCAGCTTCGACGATCAAACCCTGAAAACCAGCATGAAGGTGCAGATTGACCCGCTGGGCAAGCCGATCCCGTTCAGCGAGATTGTCGGCAAGGCCAGCGCCGAGAAGGCGGGTGGTGCACAGGACTACGCCTTCGGGCTCAAGGCACAAGGCCGCTACAAGGATCAGCCGGTGTCCGGCACCGGCAAGATCGGCGGCCTGCTGGCGCTGCAGGACGCCCGCCAGCCGTTTCCGCTGCAAGCCGACGTGCGCATCGCCGACACCCATGTGGTGCTCGCCGGCACCCTGACCGACCCGCGCAACCTCGGCGCCCTGGACCTGCGCTTGCGCCTGTCCGGTGCCAGCCTGGGCAACCTCTACCCATTGACCGGGGTGACCCTGCCGGACACCCCGGCCTACTCGACCGACGGCCGCCTCAGCGCCAACCTGCATGCGCCACAAGGCGCGACGTTCAACTACCAGGGCTTCAATGGCAAGATCGGTGACAGCGACATCCACGGTGACCTGGCCTTCGTCGCCAGCCAGCCACGGCCCAAGCTGTCCGGCAACCTGGTGTCCAACCAGTTGCTGTTCAAGGACCTGGCGCCGCTGATCGGCGCCGATTCCAACGCCGAGCAGAAGGCCCGTGGTGGTGCCAGCAAGCAGCCAACGGGCAAGGTGCTGCCGGTGGAAGAGTTCCGCACCGAGCGCTGGCGCGCGATGGACGCCGACGTCACCTTTGCCGGCAAGCGCATCGTGCACAGCACGCAACTGCCGTTCAATGACCTTTCGGCCCACGTGATTCTCGAAGACGGTCTGTTGCGCCTGGAGCCCCTGCGTTTCGGCGTCGCTGGCGGCAACCTGGCCTCCAGAATTCGCCTGGACGGTCGCAGCGTGCCTTTGCAGGGCCGCGCCCAACTGACTGCCAGGGGCTTCAAGCTCAAGCAACTGTTCCCGACTTTCGCGCCGATGCAGACCAGCTTTGGTGAGTTGAACGGCGATGCCGACATCAGCGGCCGTGGTAATTCAGTGGCGGCGCTGTTGGGTACGGCCAATGGCGACCTGCGCATGCTCGTCAACGATGGCGCGATCAGCCGCAGCCTGATGGAGATTGCCGGCTTGAACGTGGGCAACTATGTCATCGGCAAGCTGTTCGGTGATGAGGATGTGAAGATCAATTGCGCGGCGGCGGATGTGGGTATCAAGGAGGGGTTGGCAACGACCCGTCTGTTCATCTTCGATACCGAGAACGCGATCATCTACATCAACGGTACGGCCAACTTCAGCAGTGAGCAGCTGGACTTGAAAATCACCCCCGAATCGAAAGGCCTGCGGCTGTTCTCGCTGCGTTCGCCACTGTATGTGCGTGGGCCGTTTGCCAAGCCGAGTGCTGGGGTGCAGGCAGTTCCGCTGGCACTGCGTGGTGCGGGGATGGTGGCGCTGGGTGTGGTGGCCGGGCCGGCGGCGGGGTTGCTGGCGCTGATCGCGCCCAGCAGCGGGGATGATCCCAACCAGTGCACGCCGCTGTTGCAGCAGATGAAGGCGGGCAAGGCGCCGGCAGTGGTGAAAGGTCGGAAATAGCAGGGGGCCGCTCTGCGGCCCATCGCGGCACAAGGCCGCTCCTACAAGGGATCGCTTTCCCCTGTAGGAGCGGCCTGCCGCGAAGGGCTACAAAGCAGCCCCTTGCGATTACAGCCCTTGCAGCAGGTCGGACATGTCGTCCGCGTGCTCTTCTTCCTGGGCCAGGATGTCTTCGAAGATGCGTCGGGTGGTCGGGTCTTTATCACCGATGTACTGGATGATCTCGCGGTAGCTATCAATGGCAATCCGCTCAGCCACCAGGTCTTCCAGCACCATTTCTTTCAGCGAATTACCCGCCACGTACTGGGCATGGGAGTTCTTGGTCAGGTTGTCGGGGTTGAAGTCCGGCTCGCCGCCCAGCTGCACGATGCGCTCGGCCAGCTTGTCGGCATGTTCGGCTTCCTGGTTCGCATGCTCCAGAAATTCCTGGGCAGCCACACTGGCTTTAATGCCGCTTGCCATGAAGTAGTGGCGCTTGTAGCGCAGTACGCAGACCAGCTCGGTGGCCAGCGACTCGTTCAGCAGGCGCAGGATTTCCTGACGGTCGGCGTGGTAGCCCTCGGTCACCGCGCCTTGCTCCACATGCTGGCGGGCACGTTCGCGCAGGGTTTTCACATCGGTCAGTTCAACGTTGCTCATGGTTATCTCCAGGCATATCAGGGTCAGGGTGGGGACGCAGGCTCACGCGCCGGGGACGGCGTCGCTGTCCTCTTGGCGTTGTTTACAAGTCTTGAACCCTTTGGCATCGACGTGGCCAGTGGCGTCGAAGCGCACGTAGTAGGGCTGTTGTTTGCCGTCGCGGTTGAGAATGTAGTCGTTGCAGGTGCCCCCGTGCGGCAGGTCGATCACATTCGATGGGCTGCCACCGATGGCGATGACCTTCTGCATGGTCATGCCGTGCTCCACCTGCTTGACCAGCGGTTCGTCACGGTAGGTGACATAGTCCGCCGGGTTTTCCGGGCGGCTGCCACAGGCGGCCAGGGTGGCGCTTGCCAGAAGGATTGCCAGGGTCTGCTTGTACATGGTCCCGCTCCTTGCAAAGGGTCTGTGTGGTTTGGAACCCCAGCGCGGGCCGGGAGTTCGATTGCGATGGTCATGATTGGCGCTGTAGTGTTGACCGGTCGTCCACGGAAAGGGGCTGGTGCAATGCAACAGGAATTGGCCACGCGATACCCGTTGGTGCTGGTGCCGGGCATGCTCGGTTTTGTCCGGCTAATGCTCTACCCCTACTGGTTCGGCATCGTGCCAGCCTTGCGCAAGGGTGGGGCGCAGGTGTTCCCGGTGCAGGTTTCGCCGCTGCATTCAAGCGAGGTGCGCGGCGAGCAGTTGCTGCTGATCATCGAGGATATCTGCACGCGTACCGGTGCCGAAAAGGTCAACCTCATCGGCCACAGCCAAGGCGCCCTGAGCGCGCGCTACGCAGCGGCCAGGCGGCCAGAGCGCGTGGCTTCGGTCACCTCGGTGGCCGGCCCCAACCACGGCTCGGAACTGGCGGACCACCTGGACCGCACGGCGCCTGGCGATTCACCCCAGGGGCGCATCCTCAAGGCTGTGTTGCAGGGTCTTGCCGTGTTGCTGGTGTGGCTGGAAACCGGCTGGCGCCGCGACCCGCTGCCGGTTGACCTGCACGCCTCGCACCAGTCGATGACCACTGCCGGGGTGGCGCTGTTCAACCAGGCATATCCCCAAGGGCTGCCGCAGACCTGGGGCGGGGAAGGGGCCTATGAAGTCGATGGTGTGCGTTATTACTCGTGGTCTGGCACCTTGCAGCCCGGCCTTACCGACCAGGGTCGCAACCGCTTTGACGGCAGCAATCGCTTCTGCCGCCTGTTTGCCCGCAGCTTCGTCAAAGAAAAGGGGCATTGCGACGGCATGGTCGGGCGTTTCAGTTCGCACCTGGGGCAGGTGATCGGCGACGACTACCCGCTCGATCACCTGGATATCGTCAACCAGTCTCTCGGCGCCGTGGGCAAAGGCGCCGAGCCGGTGCGGTTGTTCACCGAACATGCCGCCCGGCTGAAGGCTGCCGGGCTTTAGCGGCGTATCGGGGTGGTCCAGCGCTCGGCCAGCACTACCCCGGCCAGGGTCAGCAGGCCGCCGACCAGGTGATAGCGCGCCAGTTGCTCATCGAGCACCACGGCGGCGATCAGTGCGGTGACCAAGGGCAGCAGGTTGAAGAATAGCGTGGTGCGGCTTGGCCCCAGGCGATGCACGGCCTGCATCCACACCCGCGGCGCGATCATCGAGGCCAGCACGCAGGCATACAGCACCAGGCCGATATTACGGCTGTTCAGGCCCGTCTTGTCCGACAGCAGGAACAGCGGCAGCAGCACCACGATTGCCACCAGCACCTGCAAATACAGCAACTGCAGGGGTGGCAGGCGCAGTTGCCATTTCTTCAACAGGAAGCTGTACAGCGCATAGGCCAGGGTGGCGACCAGCATCAGCAAGTCGCCGCTGTTCAGGCCCTGCTGCAACAGGCTCGCGGGGTGACCGGCACTGACCACCTCCAGCACGCCGAAGAATGACACCACCGCACCCAGCAGGGCACCGTAGCTCAGGCGCTGGCCCAGCCAGGCGATGGACAGCGCCAGAGACATCAGTGGCATCAGCGAGAGGATGATCCCCATGTTGGTGGCGCTGGTGATGCCGGCGGCAAAGTAGGCCAGGCTCTGGTACATCGCCATGCCCAGCACGCCCAGCACGAACACTTTGCCCAGGTGTGGGCGGATGGCTGCGCGGTTGCGCCACACGGCGGGCAGCAGAAACGGCGTGAACAGCAAGCCGGCCAGCAGCCAGCGGTAGAAGCCGATTTCGGCAGGGTGGATGGCACCGGCGGACATCTTGGTGACCACGGTGTTGCCGGCCCAGATGAGGATGGCGGTGAGGGGGAACAGGTAATTCATGTAGCGGGTTACTCATTGGGGCCTGGATTGGGCCTGCAAGGCAGGCCCTCGATAGGCCTGTATTATCGAGTGTCTGTCCACAAGCCTATACTCTTATCCAGACAACCCACCCCGCAAAGCAGACAGCATGCCGCGCAAATACCTCGATATACCCCAATTCACCCAACTGCCGGCCCCGGTGTACTTCCGACACGATGAGTTCGTTGCCGATACCCACAGCGCCGTGCATCAACACGCCTGGGGCCAGCTGAACTACACCGCCTACGGCGTGATGCAACTGGAGGTCGCCGGCCAGCGTTTCCTGTCGCCGCCGCACTACGCCGTCTGGGTACCGCCCGATACCGCGCATGGCTGTTACAACCCCCAGGCCATCGTCTACCGCTCTATCTATCTACACCGCAGCCTGTGCGCAGCCCTGCCACCGCAACCGTGCAGCCTGATGATCAGCGATATCCTCAAGGCCATCCTCGGCGACTTCGCCCGGCGTGACCTCAAGGTGGCCGAGGACGAGCGCGACCAGCGCCTGGTGCAGGTACTGCTCGACCAGTTGCTGCTGGCGCCCGCCCAGGCCTGCTACCTGCCGTTTGCCCAAAGCGATGGCCTGCGCCAGGTACTGGACGCCCTCAGTGCCGAGCCGGGTGACAACCGCCCGCTGGCCGACTGGGCCGCCCGTGTGCATGTTAGCGAACGCACCCTGGCCCGCCAGTTTCTGCGCGAACTGGGCATCAGTTTTGGCGAGTGGCGCCTGCGCCTGCGTTTTCTGCGTGCCATCGAAGCGCTGGAGGCCGGCCTGCCCATTCAGGCCATTGCCTTCGACCTTGGCTACAGCAGCGCTTCGGCGTTCATCGCCATGTTCCAGCGCCAGGCCGAGTGCACGCCCGAGCAGTACCGCCGGCAGGCGCGGGCGGGGCGCTGAAAAATCTTGGCTACACTCAGCTCGACCCCCGTGCGTCGGGCACGGAGCCAAGGAGACTACTCCATGAAAGTGCTGCACATCCCATTACTGGCGCTGGCAGTGTTGTTCAGTGCCCAAGGCTTCGCGGCCAATACCGCGCAGCAGGAAAAAATGAAAACCTGCAATGCCGACGCTACTACCAAAGCCCTCAAGGGCGATGAGCGCAAAGCGTTCATGAGCACCTGCCTGAAGAAGGACGTGCCACAAACCCAGCAACAGAAGATGAAGACCTGCAACGCCGACGCCACGACCAAAGCCCTGAAGGGTGACGAGCGCAAGGCGTACATGAGCGACTGCCTGAAGAAGAAATGACCTGCGCCTATGCCTGCGCCGCCAAGGCTGGCAGACTGCGGGCATTCCCGCTGTCTGCCGTCGAGGCTGTATGACCTTTACCCCCCGTCAGATCACCCTGGCCAGCCTGTTCATCGTCATGGCCGGCCTGCTGCTGGCTTTGCCCCTTAAGTTGTTGCCCAGCCTGCTGGCTGGCCTGCTGGTGTTCGAACTGGTCAACATGCTGACCCCGCGCCTTCAGCCGCTGCTGGCCGGCCAGCGTGCGCGCTGGCTGGCCGTGGCGCTGCTTGGCACGCTGGTGGTCATTACCTTGACGCTGCTCATTGCCGGTGCCTTCAGCTTTTTGCTGCACGAGGCGGAAAACCCGGGCGCCTCGCTGGACAAGTTCATGGCCCTTGTCGAGCGTGCCCGCGGTCAGCTGCCGCCCTTCATCGAGGGCTACCTGCCCGCCAGTGCCGCAGAGTTCAAGGTCGCCATCGGCGACTGGATAAAAAGCCACCGGAGCGATTTGCAGCTGGTGGGCAAAGGCATGGCGCACATGTTCGTGACGCTGCTGATCGGCATGATTCTCGGCGCCATCATCGCCCTGCAGCGTATTCCCGATGTTTCCCGGCGCAAGCCCCTGGCGGCAGCGCTGTTTGAGCGCCTGAACCTGCTGGTGAAGGCGTTTCGCAACATCGTGTTCGCGCAGATCAAGATCTCGCTGCTCAACACGGCCTTTACCGGCATCTTCCTGGCGGTGGTGATGCCGCTGTTCGGCGTGCACCTGCCGCTGACCAAGACACTGATCGTGCTGACCTTCCTGCTGGGCTTGCTGCCGGTGATCGGCAACCTGATGTCCAATACCCTGATCACCATCGTCGGCTTGTCGTTGTCGATCTGGGTGGCGGCGGCGGCGCTGGGTTACCTGATCGTTATCCACAAGGTCGAGTACTTCCTCAACGCGCGGATTGTTGGCGGGCAGATCAGTGCCAAGGCATGGGAACTGCTGCTGGCGATGCTGGTGTTCGAGGCGGCGTTCGGGCTGCCGGGGGTGGTGGCGGGGCCGATATACTATGCCTACCTCAAGAGTGAGCTTAAGCGCGAAGAGCTGGTCTAACAGATTGTCGGGGCCGCGTTGCGGCCCCAAAATAGCTCAGGCTGCGCCGTAACGCTTGCGGGCCTCGATGGCCAGCCCGCTACCAATGCTGCCAAAGATGTTGCCTTCCACATGCCGCGCATTCGGCAACATCGCCGACACACTGTTGCGCAGCGCCGGAATGCCGCTGGAGCCGCCCGTGAAGAACACCGTGTCTACCTGGCTCTCGCTCACGCCAGCCTTGGCCAGCAGTTCGGTCACGCTGCCGCGTACGCGCTCAAGCAGGCCTTCGATGGCGTCTTCGAACAACGCTCGGGTCAGCTGCGCAGTCAGCTCGGGCTCGACACGGCGCAGGTCGATGTGGCGGCTGTCCTGTTCGGTCAGCTCGATCTTGCTGGCTTCCACTTCCATCGCCAGCCAGTGCCCGGCGCGCTGCTCGATCAGTTTGAACAGGCGGTCGATGCCGAAACTGTCCTCGATGTCATAGCGCATGCTGCTCAGCGCCAACTGCGACTTCTGCGAGTACAGGGCGTTGATGGTGTGCCAGGTGGCCAGGTTGAGGTGGTAGCTGGTGGGCATCAGTGCGCCGCTCTTCATGCGGCTACCGTAGCCGAACAGCGGCATCACGCCCTGCAGGCTTAGCTGCTTGTCGAAGTCGGTACCGCCGATGTGCACGCCGCCGGTGGCGAGAATATCGCTTTGGCGCTCTGCGACCAGGTGGCGCTCGGGCGACAGGCGGATCAGGGTGAAGTCCGAAGTACCGCCGCCGATGTCGACGATCACTACCAGTTCTTCACGGCTGATGCCCGACTCGTAGTCGAAGGCCGCGGCAATCGGCTCGTACTGGAACGACACATCCTTGAAGCCGATCTTGCGCGCCACGTCGGCCAGGGTGTCCTCGGCTTCCTGGTCGGCAGCCGGGTCTTCGTCGACGAAGAACACCGGGCGGCCCAGAACCACCTGGTCGAACTCGCGGCCAGCGGCGGTTTCGGCGCGCTTTTTCAGCTCGCCGATGAACATGCCCAGCAGGTCCTTGAACGGCAGGGCGCTGCCCAGCACGCTGGTGTCGTGCTTGATCAGCTTGGAGCCCAGCAGGCTCTTCAGCGAGCGCATCAGGCGGCCTTCGTAGCCTTCCAGGTATTCGTGCAGTGCCAGGCGGCCATACACCGGGCGCCGCTCTTCGATATTGAAGAACACCACCGAGGGCAAGGTGATCTTGCCGTCTTCCAGGGCAATCAGCGACTCCACGCCAGGGCGGTGCCAGCCGACCGTGGAGTTGGAGGTGCCAAAGTCGATGCCCAGGGCGCGGGCCGGGGATACGTCAGACATGGGAAATGGGCTTCCGGAGGCAAAACGGCCGCGCAGTGTATGCCAGTTGGCTACAGAATCAAGACCAGTCGTCTGCCTTGAGGCAAACCCAAGTCGGTCTTGAAAGGCTATGCTTGACCCCTATCTTCTGTTGCAACACGCACATTCACATTGGTGATCCACAAATGGACTTCAAAGACTATTACAAGATACTCGGCGTAGAGCCCACGGCGGACGAAAAGGCGATCAAGGCCGCGTACCGCAAGCTGGCGCGCAAGTATCACCCCGATGTCAGCAAGGAGCGCGACGCCGAGGACAAGTTCAAAGAGGCCAACGAGGCCTATGAAGTGCTGGGCGACGCGCAGAAACGTGCCGAGTTCGACGAAATTCGCAAGTATGGCGGCCAACATGGCCGACCGTTCCAGGCACCACCGGGCTGGGAGAGCCGCGGCGGTGGCGGCGGCTTCGAGGGCGGCGACTTCTCCGACTTCTTCAGCTCGGTCTTCGGTGGGCGGGGTGGCAACCCCTTTGGTGGCGCCCGGCAGCAGCAACGCAGTGCCGGCAGGCGAGGGCAGGATGTGGAGCTGGAACTGGCAGTATTTCTTGAAGAGACCCTGAGCAAGGAGTCCAAGCAGATCAGCTTCCAGGTGCCGCAAACCAATGCCATGGGCCAACGCACCGGCTTCACTACCAAGACCCTGAACGTGAAGATTCCGGCCGGTGTTACGGACGGCGAGCGTATCCGCCTCAAGGGCCAGGGCGCGCCCGGCAGCGGTGGTGCGGCCAATGGCGACCTGTTCCTGACCATCCGCATGGCACCGCACCCGCTGTTCGATGTCGAAGGCCATGACCTGATCATCACCGTGCCGCTGGCACCGTGGGAGGCGGCCCTTGGCACCAAGGTGGCGGTGCCGACCCTGGAAGGCAAGATCAACCTCACCATCCGCCCCGACAGCCAGAGCGGTCAGCGCCTGCGCGTGCCGGGCAAAGGCCTGGCGAACAAGCGCGGTGAGCGCGGCAACCTATACGCGCAATTGAAAGTGGTCATGCCGCCGACCTCCGATGAGGCTGCCCGCGAATTGTGGACGAAGCTTTCCGAGAAAGCGGCGTTCAACCCGAGGACACAATGGAGTAAGTGATCATGAGCAGCACCCTGATCGTTCAACTGGACATGCGTACCCTGTGTCAGGAAGCCGATGTCACGGCTGACTGCGTGATCGAAATCGTCGAACACGGCATTGTCGAACCCTCCGGGCGAACGCCTGAGGACTGGTTGTTCGACGATCAGGCGCCGTTGTTGGCCAAACGCGCGGTGAAGTTGCACCAGGAGCTGGAGCTTGAGTGGGAAGGGGTGGCGTTGGCGCTGGAGCTGTTGCAGGAAGTGCAGCAGTTGCGCAGCGAAAACAGCATGCTGCGCCAGCGGCTGGGCAGGTTTACCCAGATATGAGTGTGTTTGCCTGCACCAGCCTCTTCGCGGGGCAAGCCCGCTCCCACAGGTACACC
>NZ_JBNRIK010000001.1:342442-343776 GCF_053557975.1 Pseudomonas sp. XP2
CCGGGGTTCAGCACCAGTTGCATGAAGGTCAGGTCCAGGCAGCGGCCAAATTTCACCCCCACCTGCGGCATCTGCCCGGTCACCACGAAGCCCAGCCGCTCATGCAGGCGCACCGACGCCGCGTTGCCACTCTCGATGGCTGCCACCATCACATGCTTGCCGCACCCGCGCGCACGCTCGACCAGCGCTGCCATCAATACCGGCCCCAGCCCTTTGCCACGCTGGTCGCCGCGGATATACACCGAGTGCTCCACGGTGTTGCGAAAGCCCTCGAACGGCCGCCAGTCGCCAAACGAGGCATAACCGAGCACGCCACTGTCGTCCACCGCCACCAGTATCGGATACCCCTGCTGCGCCCGTGCTTCAAACCAGGCCTGACGGTTGCCGAGGTCCACCGGGGTTTCGTTCCAGATCGCCGTGGTATTGCGCACTGCGTCGTTATAGATGTCGAGGATGCCCGGCACGTCGGTGGGCAGGGCGTCGCGGATTTGGTAACTCATGACAGGGTCTCGCAGGGTCGTTGCTTGCAGATTAAATGGTTACCAAGCCACGCACACCTTCGGCTTGCATGTTTTCGCCGCGGCCGTGCTGCACGATCTCGCCACGGGCCATGACCAGGTACTGGTCGGCCAGTTCCTCGGCAAAGTCGTAGAACTGCTCCACCAGCAGGATCGCCATGTCGCCGCGCTCGGCCAGGCGGCGGATGACGGCACCGATTTCCTTGATTACCGAGGGCTGGATGCCTTCGGTCGGCTCGTCGAGAATCAGCAGCCGTGGGCGGCTGGCCAGGGCGCGGCCGATTGCCAGCTGTTGCTGCTGGCCGCCAGACAGATCGCCGCCACGGCGCTGTTTCATTTGTTCCAGCACCGGGAACAGTTCGTAGATGAACGCGGGGACTTCGCGGGCCTCACGGGCCGGGAAGCGTGACAGCCCCATCAGCAGGTTTTCCTCGACGGTGAGGCGCGGGAAAATTTCGCGGCCCTGGGGCACGTAGGCGATGCCGGCCTGCACCCGTTGCTGGGGCTTGAGGCGGGTAATGGGCTTGCCCTCCCATTCGATGCTGCCGTCACGGGAGGGTACCAGGCCCATCAGGCAGCGCAGCAGGGTGGTCTTGCCCACGCCGTTGCGGCCCAGCAGGCAGGTGACTTCGCCGACCTTGGCTTCGAACGACAGGCCACGCAGGATGTGGCTGCCGCCGTAGTATTGGTGCAGGGTGTCGATTTTCAGCATGTCATGTCCTTGGTGTTTTTGTTGTGGCTGCACCGGCCCTTTCGCGGGACAAGCCCGCTCCCACAGGTTCACCACAGTTTTGGAATGAGTGATTTCCCTGTGGG
>NZ_JBNRIK010000001.1:343889-347322 GCF_053557975.1 Pseudomonas sp. XP2
CTGCTCCAGCGACCCTTCTGCCAGCACGCTGCCCTGGTGCAGCACGGTCACATGATCGGCAATGCTCCCCACAAAGCCCATGTCATGCTCCACCACCATCAGCGAATGCTTGCCAGCCAGGCCTTTGAACAGCTCGGCGGTAAATTCGGTCTCGGCATCGGTCATGCCGGCCACCGGCTCATCCAGCAGCAGCAATTGCGGCTCCTGCACCAGCAGCATGCCAATCTCCAGAAACTGCTTTTGCCCGTGGGACAGCAAGCCGGCCTGGCGCTGGGCCAGGGGCAGCAGGCGCAAGGTGGTCAGCACTTCTTCGATGCGCTGGCGCTGCTCACTGCCCAGGCGCGCCGCCAGGCTGGCCCATACCGACTTGTCGGTCTTCAGCGCCAGCTCCAGGTTCTGGTATACCGTCAACGCCTCGAACACCGTGGGCTTCTGGAACTTGCGACCAATACCTGCCTGGGCGATCTGGTACTCGCTCATGCGCGCCAGGTCGAGGGTGTCGCCAAAGAAGGCGCTACCGGTGTCCGGGCGGGTCTTGCCGGTGATCACGTCCATCATCGTGGTCTTGCCGGCACCGTTGGGGCCGATGATGCAGCGCAGCTCGCCCACGCCGATGTACAGGTTCAGCCCGTTGAGCGCCTTGAAACCATCGAAGCTGACGCTGATGTCCTCCAGGCTCAGCACCGTGCCGTGGCGGGTGTCCAGGCCCGCCTCGCGGCGGCTGCCCAGGCCAATGGCATCGCGGCCGGCCCCGAGGTTGTCGAAGACCGGTTCAAGCATGAATTCGGGGTGAGCAGGGGGCACGCCTCTCATGGCTGACTCCTTTTTTTCAACAAGCCGACCACGCCCTTGGGCAGGTACAGGGTGACGAGGATGAACAGCGCGCCCAGGAAGAACAGCCAGAACTCCGGGAAGGCCACGGTGAACCAGCTCTTCATGCCATTGACCAGGCCGGCGCCGAGCAGCGGGCCGATCAGCGTGCCGCGCCCGCCCAGGGCCACCCACACGGCGGCTTCGATGGAGTTGGTCGGCGACATTTCGCTGGGGTTGATGATGCCCACCTGCGGCACATACAACGCGCCCGCCAGGCCGCAGAGTACGGCGCTTAGCACCCACACCAGCAACTTGAAGCCGCGCGGGTCGTAACCGCAGAACATCAGGCGGTTCTCGGCGTCGCGCACGGCGGTGAGCAGGCGGCCGAACTTGCTGCGGGTCAGGCGCCAGCACAGGTACAGGCTGGCCAGCAGCAGGCCGACGGTGAGCAGGAACAGCACCGCGCGGGTCCCTTGGGCGGCAATGTCGAAGCCCAGGATGGTGCGGAAGCTGGTGAAACCGTTGTTGCCGCCAAAGCCGGTTTCGTTGCGGAAGAACAGCAACATGCCGGCGAAGGTCAGGGCCTGGGTCATGATCGAGAAGTACACGCCCTTGATCCGCGAGCGGAAGGCGAACCAGCCGAACACCAGTGCCAGCAGCCCAGGCGCCAGCACCACCAGGCACAGCGCCCAGGCGAAATGCTGGGTACCGGCCCAGTACCATGGCAGCTCGGTCCATGACAGGAAGGTCATGAACCCCGGCAGGCCATCACCGGCCGCCTGGCGCATCAGGTACATGCCCATGGCGTAGCCGCCCAAGGCGAAGAACAGGCCGTGACCCAGCGACAGCAGGCCGGCATAGCCCCAGACCAGGTCCAGGGCCAGGGCGACGATGGCGTAGCAGAGGATCTTGCCGACCAGGGTCAGGGTGTAGGCCGACACCTGTAGCACGTGGTCCGCCGGCAGCAGGGACAGCAGCGGCAGGGCCAGCAACAACAGGACGACGATGGCGCCGATGGCCAGGGTCAGGCGTGGCCCGGCCTTTT
Source organism: Pseudomonas sp. XP2 (assembly GCF_053557975.1). Taxonomy (NCBI): domain Bacteria; kingdom Pseudomonadati; phylum Pseudomonadota; class Gammaproteobacteria; order Pseudomonadales; family Pseudomonadaceae; genus Pseudomonas; species Pseudomonas sp. XP2. Next base: position 345,748 of record NZ_JBNRIK010000001.1, read on the forward strand.
GCGTAGCGGTGACAAGCAGTGGCTGGTTCATCAGTCGATTACCCGTCCCTTGAGGGCGAACAGGCCTTGCGGGCGCTTCTGGATGAACAGAATGATCAACGCAAGGATGAGGATCTTGCCGAGCACGGCACCGATCTGCGGCTCCAGCAATTTGTTGGCGATGCCAAGGCCGAATGCGGCCCAGAGGCTCCCGGCCAGTTGCCCGACGCCACCCAGCACCACCACCAGGAACGAGTCGATGATGTAGCTCTGGCCCAGGTCCGGGCCGACGTTGCCGACCTGGCTCAGTGCCACGCCGCCGAGCCCGGCGATGCCAGAGCCCAAGCCGAAGGCGAGCATGTCGACGCGCCCGGTGGACACGCCGCAGCAGGCGGCCATGTTGCGGTTCTGGGTGACCGCGCGCACGTTCAGGCCCAGCCGCGTGCGGTTGAGCAGCAGCCAGGTGAGCAGCACCACGGCGAGGGCGAAGCCGATGATGACCAGGCGGTTGTAGGGCAGTACCAGGTTGGGCAGCAGCTGAATGCCGCCCGACAGCCACGCCGGGTTGCTGACCTCGACGTTTTGCGCGCCGAACAGCAGGCGGATGGCCTGAATCAGGATCAGGCTGATGCCCCAGGTGGCCAGCAGGGTTTCCAATGGGCGGCCGTAAAGGTGGCGAATGACCGTGCGCTCCAGCGCCATGCCCACGCCGGCACTGACCGCGAAGGCTACCGGCAGGGCAATCAGCGGGTAGAACTCGATAGCGCCCGGGGCGTAGCGCTGCACCAGCACCTGGACCATGTAGGTGCTGTAGGCGCCGAGCATCAGCATCTCGCCGTGGGCCATGTTGATCACCCCGAGCAGGCCGAAGGTGATCGCAAGGCCCAATGCCGCCAGCAGCAGGATCGAGCCCAGCGACAGGCCACTGAACGCCTGGCCGAGCAGTTCGCCGACCAGCAGCTTGCGCTTGACCTGGGCCAGGCTGGTCTCGGCAGCAGTACGCACGCCCGGGTCGGCTTCTGCGTCGGGTTGCAGCAGCGCTTCAAGGCGGGTGCGGGCCACCGGGTCACCGGTTTCGCCCAACAGGCGCACGGCGGCCAGGCGTACTGCCGGTTCGCTGGCGCCCAGTTGCAGGTTGGCCAGGGCCAGGCCGATGGCGGCGTGTACGGCGGCATCCGGCTCGCTGGCGAAGCGCCGGTCGAGGAAGGCCATTTGCGCGGGTTGTGCGCTTTTTTGCAGTTGTTGGGCGGCGGCCAGGCGCGTTTCGCTGTTGTCGCTGAGCAACCGGTGGCTGGCCAGGGCGTTGTCGATCAGGCCGCGCAGGCGGTTGTTCAGGCGTACCTTGCGGGTGTCGTCAGTACCAATGCGGCCCTGGCGCAGGTTGTCCAGCAGCGGCACGCGCGCGGCATCGGGTTGCGCCGCCCAGCTTTCGAGCAGGCGAGCCTGCTCGGCGGGCTTGGCGGTGAGGAAGAATTCGCCCTCGCTGGCCTGGGTGGCCATGGGGAGTAGCAGAAGCAGGGTGAGCAGCATTCTGAGCATGCGGGCAATCCTGGAATACAGTGGTGGATTCTTCGCGGGCTTGCCCGCTCCCACAGG
>NZ_JBNRIK010000001.1:347402-406588 GCF_053557975.1 Pseudomonas sp. XP2
GGCCCCAGTGCACTCAGTTACCTTTCACTGCGTAGTCAGGTCGCTTGTCATTGCCTGGAATGAACGGGCTCCAAGGCTGCGCCCGCAGCGGCTGCTCGGTTTCCCACACCACACTGAACTGCCCGTCATCCTGGATCTCGCCGATCATTACCGGTTTGTGCAGGTGGTGGTTGGTCTTGTCCATGGTCAGGGTAAAGCCCGACGGCGCCTTGAAGCTCTGCCCGGCCAGTGCTTCACGCACTTTGTCGACATCGGTGGACTTGGCCTTCTCGGCGGCCTGCGCCCACATGTGGATGCCCACGTAGGTGGCTTCCATCGGGTCGTTGGTCACCGCCTTGTCAGCGCCTGGCAGGCCCTTGGCCTTGGCGTAGGCCTTCCAGTCGGCGACGAATTTCTGGTTCACCGGGTTATCCACCGACTCGAAGTAGTTCCAGGCAGCCAGGTGGCCCACCAGCGGTTTGGTGTCGATACCGCGCAATTCTTCTTCGCCCACCGAGAACGCCACCACCGGTACGTCGGTGGCCTTCAGGCCCTGGTTGGCCAGTTCCTTGTAGAACGGCACGTTGGAGTCGCCGTTGACCGTGGAGATGACCGCGGTCTTGCCGCCGGCGGAGAACTTCTTGATGTTGGCAACGATGGTCTGGTAGTCGGCGTGGCCGAACGGGGTGTACACCTCTTCGATGTCCTTGTCGGCCACGCCTTTGCTGTGCAGGAAGGCCCGCAGGATCTTGTTGGTGGTGCGCGGGTAGACGTAGTCGGTGCCCAGCAGGAAGAAGCGCTTGGCGCTGCCGCCATCTTCGCTCATCAGGTATTCAACGGCTGGAATAGCCTGCTGGTTGGGGGCGGCGCCGGTGTAGAACACGTTCGGCGACATCTCCTCGCCCTCGTACTGCACCGGGTAGAACAGCAGGCCGTTGAGTTCTTCGAACACCGGCAGCACCGACTTGCGCGACACCGAGGTCCAGCAGCCGAACACCACGGCGACCTTGTCCTGGGTCAGCAGCTGGCGGCTCTTTTCGGCGAACAGCGGCCAGTTGGAGGCCGGGTCGACCACCACCGGTTCGAGCATCTTGCCGTTGACCCCGCCTTTGGCGTTGATCTCGTCGATGGTCATCAGCGCCATGTCCTTGAGCGAGGTCTCGGAAATGGCCATGGTCCCCGACAGCGAATGCAGGATGCCAACCTTGATGGTCTCGGCGGCCTGGATACTCCAGCTCAGGCCCATCGCCGCAATCGATGCGCTGAGGGTAAAGGCCTTGATCAGACTGCGACGCTTCATGTGCTCTCTCCGCTGAGTTTTTTTGGTTTTGGCCAAGCGGGGAGGGCGTTGCAAGGGGTGTGCCTAGTGGCGCAAGGGGCGTGATAGAGGGGTTGTGCGAGGTGTTGGGGCGTTTGCGAGGTCCAGGTTGGTGCCTGGGACATCGATGTGCACAGGATTGGGGCTGCAAAGCAGCCCCCTAGGCCATCAGCCGTTACGCACAGCCGAACGCGGATGGCGCCTGCTGCGTACAAACTGATACGTCACCGCCAGCAGCACGAACCAGATCGGCGTTACCACCAACGCCGAGCGCGTATCCGCCTCCAGGCTCAGCAACACCAGGATGAAAGCAAAGAACACTAGGCACACGAAGCACATGAAGCGCCCGCCCGGCATCTTGTACTTCGACGCCTGGTGCAGCGCCGCGCGGTTCTTGCGGTACTTCAGGTACGACAGCAGGATCAGCGTCCAGACGAACATGAACAGCACCGCCGAAACCGTGGTCACCAGGGTGAACGCCTCGACCACGTTTGGCACCAGATAGATCAGCACCGCGCCCAGCAGCAGGCAGGTGCACGAGAAATACAGGCCGTTGGCCGGCACCGAACGGCTCGACAGTTTTTCGAATGCCTTGGGCGCGTCACCTTCTTGCGACAGGCCGTAGAGCATGCGGCTGGTGGAGAACACGCCACTGTTGGCCGACGAGGCCGCCGAGGTCAGCACCACGAAGTTGATGATGCTGGCCGCCGCAGGCAGGCCAGCCAGCACGAACAGCTCCACGAACGGGCTCTTGCCCGGTACCACGTCGCGCCATGGGGTCACGGCCATGATCGCGATCAGCGCCAGCACGTAGAACACGATGATGCGGATCGGGATCGAGTTGATCGCCCGCGGCAGGGTGCGCTCCGGGTTCTTGGCTTCGGCGGCGGTGGTACCCACCAGCTCGATGCCGACGAAGGCGAACACGGCAATCTGGAACCCGGCGAAGAAGCCCATCAGGCCATGGGGGAACATGCCGCCGTCATTCCACAGGTTGGCCAGCTGTGCAGTGCGCCCGCTGGGCGAGGTGAAGCCGGTGATGACCATGTACAGGCCGGTAGCGACCAGGCCGAGGATGGCGATGATCTTGACCAGGGCGAACCAGAATTCCATCTCGCCGAACATTTTTACCGTCACCAGGTTCAGCGACAGCAGCAGCCCTACGCAGGTCAGCGCCGGTATCCACTGCGGCAGGTCGGGGAACCAGAATTGTGTATAGGCTGCGATGGCGACCACGTCGGCGATACCGGTGACCACCCAGCAGAACCAGTAAGTCCAGCCGGTGAAGTAACCCGCCCAGGGGCCGAGCAGGTCGGCCGAGAAGTCGATGAACGATTTGTAGTTCAGGTTCGACAGCAGCAGTTCGCCCATGGCGCGCATGACGAAGAACAGCATGAAGCCGATGATCATGTAGACGAAGATGATCGACGGGCCCGCCAGGCTGATGGTTTTGCCCGAGCCCATGAACAGGCCGGTCCCGATTGCGCCGCCGATGGCGATCAGCTGGATATGGCGGTTGGTCAGGTTGCGTTGCAGGTGCTGCTCTTCTTGTGGTTTGGGTGAAATTGCGGTCATAAGCTGCATTCCCTTGAAAGTCGCCGGCTAGGCTAACACGGGCGTTCCAATTCGAGATCGCGACAGATCGACACGATCTTCAGATGGCAGCCGTGCTTTCGCAGGAAAAGTTCGAGACCTTCACCGGCCTCTTCGCGGGCATGCCCGCTCCCACAGGGATCGCGCCACGCCTGAGGGCGGCAGAGATCCTGTGGGAGCGGGCAAGCCCGCGAAGAGGCCAGTGCAGGTTATGCAGGGCTCAGGCGCTGGCCAGCTCCCGGCGGCGGCGCACTACCAGGCTGTCCACCACCCACATCACCACCATCGACACCCCCACCAACGGGAACATCACCCCCAGCACCAGCATCACGCCCACCGCCGCTTTCCAGCGCGGCAGGTCATGGCGCAGCGGTGGCACGCCCAGCCCGCCTTCAGGCCGGCGCTTCCACCACATCACCAGCCCGCTCACCGAACCGAGCAGAATCATCAGGCACACCCCCAGGATGATGATCTGGTTGAACGCCCCGAACATCTTGCCCTCGTGCAGCATTACGCCCATCTCGGTGGCGCGGGCGACCGGGCTGTAGTCTTGCCAGCGCACATCGGCCAGGACCTTGCCGGTGTACTGGTCGACATGCAGGGTAGCGTCGTTGCGCGGGTCGTCGGCGAACACGGCAATGGTGAACACGCCGTCTGCCGTAGTCGGCAGGGTGATGCTGTAGCCAGGCTCGACCTGGCGCGAGGTGGCGATGTCTTCGACCTGCTGCACGCTCACCTGGGGTGCTGCGGGCTTGTCCGACATCATGTGGTGCCCAGCGTGGTCGGCGTGTGCGCCGGACTGCGGCATCGGTGTGTTTTCCATCGCCCAGGGCACGGTCTGGCGGTGCGCGTTGTTCAGCTCACCTGCCTGCTGGTCAGACTTGGGCACGTCGTTCCACATGGCTGCCGGGAAACGGTTCCACAAATCGGCGTACTGCTTGCCCCATAGGCCGGTCCAGGTCATGCCGCTGACCAGCATCAGCAACAGCAGGGCCGAACCCCAAAAGCCGGTGACCGCGTGCAGGTCGCGCCAGAACAACCGGCCGCGTGCCGACAGCCGTGGCCACAGTACGCCAGCGCCATTGCGCCCGCGTGGCCACCACAAGTACAGGCCCGACACCACCAGCACGATGCCCCAGCCTGCGGCCAGTTCCACCAGGCGGTCACCGACCGTGCCGACCATCAGCTCGCCATGCAGGGCGCGGGCGATGGCCTGCAGGTTCTGCTTGCCGTCCTGCTCGCCGAGGATCTTGCCACTGTACGGGTCAACGAACACGTTCAGTTCGCGCCCCCCGTCATGCACCACGAACTGCGCACTGCGCTCGGCGTTCAGCGGGGGCAGGTACTGGCCGACGTGGCCTTCGGGGTAGGCCTGGCGCACTTCGGCCAGCATCGCATCGGCGCCCTGCCGATGGTGGCCGGCTTCGACCACCATCAGGTCGCGGTACAGCAGCGGGTCGAGCTGCGGCTTGAACAGGTAGATGATCCCGGTAATCGCCAACAGGATCATGAACGGGGCCACGAACAGCCCCGCATAAAAGTGCCAACGCCAGGCCAGGTTATAGAAATTGGTGCGTGTTCCTCTCATGGGAACCTCCTGTTTGACCAGCAGAGGGGCGCAACCGAAGCTGCGCCCGTGGTTGTTGTCAGAAGCTGAAATCGACCTTGGTCCAGAAGGTCCTGCCTGGCTCGTTGACCGGCTGTGGGTCTGTAGCCGGGTAGCCGAACCCGGCGTTCCCGGCCAGGTTCAAGTGCTCGGCGTAGGTTTTGTCGAACAGGTTGTCGACCCCTGCGCTGAGCTTGAGGTTGTTGTTCACCTTGTAGGCGCCGTTCAGGGAGAACACGCCAAAGCCGGCGCTCTTGTCATAGTCCTTGCCGACCACGTTGCCCTGGTTCTCGGCGATGCGGTTCTGCGCAGCCACCAGCCGCCACAGTGCGCCGACGCTCCATACATCGCGGCTGTAGGTCAGGCCCAGGCGGCTTTCCAGGGGCGGCATTTGCGGTAACGCTTTGCCGTCACTGCTGTTCTTGCCCCACGCATAGGCCAGCGTGCCGTCGGCCTTCCAGTTTTCCGTCAGTTGGTAGGCCGCACCCAGTTCGCCACCCATGATGCGGGCGTCGATGTTCTGTGCCTGGGAAGTGCTCATGCCCATCATGCCGGTGCGGTAGTCGAACAGGATGTAGTCGCGGATCTGCCCCACATAACCCGAAGCCCAGGCTTCAAGGCGTTCGGTGCGGTACTGGATGCCGAAGTCGAGCTGGGTGGTTTTCTCTGGCTTGATGCCGTCGAAGGCATTGGCCGAACCGGGTGGCGCCAGCTTTGGCGAGAACAGCTCCCAGTAGTCGGGGAAGCGCTGGGCATGGCCGAGGCCGATGTAGGTGGTGGCCGGGATGGCTGCCAGATCGTGCTCGTAGCGGATAAAACCGCTGGGCAGGGTGTCGGCGCGGGTATCGCCTTCGGTGGCGCTGCCTTGGCGGAAGTCGCGGGCCGAGGCGCGGTCCAGGCGGGCACCGGTGATCAAACGGTCCTCACCGCTGACGTACCAGGTCAGTTCGCTGAAGGCGCCGTAGTTGTGGAAGTCGGCGTCCTTGCTCCAGGCCTGGCCCTTGTGTGCGTCCACACCCATGCCGCCACGTTGGCGATGTTCGTTGGTTTGCGCGTCGATGCCGCTGATCAGCTGCACATCGGCCCAGCGCCAGGTGGCCTTTATGCGTGCACCCAGGGTGCGGCGATCGACGTTGCTGACCATCGGCATGCCCATCATGCCGCTGCCGGACGGGGTACGCAGGCTGTAGTTGTCCATCACATGATCGGCGTAGTTGTAGTAAACCTGCGCCTCGACCTTGTCGAGCACTTCGCCGAGGTTGGACTTTTCAAACCGCAGGCCCAGGCTTTCACGCTTGAACTGCGAGCCGTCCATGCCGCGCCCGGCATAGCGGGCCTCGCCATCGCCCTTGCCGGCGGTGAGCTCCAGCAGGGTGTCCTGGTCGGGCGTCCAGCCGAGGGCAACATCGCCGTTCCATTTTTCCCAGCGTGACGGCACGGTGTCGTCGTTGCCGTCGTGGTAGTCATCCGACCGTGACTGGTTGCCGACGAAGCGGGCGTAGGCCTGGCTGTTGCCGGCGGCGGCGTCCAGCACCTTGTCGAAGCGGCCATTGGAACCTGCCAGCAGGCTGGCGTTTACGCGGCTGCCGAGGGTGCCGAACTTTTCGGGTTCACGCTCGAAGAGGATGGTGCCTGCCGAGCCGCCCGGGCCCCAGATCACGCTTTGCGGGCCTTTGATCACGGTCAGGCGGTCGTAGGTCTCTGGCGAAATGTAGGAGGTGGGGGCGTCCATGCGGTTGGGGCAGGCGCCCAGCATCAGGCCGCCGTTGGTGAGGATGTTCAGGCGCGAGCCGAACATGCCGCGCAACACCGGGTCGCCGTTGGTGCCGCCGGCACGGATCGCCGAAAAGCCTGGGATGGTCTTCAGGTAGTCGGCGCCGTCGCTGGCCGGTACTGGCTGGCGCGGGTCTTTCGGGTTGGTGACCACGGTCAGTGGCGAACTTGGGGCCACGGCAGTTATCACCGTCGGGCTCAGCTCGGGTGCGTCGTGCGCATGGCCTTCATGGCCAGGGTCGGCGGCCAGGGCTACGGGCGCGAGCAGCGAGCCGCACACGGCGGCGAGGGCCCCACGCAGGGACAAGGTAAAAACAGGGGTGCAGCCGGACATAATGATTCCAGTCGATCAGTCATGAATTAGCGCGAAGCCTCCTGGCTTCGTGCACAAAAATGTGGGTTCAGACGCTGATCGAGGAAGGCGGGGCGCGGCTGCGCGCACCGGGGAATACAGCCTGCCGGGCATGGCCCTGGTGCGTTGGTGCAAGCAGGTGGGTGGTGGGGGCGACGCTGCCGGCGCTGAGCGGGCTGAGGGCCTGGGGCAGGGCCGGGCAGTTGAACAACAGGCTGCAATAACCGCACTTTTCCCACATCACATGCAGCTGGCCATCGCCGCCGTGGCCGTGATGGGCGTCGCCGCCATGCTCATGGGCAGCCGCCATCGGCATGCTCATACCGGCGTGGTGGTCCATCGGCATCGACTGGGAAATCAGCGGGCCGATGAAGATCATCCACATGGCGAACAGGCTCAGCCATCCGCCACCGGCGCGCCTGCGGTCAGGGCGGGTGGTACGGCTGATGCTGTTGCGCGGCAGGCTCATGGCGAGTGCCTGTCAGCAGTTGTCAGTGCGCGTGTTCGTGGGCTTGCGGCTGGTCCGCCGGCGCCTGCTTCTGCACGGCCACTTCGACGGTGATGTCGCCGGCCTTTTCGAAATGCAGGGTCAACGGGAAGCGCTTGCCGTCGCTGAGCAGGCTGCGGTCTTTTGGCTGCATCAGCATCACGTGGTAGGCGCTGGGGGCGAAGGTCAGGTCCTTGCCGGCAGGCACCACCACGCTGGGCACTTGCTGCATTTTCATGGCGCCGCTGGCGCTCATGGCATGCTCGTGCAGTTGCGCGTCATCGCTGATGGGGCTGTCGACGCTCAGCAGGCGGTCATCGGCCTGGCCATTGTTGTGCACCACGAAATACGCGGCGACATTGGGGGCGTTGGGGGGCAACTGCAGCGACCAGGGGTGGGCGATGTGCAGGTCGCCCACGCTGTATTCGTGGGCATTGGCAAAGGCGCCGGGCAGCAGCAGGGCGGCCATGACGAGGGCGTGCTTGAGCATGGTGAATCTCCGTTGTGTTCAGGTTCAGGCAGACAGCGTGATGAACTCAGGCCAGCGGAGAGGCACGGGGGTTTAGCGCGGGCCAGAGCTGGCGCGGCGTGGGTTGGTAGTCGGCGGGGGGTGGCAGCAGGCCGGCAAACAGTGTTGGCGGGTTGTGCAGTTGCGGCGGGTAGCCGGGCAGGGCCAGCAGCGGCGCTGCGCCGGAGCAGCACCAGCAATTCATCATGCTGGCGCTGTCGTCGCTTTGCGGGCCGAGGTCGATCTTGGCCAGGGCCTGGACATCGACCTTGGCCTTGTTGGCCATGCTGGAACAGAAAGCCCCCCACAGCAGCTGCTCGGCCGGGCCCTTGGGCACGGCAGAGGCCAGCGGCATGGCCAGCAGGTTGAACAGCACTGCAAGGCAGGCTATCCAGGCGATGGGCCGACGTGGGGGCATGGAGAGATCCGGTCAGGAATCGTGGTGGCTATTGTAAGGCGCAGTATAGGTAAAAAAGGCAGGGTGCGGTGAAGTGACGCAGGTGGTCGGGTATGGGGGCTGCTGCGCAGCCCATCGCGGCACAAGGCCGCTCCCACAGGATTGCCGCAGCCTCGAATACTGCGCTGTCCTGTGGGAGCGGCCTAGTGCCGCGAATGGCCGCAGAGCGGCCCCGGCAATCTCAAGCCTTGTTGCGGCCCATCAGGCCACGGACGGTTTCCTGCAGATCCGCCGGCAACACCACCACCTTGGCGTTGTTGCTGCTCGCCAGGTTCTCCATGGCCCCGACATAACGCTCACCCAGCAAATACATCGCCGGCACGGTTTCGTTGCCCACCGCCTCCTTGACCAGCGAAATCGCCCGCGCCGAGGCCTCGGCCAGGCTGATCTGCGCTTCGGCATCCAGCCTGGCGGCCTGCAGGCGAGCTTCCGCTTCAAGGATCGCGGCCTGCTTGGCGCCTTCGGCGCGGGTCACATCGGCTTTGCGCTCACGCTCGGCCGCCGCCTGGCGCTCCATGGCCAGTTGCATGTTTTCCGAAGGCTTGATGTCCTGGATTTCCACCGAGCGCACGGTCACGCCCCAGTCTTCGGTCTGCTCCGACATTGCCTCGCGCAGGCGTGCCTTGATCTGCTCGCGGCTGGACAGCGCTTCGTCCAGGTCCATGGCGCCGACGATGGCGCGTAGCGACGTCATGGTCAGGCTGGTGACGGCGAACGAGAAGTTCTGCACGCCATAGGAGGCCTTCTGCGGGTCGACCACCTTGGCGAAGCACAGGGCGTTGGCAACGATGACGGCATTGTCCCGGGTGATGATTTCCTGCTGCTGTACATCGAGGATGATGTCTTTGGTCGGCAGGCGATAGGCGACCACATCCATGTACGGGATGAGGATGTTCAGGCCGGGCTTGAGCGTGCTGTGGTAGCGGCCCAGGCGCTCGACGATCCACTCCTCGCCCTGGGGCACGATGCGTACCCCCTTGAACACGGTGATCAGGACGAACAGGGCGATGGCGCCGACGACGATGAGGCTGGTCATGATGCGAAATTCCTTTTAGTGCGGATTCAGGCCCGGATGACGCGGGCGATGTTCCCCTCGATGGCGGTCAGGCGCACCCGTTCGCCGGGAGCGATCTGGCTATCGGCGATGCAGGTCCATTCTTCGCTGCCAAGGATCGGCTTCTGGAAACGCACGCGGCCTTTCTGGAACTCCGAAACGCCAGCGGTCAGCAAGCCCACCTCGCCGATCACGCTGTCGGCGGTCCAGCGCACGTCTGGCTGCTTGCGCCGGAACACGTTGAACCACAGCGCGGTGGTGGCCGATGACAGCACGACCCACAGCAGGCCCTGCATGTCCAGTTGCAGGCTGGGGGCGGCAAGCGAGATGAGAGAGACCAGCACGGCACCGATGCCGAACCAGAGGATGAAGAACGTTGGCAAGACCAGTTCGAGCAGGATCAGCGCGATGCCGAAGACCAGCCAGATCCACCATTGCATTTCCATATGGGTGAAACCTTCCGGGGGAGGGGCGTTGAGTTTACGGCAGCAGTACGACCCAGAGCCACGTGCGGGGTTGAAAGAAATATCCGAAAGGGCTGTAGGGCAACGGTCATATACAGGTTTCAAGACGGGTACGGTCTTTTGTGGGAGCGGGCGTGCCCGCGCAGAAGACGACTCGATGTATGGCACCGGCTTCGCCGGTGTTCGCGGGCTTGCCCGCTCCCACAGGGATCTCTAGCGTGCTTGCGAGATGTGTTGATGCAGGTCGAGTGCTGCTGCCATGTCAGCCTGCGATTCGAATGCGCGGTCAATATCCGGCAACCCCGGGCGCTTGAGGATCAGCACCGGCAGACCAAGTTCCCGCGCTACCTCGAGCTTCGGCTCGGTCGCCACACTGCCGCTGTTCTTGCTGATCAGCACATCGATACTGCGGCGTTGGAACAATGCCCGTTCATCTTCAATGTTGAATGGCCCACGCGCGCCAATCACTTCGCAGCGCGCGTTTCCAGGGCACGCTTCCAGCGCCCGCAAGGTCCAGAACTGCTCCGGCGGAATCTCGTCCAGATGCTGTAGTGGCTCACGCCCCAACGTGAACAGCGGTCTGCGAAACGGCTTGAGTGCTTCGATCAGCCCTGCCCAGTCCTCGACTTCGCGCCAATCATCCCCCGCTTGCGCCTGCCAGGCCGGGCGGCGCAAGGCCCAGCACGGGATGCCGGCGCTACGTGCAGCACTGGCAGCATTGCGGCTGATCTGCGCGGCATAGGGATGGGTGGCATCGATCAACAGGGTGATGCCTGCCTCGCGCAGGTAGTTGGCCAAGCCCTCGGCACCGCCAAAGCCCCCGACCCGTACCTGGCATTGCAGGTCCTGCGGCACACGACCGATACCGGCCAGGCTATAGACATGCTGAGGGCCGAGCCGGCGGGCGATGGCGAGGGCTTCGGCGACACCACCCAGTAGCAGGATGCGCGCAGTCATTGCACACCTGCCCGGCCGACGATGCCGCCCTGGCGGTCGATGGCGAACACTTCCACTTGCACCAGCGCCGGCACGACGCTGCGGGCGAAGGCCAGGGCGTGGGCGCACACTGCGTCACCCAAGGCAATGCCGGCCGCATGAGCCAGTGCAAGCGCTTGCTGGCTGGTGTTGGCGCCGATGATGGCTGCCTGCAGTGTTTCGTCAGCGCCAATGTCGGCAGCCCAGCCGGCCAGTTGCGGCAAGTCGATGCTGGAGTGGCGGCTGTGCAGGTCCATGTGCCCGGCGGCCAGTTTGCTGATCTTGCCGAAACCGCCACACAGGGTCAGGCGTGGCACCGGCACCTTGCGCAGGTGCTTGAGCACTGCACCGACAAAATCGCCCATCTCGATCAGGGCAATTTCCGGCAGCCCGTAGACCCGGCGCATGGTGTCTTCGCTGGCGTTGCCGGTGCACGCGGCGATGTGCGTGTAGCCGTTGGTGTGGGCTACATCGATACCCTGGTGGATCGAGGCGATATAGGCCGCACAGGAGAACGGCCGCACGATGCCGCTGGTGCCAAGGATCGACAGCCCGCCGAGGATGCCCAGGCGCGGGTTCATGGTCTTGAGCGCGAGTTGGTCGCCGCCCTGCACATTGACCGTGACCTCGAAACCACCGAGGTAGCCGCACGCGTCGGCCAGGCGTTGCAGGTGTTCAGTGATCATGCGCCGTGGCACCGGATTGATGGCCGGCTCACCCACCGCCAGCACCAGCCCCGGGCGGGTCACGGTGCCGACGCCGGTGCCGGCGACAAAGCGGATGCCCGGCTCGCCCAGCAAGCGCACCTGGCTGTAGAGCAGGGCACCGTGGGTCACGTCCGGGTCGTCGCCAGCATCCTTGAGGGTGCCGGCTTCGGCACGCTCGCCAATCAGGCGGCAGAATTCCAGGCGCATCTGCACCACCTTGCCCTTGGGCAGGGTAATGCTGACGGCGTCGCTGCTTTCGCCGATCAGCAGCAAGCGAGCGGCTGCCAGGCTGGTGGCGGTGGCGCAGCTGCCGGTGGTCAGGCCGCTGCGCAGGGGCGCGGGCTGTTCGCGGGTTTCTTCACGCATCGACGGGTTTCACCACTTCCAGCAGGGTGATCGGCAGCGCCTGGCGCCAGGTGTCGAACGCGCCCAAGGGCTGGGCATGGGCGACATGGATGCGGGTCAGCTCACCACCGTGCTGTTCGCGAAAATGCGCCAGGGCCAGTTCGCTCTGCAAGGTCACCGCGTTGGCTACCAGCCGCCCGCCGGGGCGCAGGTTTGCCCAGCACAGGTCCAGCACGCCTTCGCGGGTGACGCCGCCACCAATGAAGATTGCATCAGGCTGCTCCAGGCCTTGCAGTGCTGCAGGCGCCTTGCCGCAGATCAGCTGCAGGCCGGGTACACCCAGCGCGTCACGGTTGTGTTCGATGAAGCCTTGCCGGCCTTCATCGGCCTCGATGGCCAAGGCGCGGCAGGCCGGGTGGGCGCGCATCCATTCGATGCCGATCGACCCGCAGCCCGCGCCCACGTCCCACAGCAGTTCGCCGGGCTGAGGCGCCAGGCGCGCCAGCGTGATGGCGCGGACATCGCGTTTGGTCAGCTGGCCATCGTGCCGGAAGGCGCTGTCCGGCAGCCCGGCCAGGCGGTGCAGGCGTGGGGCATCGGGCGTGGCCAGGCACTCGATGGCCACCAGGTTGAGCGCAGCGATCTCGGCGTGCGGCCAGTCCTGGGCGGTGCCGGCCAGTTCGCGTTCTTGCTGGCCTCCCAGGTGCTCCAGCACCCGCAGGCGGCTTGGCCCGAAGCCACGCTCGCGCAGCAGCGCGGCAATGGCCGCCGGGCTGTCGCCATCGTTGCTCAGCACCAACAGGCGCACACCGCTGTGCAGGTGGGCATTGAGCGCCGACAGTGGCCGGGCCACCAGCGACACCACCTGCACCTCCTGCAGCGGCCAGCCCAGGCGGGCGGCGGCCAGGGCGCAGGAGGAGGGCATCGACAGCACACGCATCTCACTGGCAGGCACCTGCCGCGCCAGGCTGGCGCCGACACCGAAGAACATCGGGTCGCCGCTGGCCAGCACGCACACTGGCTCGCCGCGCAGGGCCAGCACCGGGCCCAGGGAAAACGGGCTTGGCCAGCCCAGCCGTTCGCCGGGCACGCAGCGCGGCAGCAAGTCCAGCTGGCGCGGGCTGCCGAAGATCCGCGCAGCGCCCAGCAGCGCGCGCCGGGCCTGCTTGCCCAGGCCACTGAAGCCGTCTTCGCCGATGCCTACTACTGTCAGCCAGGGTGCCATGTATTTCATTCCGCCATTTTTTGGGGCCGCTTCGCGCCCTTTCGCGGGCACGCCCGCTCCCACAGGTACAGCGCAGCCATTGAGGGAAGCGATGATCCTGTGGGAGCGGGCGTGCCCGCGAAGAGGGCGACACAGCCCTGAATTTCTCCTCAATCGCTGAGGATGCTCGACCACCGGCTTTTCATGCCGCCGGACAAAGCAGGCATAATACCGCGCCTTCTACACTCAAGCGCATTTTCACAGATTGCCGGACGCCCCTTTGACGCAGGCCCATGCCCCCAACGTTTCGCCCCGCCCCTCGGCCTGCCCGGGGTTGTGGCGTATTGTCAGTGCCCGTGATGGCGGCATCTGCCGCATCAAACTGCCAGGCGGCTTGCTGCTGGCCGACCAGGCCGACGCGGTGGCGACGGCAGCCGAGCGCTTTGCCGGCGGCGTGATCGAGGCCACCAACCGTGGCAACCTGCAGATCCGCGGCATTGGCAACGCACATCGCGCCCTGGTCGAGGCACTGCTCGCAGCCGGCCTGGGGCCGCGCGATGTGGCCGGTGACGATGTGCGCAACCTCATGCTCAGCCCGCTGGCCGGGCATGATCCGGCGATGCTGCTGGATGCACGGCCGTTGGCAGGGCAGATCCTCGACCTGCTGGAAGGCACCCCGCGCTTTCACCAATTGTCGGCCAAGTTTGCCGTGCAGCTGGATGCCGGCGAGCGCCTCGCCATGCTCGAGCACCCCCACGATTTGTGGCTATCGGCCCTGCGTCTGGAGCAGCAGACCTGGCTGGCGTTTGGCCTGGCGGGCTGCCCGGCGGACGGCCAGGTGCTCGGCGCCGTGCCGCTGGCGCAGGGCCTGGCGTTGGTGCGTGCGGTGCTGGAGCGCTTTCTCGACCTGGCCACCCTGACGCAGTCGCGCATGCGCCAGTTGCTCGAGGTGTGCCCGGCAAGCGATTTCGTCGATGGGCTCGGCCTGGACATCCGCCGTGATACCGCCGTGCTCGCCTGGCGCCGTGAACAGCACCGCGCCTCCTGGCTGGGCACGCTGCCGCAGGCAGAAGGCGTTGCCCTTGGCGTAGCCCCGCCGCAAGGCCGCCTGACCCCGGCCATGCTGCGCGGGGCTGCGCGGGTGGCCCGGGAACGGGGCGATGGCAGCTTGCGGCTCAGCCCTTGGCAAAGCCTGGTGCTGACTAACCTGCAAGCACACCACATCGACACCGCCCAGGCCGAACTGTCCGCCCGGGGCCTGCTGTGCCACGACCATGAGCCGCTGGCGCGCATCAGTGCCTGCACCGGTGCCAGCGGCTGCGCCAAGGCGCTTGGCGAGACCAAGGCCGACGCCGTTGCCCTGGCCGCGCTGCTGGGCCCTGGCTTGCCCGCCAGCGTGCACTTGTCTGGCTGCGCCCGTTCCTGCGCCGTGGCCCATGTTGCCCCGGCCACGCTGCTGGCCCGATCACCGGGCCGTTACGACCTGTACCTGCGTGACGCGCGCCAGCCGGGCTTCGGCGCCCTGCGCGCCACCGACCTTACCTTGAACGAAGCAGGCGCCATGCTCGACCTGCCGACGGAGCACCTTGATGATTGACTACATCCGCGATGGTCAGGAGATCTATCGCAATTCCTTCCGGATCATCCGTGAGGAAGCCCGACTCGAGCGGATCCCCGCAGACCTCGAAAAGCTCGCCGTGCGCGTGATCCACGCCTGCGGCATGGTCGATGCCATCGATGGCCTGCAGTTCTCCGAGGGCGCCGGCCGGGCCGGGCGCGAGGCGCTGCTTAACGGCGCGCCGATCCTGTGCGATGCGC
Organism: Pseudomonas sp. XP2; assembly: GCF_053557975.1. Taxonomy (NCBI): domain Bacteria; kingdom Pseudomonadati; phylum Pseudomonadota; class Gammaproteobacteria; order Pseudomonadales; family Pseudomonadaceae; genus Pseudomonas; species Pseudomonas sp. XP2. The sequence goes on from NZ_JBNRIK010000001.1 coordinate 362,043, forward strand.
ACATGGTCGCCGAAGGCATCACCCGGGCCCGCCTGCCTGCCGACAACAAAGTCATCTGCACCCTGCGCGACCCCAGCGTGCCAGGCCTGGCCAAGGACGCCGGCAACACCCGTTCCGCGGTAGCCCTGGAGCTGTGGCGCCCGTACCTGGAAGGCAGCGTGGTGGTGATCGGCAACGCGCCCACCGCCCTGTTCTACCTGCTGGAGATGATCGACGCCGGTGCACCCAAGCCGGCGCTGATCCTAGGCTTCCCGGTCGGTTTCGTCGGTGCGGCCGAGTCCAAGGCGATGCTGGCCGCCGACAGCCGCGGCGTGCCGTTCGTGATCATGCAAGGCCGCCTGGGCGGTAGCGCGATGGCTGCCGCTGCAGTCAACGCCTTGGCTACGGAGGTGGAGTGATGGCGCCGCGTGGACGTCTGCTTGGCCTGGGCGTTGGCCCGGGTGACCCTGAACTGATCACCGTCAAGGCCCTGCGCCTGCTGCGCGAGGCGCCAGTGGTCGGCTACTTCGTGGCCAAGGGCAAGCGTGGCAATGCCTTCGGCATCATCGAGGCGCACCTGCAAGCGGAGCAGACGCTGTTGCCGCTGGTCTACCCGGTAACTACCGAAGCCCTGCCGGCACCGCTGTCCTATGAGCAGGTGATCAGCGACTTCTACGACGAAGCCAGCGTGCAGGTGGCCGAGCACCTGGATGCCGGTCGCGACGTGGCGGTGATCTGCGAAGGTGACCCGTTCTTCTACGGTTCCTACATGTACCTGCACGACCGCCTGGCGCAGCGCTATGAGGCCGAAGTGATCCCGGGCGTCTGCTCGATGCTCGGTGGCGCCTCGGTGCTGGGCGCGCCGTTGGTGTACCGCAACCAGAGCCTGTCGGTTTTGTCTGGTGTGTTACCCGCAGAGGAGCTCAAGCGCCGCCTGGCCGACGCCGATGCGGCGGTGATCATGAAACTTGGGCGCAACTTTCCCAAAGTCCGCGACGTACTGGCCGAGCTAGGCCTGGATGGGCGCGCGCTGTATGTGGAGCGGGCTACCATGGCCAACCAGAAGATCGTGCCGCTGGACCAGGTCGACCCTCAGTCGTCGCCGTACTTCTCGCTGATCATCGTGCCGGGGGAAAAATGGCAGGGATGAGCACGCACAATGCCCCGGCAATCGTCATGCTTGGCCCGGGTAGCCTGGCGACGGCGCAGCGTATCCAGCAATGGTATCCACAGGCGACGATCCATGGTCTGGAGGGGCGTGTCGAGGGTGCAGACCAATCGTACCGTTCGTTCGGCGAGACCCTGCGCGGGTTGTACCAGCAGGACACGCCGATCATCGCCCTGTGTGCTGCCGGCATTGTCATCCGCAGCCTGGCCAGCCTGCTCAGCGAGAAAGGCACCGAGCCGCCGGTGCTGGCCGTGGCCGAGGATGGCAGCGCTGTGGTGCCGCTGCTCGGTGGCTTGGGCGGCGTGAACGTGATGGCGCGCGAAATCGCTGACGCACTGGGCGTTGCTGCAGCGATCACCACCAGCGGCGAGCTGCGGTTCGGCACTTGCCTGCTGAACCCGCCGCAGGGTTATGCACTGGCGGACATCGAGCAAGGCAAGCGCTTTGTCTCTGATTTGCTGGCTGGCGAGGCGGTGCGCATCGAAGGTGATGCGCCGTGGCTGCAACAGGTGCAGTTGCCTGCCAGCGATGCAGCACGGCGAACCATTCATGTGGGGCATCAGGCGCGCCCGGCCAACCGAGACGAATTGCTGATCCACCCCCGCTCGGTGGTAGTGGGGGTTGCAGGTGGCAACCTGAACGGTATTCGAGCTGCATTGCAGCAGGCCGGTATCGCCGAGCCATCTGTTGCCTGTGTGCTGGCGGACGAACAAGCCATGGCCGACAGTGCCTTGCACGAGGCTGCGCAGGCTTTGGGTGTCGCCTTGCGCTTCGCTGCCAGGCCAGGCGATGTGGCCAGCATGGTGGCTGCAGCGTTGCCAGGCGCAGAGTTGATAGAACAGGCCGAAGTGGTCATCGCAGTGGCGCCGGCGCCGGTGGATGCCGCGCAGGTCGGCCGCCGTCGTGGCCGGCTGGCGGTGATCGGCCTCGGCCCTGGCGCTGCCGAGCTTATGGTGCCGGCGGTCAAGGCCGAGCTGGCACGCGCCGAGGATATCCTCGGCTACGAAACCTACGTGCGCATGGCCGGGCCGTTCCGTGACGACCAGGTGATGCACTGCACCGACAACCGTGAAGAAATGCAGCGCGCCCGGCATGCCTTCGAGCTGGCGGCCCAAGGCCGTTCGGTGGTGGTGGTCTCGTCGGGCGACCCAGGCGTGTTCGCCATGGCCGCTGCAGTGCTTGAAGCGCTGCACGAGTCCAGTGACCCCACCTGGCATCGCGTCGACCTCGAGATCCTGCCTGGGGTGTCGGCCTCGCTCGCTACCGCTGCGCAGGCGGGTGCACCGCTGGGGCATGACTTCTGTGTGATGTCGCTGTCGGACAACCTCAAGCCCTGGTCGATCATTGAAAAGCGCCTGGACCTGGCGGCCCAGGCGGACCTGGTGCTGGCCTTCTACAACCCGATTTCCAAGTCCAGGCCGCACCAGCTCGGGGTGGCACTTGAGGTTGTGCGTCGCCACCGCGAGGGGAACACGCCTGTAGTCCTTGGCCGCGACATCGGTAGGCCGGGGCAGACGCTGAAGGTAGTCACCTTGGCCGAGCTGCTGCCGGAAATGGTCGATATGCGCACCATGGTTTTGGTCGGGTCCTCTACAACCTGTGTATTCCCTCGCCTGTCGGGTGGGGTGTGGGCGTACACGCCGCGTTGGTACCCCACCGCCAACTAGTTGCGTCGGAAACCCTTCAGCGCGCTTCGTGGCCAACGCGCTGGCTAAGGTGGTTGCCCCTGACTCAAGGGGCAACCATCAAGGAGTTTCCAATGTCCGATGCAACACAAGTCACCACCACTAACGCTGCCATCCTGGTAGAAGGCAACCTGCTTGCCTGCGGCGCGGGCATGTCTGCGCAAAGCCGTCACGATGTGAAGAATGCCTTCCACTTCGCCACGCTGGTCGCCGACAAAGCCTTTAACGCCGAAAAGCAGAGCCGGGAGTGGTACGACAAATTTATCGACGTCATGCGTGACCTTGGTTTCACCATCCCACGCCGTACCTTCGAACTTGAAACTTCGGCGGAACTGTCTGTCACCGTCGGCGCCGTGGCGATCCGCGCGATCGGTGTGGTGGGCAATGCGATGCTGGGCGGCACGAAGTTGGGCGAAGTGGCAAAGCTGGCCTTCGACAAACTGACCACTGTCGAAAACGATGCCAAGGTGCTTGATCACAAGCGCAAGAACAAGGCCAGGGGCATGGTCGGCATGGCGGCCTGCATTGAAACCGAAAACAACGATGTGGTCATGGTGGTGAGCTGCATCCAGGCCTCTGCCCCGCAACTGGACGACGACGTGCTGGGTATCCAGTGGAAGCTGGACAAAACCTCGTACTACGCCGGTACGGCAGTGCTCACGCTCAACAACTTCGTCTACGACAAAGTGCGCGAAACCGTAGAAAACAAACTTGGCGTGCGCAGCGTCGAGAACGTTCTCGAGTACGACATCTGATTGCTCGGCGGCGTCGTCGCAACGCCGCCTTGTTCGGTTCTTTGTGATGAGGTAACACGATGGATAGAGCAGCTGAGCAATTGATGTTGATTGGCGGAACAGCATTGCTGTATTCGCCGGGCACGGTCGAGGCACAACGCCAGGCCGCTTTTGATTCAATCCTTTACGCACAGTTGGTGGCCAACAAGCACGCCGGTTCACGCATCGACAATTATGAACGCTGGTATGCCGCGTATCGCGAGGCTTACCGCCAATTGGGCTGGATCAAGCTGGCCAGCACACATGACCTCAAGCAGTTGGGGCGACCCGTGCGCAACGCGCATATACAGCCACTTGAAGCCTGGCTGAAAATTCGCTCGTTACGCCATGAGGCCGTGCTGGCGGGAATCAAGTCGGGCCTCGCTCGATCTGCTGAGGGCTTGCGGCACCTGCTGAAGTTCAGCGCACACGACCAGGCCCAGTCCTCCACGCTGGTCATCGAACTCGGCGTACTCAAGCCGGGACCGACACTGGACCTGTGCAGCATCTCGATGCAAATCGACCAGCCACTCTCGCTGGTCTCGATGGCGACATTTACGAGCGAACACGTGCTTGATGGCGAAGCCGAGTTCAATGGCGTCTCTCTGGCGTTGGATGAAGGGCGCTTCCAGCACCAGCGTGGTGAATTGCAAGCCTTGATGCAAAGCAAAGACGCACAAGCTGCTTACCGCTTTGACCCTTACGCGCAACCTACAGGAGCAGCATCATGAGTGAAGCCACGTCTGCCGTGATCGGCGCCGGGATCGTTTCCTTTTTGCCAGGCATTGATGCCGCGCAGAAAGACAAGGTGAAGCTGGCCCTGGCGATGGCCGAACGAGCCACCGATACCGCTTACAAGGAGGGGCTGATAAAAGACTGGTTCGCTTATTACCGTAACCAGCTCAAATTCATGGGGTGGGATGCCGTAACGGCCGAGCAGATCCATTGGCCGGACAAGACGCGTACGCAGCAGACGGATCAACTGCTGCAGACGCTGTCCAAAACGGCCGGAGACAGCTTTGCTACATCGGTGAAAGTGTCTATTCAAACATTGCTGAAGAAGCCATCGGTGCTGAAGGAACTTGAGACAAAGGCATTCGAGAGGCAACACTTTCAAGTGTTGGCCTGCGCGCCGGCTGGCAACAACCGGGTTGATATGGTGGTTTACCACGAAGCGGACAAACAGTCTGTTTTCAGTGCAGGGTTCATCAGCCGCAAGCGCAGTCACAAGAATGTGCGTGCGGAACTGGTACGGTTCAATATTCTGGCCTTTGAGAACAGCGTATTGCCAAAAGTCCAGGAAAGCGTCGTCAAGGTGTCCCAGGCGCGCATTCATGACTATGCCATCTAAGGCACCAGATACCCTTTGATCCCGGTAAAAATGATCTGCGCCGCCAGGGCACAGACGAACAGCCCCATCAGACGGCTGACGATCTGCAGGCCCTGGTCGCCAAGGATCCGCTCGATACCGTGCGACAGGTAAAGCACCAGGCCGACGGTAAAGCTGGCCAGCGCGATACTGACGATGGCCAGCAGTTTGTCGTCCCAGTGCGGTTGGCTCACACCCATCACCAAGAGGGCACCGATGGTACCGGGGCCAACCGTCAGCGGAATGGTCAGCGGCACGATCGTCACGTCCTGCTGCACGTTGTCGGCCTGTACCGCCGGCTTGCCCTGCGCCATCCCCAAAGCCGAAATGAACAGCACGCTGCCGGCCCCGATGCGGAAGGCGTCGGCGGTAATGCCGAAAATACCGAAGATCACCCGACCGAACAGGTAGAGCAGCACGCTGGCGACCAGGGCTGCGAAAGCGACCTTCCAGGCCAGTTGCTTGCGCTCCTTGCTGGAGTGGCCGCGGGTCAGGCTGATGAAGCACGACAGCACGAAGAACGGGCTGTAGAGCACGAGCATTTTCAGGTAGACGCTGAACAACTCATGGAGCATGAGCGCTGGTCCTCGGAAACTCAAAAAGGTTGCGCAATTATTGTGGGTGCGGGCCGTATTGATCTGGTGATCAGTGTTCACTGCACGACAGCGTAGTCTAGGAAGTAGGCGCCGGGTCCACCTTGGCTTCCCGGTGATTGGCCCAGTACTGGATCAGTTCGCGCAATTGCGACAGCTCGACCGGCTTGGCCATGTGCCCGTCCATGCCCGCCAGCCGGGCGCGTTCCTTGTGTTCTGTAAGAATGTGCGCGGTCAGTGCCACTACCGGGGTGCGCTGGCGCTGGTTGGCGGTTTCCCACGCACGCAGCTGCTGGGTGGCCGAGAAACCGTCCAGAATGGGCATCTCGCAGTCCATCAGCACCAGGTCATAGCGCTGGTTTTTCATTGCCTGCAGGGCCTCCTCGCCATTGCAGGCGGTGTCGGGCTCAAGGTTGAGCTTGCCGAGCATGCCGCGTATTACCTTGGTCGAAATGCTGTTGTCCTCGGCGACCAGCACGCGGAAGTCGCCTGGCAGGTCCAGTGCCTGCGGGATACCGGGCAGGCTGGCCGGCACCGCCTGATCGCGGCCGCGCTGAGCCAGTTCTTCGGCCAGGGTGGTTTTGAGTGTGTAGCCGGCCACCGGCTTGGCAAGTATCCGTTTGACCCCGGCGTTGCGTGCGATGACCTTGCTCGGTGCATTGCTGATACCGGTGAGCATTACCACCAGAATGTCGTGGTTCAGACTCGGGTCTTCCTTGATCTTGGCGGCCAGTTGCATGCCGGTCATGCCCGGCATGTTCTGGTCCAGCAGCACGGCGTCGAAGTAGTCACGCAGGTGCGCCTTGGTGCGTAACAGGGCCAGCGCTTCCTTGCCCGAAGGCACCGCGCTGACGTTCATGCCCCAGGCGCTGCATTGTTGCACCAGCACCTTGCGGCAGGTGTCATTGTCGTCCACCACCAGCACGCGGGCATCGCGCAGCGGGCTGTCGAGATCGGTTGGTGGCTGCTCCAGGCGAGAGGGGTCCAGCGGCAGGGTCAGCCACAGGGTGTTGCCCATGCCGGTGCTGCTCTTGATGCCGAACTCGCCCTGCATCAGGCCGATCAGCTGTTTGGCAATGACCAGCCCAAGGTGGCCGCCCAGCTTGTTGCTGGACAGGAAGTGGTGGCTGTGCAGCTCGGCTTGCAACAACGCTTCACGGTCTGCGGCGGCCAACGGTTCGCCGCTGTCCTGCACAGCGATGCGCAGGCGCGGTAGCTCACCCCGTTGGTCCAGTGCCACTACCAGCAGGATTTCGCCCTGATCGGTGTTTTTCAGGGCGTTTTCCAATAGGCTCGACAAGGCCTGGCGCAGGCGTGTCGGGTCGCCACTGATCACTCGCGGTACCTGTGGCTGTGTGAAGCTGATCAGCTCGATGTTCTGCTGCTCGGCCTTGGCGCGGAAGATGTTCAGGCAATCCTCGATCAGTGCATTGAGGTCGAACTGCACGTCATCCAGCTCGATCTGCCGGGACTCCAGTTTGGAAATGTCGAGAATTTCGTTGATCAGTGTCAGCAGCTCGTTGCCGGCACTGTGGATGGTCTGCACATAGTCGCGTTGCTTGACTGACAGCGGTGTGCCCAGCAGCAACTCCGTCATGCCCAGCACGCCGTTCATGGGGGTGCGGATTTCGTGGCTGATCTTGGCCAGGAACTCGGCCTTGGCGTTCATTTCGGCATCGCTGGCGGCCAAGGCGCGGCTGGCGCTGAAGCGCTCTTCGCTCATGCGGCGCAGGCGTTCGCTGACTGCCAGGTTGAGCAGCAGGCCGCTGGCCACGGCCAGCCCCAGCAGAATGCACAATAGCCAAGGCGTAGCGGTACGGGTCAGGCCCAGCAGTGCCGGCAGCAGCACCAGGCCACCCAGGTTGAACACCACCATGGCCAGGCTGAACAGCCGGCCGGGTGCATAGCCCCGGTACCAGTGGTAGCTGCTGACCAGCAGCATGCTCACGCTGCCCAGCGCCAGCAAGGCGTAGGTCATCAGGTTGAGGGGCAGGGTGTCGACGAACAGCAGCACCAGCCCGCTGACCCCGACCACCAGCATTTCGCCCTGCAGCAGGCGGTTGATCCGCGGCGAGTTGCACGGGTTGAAGAAGTGCTGGGTGAAATACAGCCCCGCCAGCCCGGCCAGTACCAGTGTCAGGTAGGCGGCCGGGGTTTGCGCGTTGTGCCACACGTGCCACCAAGGGCCGCTGAGGTTCAGCAGGATCAGGCCGCTGAGCAGCATCAGGCTGTGGTAGAGCGCCAGGATCAGGGTGGTGGTGGAGTGGCTGTAGAGGAAGCGGATCAGGTTATGCAGGATCAGCATGACCAAGCCGCCGAACAGCATGCCGAACAGCAGTGGCTGGCTATGGTCCGAGGCGGCTACGGCCGCAGGTTCAAGGCTGATGGCCGGGCGCAACTGGTGCTCGGAGACTAGGCGCAGGTAGATGTCCAGTGGTTGCCTGCTGTTGGGCAGGGGCAGTACATGGTCGCTGCCACGCAGGGTCGGGCTGGCATTGCCGGCCTGGCGCCCGTGGTGCAACTGACGCAGAAGTTGGTCGCCCTGGAGGGCGTATAGGTCAAGCCCAGACAGGTCGGGGGCGAATACCCGAAGCAGTTGCTCCTGGTCGCCTGGTTCCAGGCGGTAGTGCAGCCACAAGGCCTGCTCCGGCGGAGCGGCATCCAGTTCGGCAAGTACCAGCGGGCTGAACTGGTTGCGATAACGCTCGGAGCGTACATCGCTAAGTTGCAGGTTGGCCTGTTCGTCGAGCAGAACGGTCCAGCCTCCGTCATGCTCGGCTGCAGCCGGTAACATGAAGAGCAAGGTCAGCAAGGTGACGATCAGAGCTGAGGCAATCCGAAGCCGACGCACTACGAAATCCCTTCTTAGCCGATGTGCCGGGTACTAACTATGCGCGGCGCGCCAAGTCGAAGGCAAGGCCCGTGCCGGGCCTTGTCGACGAGCCGGATGCCGTGCGCCGGGCGGTTGACAGCCCCGGGCGGCACGGCGTTCCGGTAGTGCTTACTGCTGGTGTTCACCGCGCTCGCGGGCGATGGCCCGGTAGCCGATGTCGGTGCGGTAGAAACTGCCGTTCCAGCTTACTTCCCTGGCCAGGCGGTAAGCCTGCTGCTGCGCATCGGCAACCGTGCTGCCCATTGCCGTGGCGCACAGCACGCGCCCGCCGTTGGTGACCACTTGGCCGTCCTTGAGCGAAGTACCGGCATGGAACACCTTGCCTTCGATCTTGGCTGCTGCGTCCAGGCCGCTGATCACGTCGCCCTTGGCGTAGTCGCCCGGGTAACCGCCAGCCGCCAGCACAACGCCCAGGCTCGGGCGTGGGTCCCACTGGGCTTCGACCTTGTCCAGCGCCTTGGCGAAGGCGGCTTCGATCAGCAGCACCAGGCTCGACTCCAGGCGCAGCATGACCGGCTGGGTCTCTGGGTCGCCGAAGCGGCAGTTGAACTCGATGACCTTGGGGTTGCCCGCCTTGTCGATCATCAGGCCAGCATAGAGGAAGCCGGTGTAGACGTTGCCTTCCTCGGCCATGCCGCGCACAGTTGGCCAGATCACCTGGTCCATCACGCGCTGGTGCACGTCGGCGGTAACGACCGGGGCAGGGGAGTAGGCACCCATGCCGCCCGTGTTCGGGCCGGTGTCCTGATCGCCGACGCGCTTGTGGTCCTGGCTGGTGGCCATGGGCAGCACGTTGTGGCCGTCGACCATGACGATGAAGCTGGCTTCTTCGCCGTCGAGGAACTCTTCGATCACCACGCGCGAACCGGCTTCACCGAAGGCATTGCCGGCCAGCATGTCACGCACGGCGGCTTCGGCTTCTTCGAGGGTCATGGCGACGATGACGCCTTTGCCCGCAGCCAGGCCGTCGGCCTTGATCACGATCGGCGCGCCTTTTTCTTGCAGGTAGGCCAGGGCCGGCTCGATTTCGGTGAAATTCTGGTAGTCGGCGGTCGGGATCTTGTGACGCGCCAGGAAGTCCTTGGTGAAGGCCTTGGAGCCTTCCAGCTGCGCTGCACCCTTGGTTGGGCCGAAGCAGTCCAGGCCACGGCTGCGGAACAGGTCGACCACCCCGATGACCAGTGGTGCTTCCGGGCCGACGATGGTCAGGTCGACGTTTTTCTCGGCAAAGTCGGCCAGTTGTTCCAGGGCGCATACGTCGATGGCGACGTTCTCGCACTTGGCTTCAATGGCGGTGCCGGCGTTGCCTGGGGCAACGAAGACTTTCTCCACGCGTGGGTCCTGGGCAACTTTCCAGGCCAGGGCGTGCTCACGGCCGCCGCTGCCGATGATCAAAACTTTCATGTCAAAACCTCGAATTCTTTCGGGCGCAAGGCGAAGCCTCACGCTGTACGAGGTCGCAATGAAGCAGGTAGATGCAAGGCGGTGCCGGTTCCGATGAGCGGAGTTGCCTTCTGGCAATGAGCATCAGCGGAACCGGCCCCAACGCAGCAGATGCCTGCTTCAGTGCGGCCGATTGCCGTAAATCAGTGGCGGAAGTGGCGCATACCGGTGAACACCATCGCGATACCGGCTTCGTCAGCAGCAGCGATGACTTCGGCATCACGCATCGAGCCACCCGGCTGGATCACGGCGCTGATACCCACTTTAGCGGCATTGTCGATGCCATCACGGAACGGGAAGAACGCATCCGATGCCATGACTGCGCCCTGCACCTGCAGGCCAGCATGCTCGGCCTTGATTGCAGCAATACGCGCGGAGTTGACGCGGCTCATCTGGCCTGCACCCACGCCGATGGTCTGGCGCTGCTTGGCGTAGACAATGGCGTTGGACTTGACGAACTTGGCCACTTTCCAGGCAAACACCAGGTCGTGGATTTCTTGCTCGGTCGGGGCCCGTTTGGTGACGATCTTCAAGTCATCGGCGGTGATCATGCCGATGTCGCGGCTTTGTACCAACAGGCCGCCATTGACGCGCTTGAAGTCCCAGCCGGCAGCGCGTTCGGCTGGCCACTCGCCGCATTCCAGCAGGCGTACGTTTTGCTTGGCAGCCACCACGTCGCGGGCAGCCTGGGAAATTTTCGGCGCGATGATCACTTCGACGAACTGGCGCTCGACGATGGCCTTGGCAGTTTCGCCGTCCAGTTCGCGGTTGAAGGCAATGATGCCGCCGAAGGCCGACTCGGTGTCGGTGGCGTAGGCCAGGTCGTAGGCCTTGCGGATGCCGCCTTCGTCTTCAGGCACAACAGCCACGCCGCACGGGTTGGCATGCTTGACGATGACACAGGCCGGCTTGACGAAACTCTTCACGCACTCCAGCGCGGCGTCGGTGTCGGCCACGTTGTTGAACGACAGCTCCTTGCCTTGCAGCTGGATGGCAGTGGAAATGCTCGCTTCGCCTTTTTTGGCTTCTACGTAGAACGCCGCGCTCTGGTGCGGGTTCTCGCCGTAGCGCATTTCCTGGGCCTTGACGAACTGGCTGTTGAAGGTACGCGGGAATTCGCTGCGTGCGGAAGTCGAAAGGGTGTCCTTGGCCTGGTCGATGGTGCCCATGTAGTTGGCGATCATGCCGTCGTAGGCGGCAGTGTGCTCGAACGCCTTGAGCATCAGGTCGAAGCGCTGGGCGTAGGTCAGGCCGCCGGCCTTCAGGCCTTCGACAATGCCGGCGTAGTCGCTGGCGTTGACCACGATGGCGACATCTTTGTGGTTCTTGGCTGCCGAACGGACCATGGTCGGGCCGCCGATGTCGATGTTCTCGATGGCGGTTGGCAAGTCACAGCCAGGCTTGGAAATGGTGGCTTCGAACGGGTACAGGTTGACCGCAACCAGGTCGATCGGCTTGATACCGTGCTCGCTCATGATGGCGTCGTCGGTGCCGCGACGGCCCAGGATGCCACCGTGGATTTTCGGGTGCAGGGTCTTGACCCGGCCATCCATCATTTCGGCGAAGCCGGTGTAGTCGGCCACTTCCACCGCGTTCACGCCGTTGTCCTTGAGCAGCTTGTAGGTGCCGCCGGTGGACAGGATCTCGACACCGAGCTGCTGCAGCTCACGGGCGAATTCGAGGATACCGGTCTTGTCGGAGACGCTGATCAGGGCGCGGCGGACTGGCAGGCGGGTAGTCTGGTCGGTCATTTCGGGTTCCAATAACGCGGTGGAGTCTGCAAAAAAGGCGCCTCTGTTCAAGGAGCCGCCTTTTCTGGTTGGGATTCTGGCTTACAGCAAGTCGTACTGCTTGAGCTTCTTGCGCAGGGTGCCTCGGTTCAGCCCGAGCATCTCGCTGGCCTTGGTCTGGTTGCCCTTCACGTAATTCATCACGCTTTCGAGCAGGGGCGCCTCCACTTCGGAGAGCACCAGGTTGTACACGTCCGTGACGGTCGCGCCTTCCAGGTGGGCGAAGTAGTTGTGCAGCGCCTTCTCGACGCTGTCGCGAAGGGTCTGGCCCTCTTCGCTCGGCGTGTTGAGGTGCTGTTTCAGGTTGGCGTTGTCGCTCACGGGCGTTGTTCCACTCACAAATGTCTCTGTCATCATCGTCATGCGGCCACCCCTTGTCCGTCCTCTGTCCCAAGGCTCTGTCGACGTTCACTGAAAAACGCGCGAACGTTGGCGCACTGCGCTTGTGTGTCTTCCAAAGCGTTGAACCGGGAGCGAAACTCCTTGCCGCCGGGTCGTGTTGCCAGGTACCAGCCAACGTGCTTGCGGGCGATACGTACGCCCATCACATCGCCATAAAAGGCATGCAACGCGGCCAGATGCTCCAGCAGGATGCGTTCCACTTCGTCCAGTTGCGGCGCTGGCAGGTGTTCGCCAGTGCGCAGGTAATGCTCGATCTCGCGAAAGATCCATGGCCGCCCTTGGGCTGCCCGGCCAATCAACAAGCCGTCGACCCCGGTGGCATCCAGCACCGCCCGGGCCTTTTCTGGCGAGGTGATATCGCCATTGGCAAAGACCGGGATCGACACCGCTTGCTTGATGGCTGCGATGGTGTCGTATTCGGCTTCGCCGGTGTAAAGATCGGCACGTGTACGGCCATGCACCGCCAGCGCCTGGATGCCGGCCTGTTCGGCAATTTTCGCCACGTTCAGGCCGTTCTTGTTCGCCCGGTCCCAACCGGTGCGGATCTTCAGGGTCACCGGGACGTCCACAGCGCCGACCACGGCGTGGAGGATCTCGCTGACCAAGGCTTCATCTCTCAATAAAGCAGAGCCTGCAGCTTTGTTGCAGACTTTTTTTGCCGGGCAGCCCATGTTGATGTCGATGATCTGGGCGCCCGCTTCGACGTTGGCCTTTGCTGCTGCAGCCATCATCTGCGCGTCACCACCGGCGATCTGCACCGAGCGTGGCTCGGGATCGCCTTCATGGATGCGGCGCAGGCTCGACTTGCGGCTGTTCCACAGGCTCATGTCGCTGGAGACCATCTCCGATACCACCATGCCTGCGCCCAGGCGCTTGCAAAGCGTACGGAAAGGTTGGTCCGTGACCCCGGCCATGGGCGCGAGGATCAGGTTGTTACGTAGTGTGTATGGGCCGATGCGTACCGCCGACATAGGTGATCCCTGTTGTGGGGCCGAATCTTGGAGTTCGAAAAAGGGTGGGCATGATACCCGCTCTCGGTGACCGGATAAAGATGGATTTGGATAAAATCTGAACAGTTGTCGGCTTATGACTTTTGGTATGAGCCAAGATCCGGGTACCGCGCGTACCCTCTGGGAGCGGGCATCCCCGCCTCCACAGGGTTGCTGGCTATTCCGGCGAACGGAAGCTGAGGCTGTAGTTCACGGCCTTCGGCCCCGGGTCGAGGATGTCCAGGGCGATATGGATCGGCGTCTGGCTTGGCATGTCGCCACGCCCGGCCAATTCGCCGGACAGGTACTCGCTGGGTTTGAAGCGCCGGCTGGCGATCAGTTGGCCATTGAGGTCGGCAAAACGCAGTTCCAGCAGCGGGAACGGTTGGGCGAACGGTGCACGGTTGTAAATGATCGCATCGACGATCAGTGCGCCTTTGAAATCCGGGTGGCTGCGCACCACCAGGTTGCTGCTCTTGATTCTTGAGATATCGACGCGGGTCGGTACCTGGCACCCGACCATCGGGCAAATTTGCTGGAAGATCGGCCGGTACTGGTCCTGGCGGGCCATCTCGTCGAAGTGGAACCACACATACTGGAATGCCAGCAGGCCAGCGGCCAGCAGGGTCAGGAAGCCCCACAGCAGGCGTTTGCCCCAGTTAGGTGCGGGTTTTTCCCAGCCCAGTTGCAGTGGGTCGTCGACCACATCGACCAGCGGCTCCTTGCGCAGCGGGCGCTCGGGCTTGCTGGCAAGGGCCGGCTCCAGGCGTTCACCCGGCAGCGGCTCATCAGGGTCATCGTCGCGTGCCGACAGGTGCAGGGCCAGCGGTTCATCATCGCGGGCGCTCAGGCCTTTTTCCGGGGTTTCGTCATCGCTGGCGCGCAGCGGTTCGCTGAATGCGGCCTGGTCATCGATTCCGGCTGCGCGGTGTACGGGCGGCTCGTCATCGTTGTCCAGGTCAAGGTTACTGCCCAGTGTCGGCTCGGTGCGTTCGCCGGGTACAGGCTCCAGGTCCAGCTCCAGGGGCTGCGGCTCCAGCACAGGGGCGGGCTCTGCGGGCGTTTTTGGCTCGAAGGGCTCACCGGTGGCGTTGCCGAACAAGTCGTCCGCGTGCTCGTCCGGACCCGGTTCGTCACGCCGCGCCTGCAGCCCGTCATCCATGTTGGCGGGGCGTGCCTGGGTCGGTTGGCCGCGCCGCTCCAGGCGTGCGAGCTCCTGGTCGAGGTCAAGTGCGTCCAGCGCCTGGGCGGTCAGGGCCCAGTCCTCGTCAGGGGTAATGCTGCGCTCGCGGGGGACAGGCTCGGGCGTGATTGCCGGCGCGGGCACGGGCTCGGCAGGCGCCGCTGGCACAGGTGCAGGTACTGGCACCGGCAGCTCAGGTGCGCTGGCACGGTTCTGCTCCAGCAGTTGCTTGGCGGCATTGAACACCTGCAGGCAATGGCCGCAGCGGACTACGCCGCGGGCCACGCTCAACTGGTGGTGGGTGACGCGAAAGCTGGTCTGGCAATGCGGGCACTGGGTGACGAAACTGTCGGTCATGCGGCAATCCGGGAGCTGTGCAGAAGGATATTCTAGGCCCGCTTAGCGGCGGCGACCACTGATGCGCACCCAGCCATCGCGAACGACGATCGGGTCCAGCTCGAAGTCGGCGGCGTAGGCCGCAGCCACGTCCTCACCCTGTTCGGCCAGAATGCCGGACAGCGCCAGCAGGCCACCTGGGCGCACCAGGCCCGACAGCTGCGGAGCCAGCGACACCAGCGGGCCAGCGAGGATATTGGCGACCAGCACGTCGGCCTGCATGGCCGGCATGTGCTCGGGCAGGTACAGCGCCAGCTTCTCATCGGCAATGCCGTTGCGCTGGGCGTTATCGCGCGAAGCCTCGATGGCCTGCACGTCGATGTCGGTACCGACTGCATCACGGGCGCCCAATAGTAGCGAAGCGATGGCCAGAATGCCCGAGCCGCAGCCGAAGTCCAGCACCTGGGTGCCTTCAAGTTGCTGGCCGTCGAGCCATTCCAGGCACAGGGCAGTGGTGGGGTGGGTGCCAGTGCCAAAGGCAAGGCCTGGGTCCAGCAGCAGGTTCACTGCGTCCTTTTCCGGGGCGTCGTGCCAGCTGGGCACAATCCACAGGCGGCGGCCGAAACGCATAGGCTGGAAGTTGTCCATCCAGCTGCGCTCCCAGTCCTGGTCCTCAATTACCTCGGCCTGGTGCTGTGGCAGCTCGGCGCCGGTCAGCAGGCGCAGGTGGGCAAACACCTGCTCGGGCTCGGCATCGGCCTCGAACAGCGCCAGCAGGTGGGTGTGCGACCACAGCGGGGTGGTGTTGAGGTCTGGCTCGAAGATCGGTTGATCTTCGGCATCCATGAACGTGACCGAGACGGCGCCTACTTCGAGCAGAGCATCTTCGTAGGTTTCGGCTTGTTCCGGGCTGATGGCCAGGCGTACTTGCAGCCAGGGCATGGCGGGCACCTTTGGTAAATCGACGGGGGCAGCCCTAGGCTGCGCGAAGGCTCGCAGTCTACGCGAGTGCGGAAGATTTGTGGATCGGGGCCGCTTTGCAGCCCATTCGCAGCACAAGGCTGCTCAGGAGCTCGCATACCCCTGCGGGAGCAGCCTTGTGCTGCGAATGGGGCGCATTGCGCCCCCGGGGGTTACATCAGACGAAACAGAGCGAGAGCGACTCAGCTATATAAGCAGGCTTCTCTTCACCCTCGATTTCCAGCGTAGCAATTGCCTTGAGCAGCCATTGCCCCGGCTTCTTCTGCACCACTTCGGCCAGGTCCACCTTCAGCCGCACCTGGCTGTTGACCTTGACCGGCTGGATGAACCGTACGCTGTCCAGCCCATAGTTCACCACCATCTTCAGCCCTTGTGGCAGGACCAGGATGTCCTCGATCAGCTTGGGGATCAGTGACAATGTCAGAAAACCATGGGCGATGGTGCCGCCAAACGGGGTTTCGGCCGCCTTTTCAGGGTCGACATGGATGAACTGAAAATCGCCTGTCGCCTCGGCGAACAGGTTGATGCGCTGCTGATCGATCTTCAGCCAGGCGGAGTGGCCCAGCGCTTTACCAACATACTGCGAAAGCTCTGTAACCGGCACATAGGGCATCGCGGACTCTCCAGGTTGTCAGTTGGTACGAAAGTGCAAGATCAGCACGGCGAACCGTTTCAGTCAAGTTGTCTGTTTTTCGACGAATATCGGTATATCGCTGTGCGTGCCTATAATGGCGGCCGTGCCCGAGGGAGATGCTTATGCTGTTGCGTGGTTTGACCTGGCTGGTGCTGTTCCAGCTGCTGGGGACGGCGATCAACCACTTGTTGGTGCCGTTTCTGCCGGGGCCGATCATCGGCCTGGTGCTGCTGTTGGGCTTCCTCATGGCCCGCGGTGAGGTGGGCAAGCCATTGAACGAGGCGGCCAGCAGCCTGCTGCGCTACCTGCCGCTGTTGCTGGTACCGCCGGCAGTGGGGGTGATGGTGTATGCCAAAGACATCGCCGCCGACTTCTGGGCGATTGCCGGAGCCCTGCTGATCTCCTGCCTGGTGACGCTGGTTTTTGTGGGTGTGCTGATGCAAACGCTCATTCACCGCCAGGGCAAGCGCGAGGAGCGGCCATGATGCTCGATTGGCAAGGCGCGCTGGATGCAGTGGTGCACCATCCTTTGTTTGGTATCGGTATCACGCTCGGTGCCTACCAGGTGGTGCTGGCGGCCTACGAGAAAACCCGCTGGATCTTCCTGCAGCCGGTACTGGTATCGATGTTGCTGGTAATCGGCGTGCTGCTGCTGTGCGGCATTGAATACAGCGAGTATCGCAAGAGCACCGAAATCATGAACATCCTGCTGGGCCCCGCCACTGTGGCGTTGGCCGTGCCGCTCTACCTCAACCTGCGGCGTATCCGGCAGCTGTTCTGGCCCACATTTACTACGCTGGTAATCGGGGGCCTGTTCGCCACGCTCTGCTGCCTGTTGCTAGGCTGGTGGTTCGGTGCAGAACACATGATCCTGATGACCATGGCACCCAAGTCGGTGACCTCGCCAATTGCCATGCTGGTGGCAGAGCAGATTGGCGGTGTGGCGGCGCTGGCGGCAGTGTTCGTACTGATCACCGGGGTGATCGGCGCCATCTTCGGCCCGGCGCTGCTGAGCCGCTTCGGCGTGCATAGCCCTGAGGCGCGCGGCATGTCGCTGGGCGTCACGGCGCATGCGGTGGGGACCTCGGTCGCCCTGCAGGAAGGTGACGAATGCGGCGCTTTTGCCGCGTTGGCGATGAGCTTGATGGGGGTAGCCACGGCAGTGTTCCTGCCGCTGGCGGTCAGCCTGGTAGCTTGAGGAATTGTGATGACACTACCGCTGTTTCCGCTCAATACCGTGCTGTTCCCGGGCTGCTTTCTCGATTTGCAGATTTTCGAGGCGCGCTACCTGGACATGATCGGGCGCTGCATGAAGCAGGGCGAAGGCTTTGGGGTGGTCTGCATCCTGGAAGGTGAACAGGTTGGCAAGGCGCCACCGATGGTCGCTTCGATCGGCTGTGAAGCGGTGATCCGCGACTTTGCGCAGCAGGATAATGGCTTGCTGGGTATTCGCGTTGAAGGGGGGCGGCGCTTCAGTCTGGCAAGCACCGAGGTGCAGAAGGACCAGTTGCTGGTGGGGCAGGTGCAATGGCTGCCGGAGCACGCGGACAGCCCGTTGCTCGATTCCGATGATGACCTGCTGGCGCTGCTGGTGGCGCTGGGTGAGCACCCGATGGTCGAGGCGCTGGACATGCCGCGCCCGGTGGACGGGCGCCAGGCGCTGGCCAACCAGCTGGCGTACCTGCTGCCGTTCATGGAAGAAGACAAGCTGGACCTGCTGACCCTCGACTCGCCGCAGCAGCGATTGGGGGAGATTCAGAAATTGCTGGAGCGGATTCAGGGTGAGCTTTTCGCCTGATCTCTTTGTGCTGCTTGGGCTGGCCTCTTCGCGGGCTTGCCCGCTCCCACAGGTATGTCACTTGCTTCGAGGCAGGTGCAGTACCTGTGGGAGCGGGCAGCCCGCGAAGAGGCCATTAAGGGCGACATCAATATTGGTATCTGAGCAAAGCCTGCGGCAACGCATGCATTGCAAAGAACGCCAGCAGCGCGATACATGCCGGCAACACCAGCCACCACACCCGCAGCGGCAGGGCCGGCAGTGTCTGCTGGCGCTGCGCCACAGTCAGGCTAAGCGCGCATACACAGCAGGCCAGCAGGGCGCCGGCCAGGATGTCGGTTGGCCAGTGCGCCCCCAGGTACACCCGTGACAGGGCAATCGCTAGCGCCGGAATGCAACCCAGCATCACCCAGGTCAGGCGCATGCGCGGCGGCTGTCCGCGCCCTGCCAGCACTGCCATGACCAGAAAGAACGCAAACGACGCCGAGCTGTGCCCGCTGGGCATGCTGTAGCTGGTCAGTGGGTCGGTCAGCACTTCCGGCCGCGCCCGGGCAAATAGCCATTTCAGTGTACCGTTGGCGATCGCTGTGCCCATCAGCGCGCCAGCGGCAAAAAACGCGTGCCGCCACTGGCGGGCAAGCAGCAGCAGGCCGGTCAGCAGGGCGCCGAGAAACAGTTGCGTGCGGAAATCGCCCAGCCGGGTCACCAGTACCACGGCGCCGTCGATGGCCTGGCTGCGATGCTCCTGCACCAGTGTCATCACGCCTTGGTCGAACTCGTGCAGGTAAGGCCAGCCGAGGAATAGCCCGGCCAAGGCAGCGAAGCTCATGCCGGCGATCAGTCGTGTCCCATGGCGCTGGTCGCGAATGCTGGTGGTCAGGCTAAGGCCGATGATGACCGCCAGGGTGCCGGCGATGATGCCGGCGTCCAGCCAGAAACCTTCCGGCAGCGGCAGGCGCATGGCCGCGCCGGTAGCCCAGCCTGGCAGCAGGTAGGCGACCGACCAGCCGGCGCCGGCCACCAGGCTGACTGCGATGAAGCGCGGCAACGGCATGTCGAACATGCCCGCGACCATTGGCAGCATGGGCCGCAGCGGCCCGATGAACCGCCCTACCAGCAGGCTGGCAATGCCGTAGCGCTGAAAATAGGTCTCTGCACTGCCAATCCATTCCGGGTGGTGGCGCAGTAGCGGCAGGCGGCGAATGTTCTGGTGGAAGTACTTGCCCAGTGTGTACGACACGGCGTCGCCCAAAAGGCCGCCAAGAAAGCCCAGCAGCAACGTTTCGCCCAGGCTGAAGGCGCCACTGCCGGCCAGTACCGCGACAGCAAACAGCAGCACAGTGCCAGGCACGATGATGCCGGCAATAGCCAGGCACTCAATGCAGGCCACCAGGAAAATTGCCAGGCCAAGCCACTGCGGGTTGGCGCTTAGCCAGCCGGTCAGGCTGTCGAGCCATTGGCCCATGTTCAGCTTCCTTGTTCGAGAATGAAGAAGTCACGGCCTTCGACTTGGCCGCGACGTAACGGGTTCCGCGTGCAGAACCGGGCGTACTCGGCGTCGACGAAGCGGTAGGGCAGGTGCTCGTCGCGCCCGTGCGGGATGCCCAGCCTTGCAGTCTGGATAACCCTTGGTACGGCGTTGCCGCAATCGTCCACATACAGCCGCTCGGCGTCGAAGCGCTGGGTGTCCCACACTGGCACTTTCAGGCCCAGGGCTCGGCACAGCAGGGTCTGGCCGGCGCACAGGCGTTCGTTCGGGCGGAGCTTGCTGCTGGCGTCGGGGTTGTTCAGTTGCATCTGCGCCAGGCTGTCGGGGCCCGAGAGGTCGTCCTGCCAAGGATAGGCAGACTTGATCAGCACCGCGTTGCCCGGCCCGTGGGCGCTGAAGTTCAGCGAGTCGCCGCCGCGGGCGTAGTACATGTAGATGTGCCCGCCATCGAGGAACAGCGCCTTGCGCTTTTCGGTGTAGCCGAGCGAGGCGTGGCTGCCTTTGTCGGTGAGGTAATAGGCCTCGGTCTCGATGATGCGTGCGGCCAGCCACAGGTCGCCGTGGCGGTGGCGGATTACCTTGCCCAGCAGGGCCTTGGCCACGGTCTGGGCGTCACGGTCGAAAAAGCTGTCGGGCAGGGCTGGCATGCGGGCAGTTCGTGGCGGGGGAGGCGGGGATGATAGCAATGAATGGCTTAATCTTGGCTGAACCTGTGGGGCGATTGATTGGTATCCATATGTTTCATTGGTAGCGGCTGTCAGGGGTTCGCCTTGATGTGTTTGGTGCCCGTGAAATCGAGCGCTGCCCGCGCGGCGCTCGATTTCACAGGCGCAGACAATCGTGAGGCGAACACCCATTTTCTACCATCCGCCACCCGCCGCTGGGCGTACACCTGCGCGGCAGTTATAATCAGCCGATTTCCCCTTCGCCAAGACACCGAACCCATGACTGAGTCCGTTCTTGACTACATGACCCGTTTGGGTCGCGCTGCCCGTGAGGCTTCCCGGGTAATCGGCCGTGCCAGCACCGCGCAGAAAAACCGCGCCTTGCAAGCCGCTGCCGATGCGCTGGATGCTGCCCGTGCGGAACTGACTGCCGCCAACGAGCTGGACCTGGCCGCCGGCCGCGCCAATGGCCTGGAGCCGGCACTGCTCGACCGCCTCGCGCTGACCCCTGCACGTATCGATGGCATGATCACCGGCCTGCGCCAGGTCGCCAGCCTGCCGGACCCGGTTGGTGCCATCCGCGACATGAGCTACCGCCCATCGGGTATTCAGGTTGGCAAGATGCGCGCACCGCTGGGCGTGATCGGGATCATCTACGAGTCGCGCCCGAACGTGACCATCGATGCTGCCAGCCTGTGCCTGAAGTCAGGTAACGCGACCATCCTGCGTGGCGGCTCTGAAGCCATCCATTCCAACCGTGCTATCGCCACCTGCATCCAGCGTGGCCTGGCCGCCGCGGGCCTGCCGGCTGCCGTGGTGCAGGTGGTCGAGACCACCGACCGCGAAGCCGTGGGCGCGCTCATCAGCATGCCGCAATTTGTAGACGTCATCGTGCCGCGCGGCGGCCGTGGCCTGATCGAGCGCATCAGCCGCGATGCCCGCGTTCCGGTCATCAAGCACCTGGACGGCATCTGCCACATCTACGTCAGCCAGCATGCCGACCTGGACAAGGCCTGGAACGTGGCCTTCAACGCCAAGACCTACCGTTATGGCATCTGCGGCGCCATGGAAACCCTGCTGGTCGACCAGCAAGTGGCCGAGCGTTTCCTGCCGGAAATGGCCCGCCGCTTCCAGGAGAAGGGCGTGGAACTGCGTGGCTGCGAGCGTACCCGCGCGCTTATCGAGGCCAAGCCGGCCACTGAAGACGACTGGCACACCGAGTACCTGGACGCGATCCTGTCGATCCGCGTCGTCGATGGCCTGGACCAGGCCATCGAGCACATCAACCACTATGGCTCACACCACACCGACTCGATCATCAGCGAACACCAGGGTGAAGCCCGCCAGTTCATGGCTGAGGTGGACTCGGCGTCGGTCATGCTCAACACCCCGACCTGCTTTGCCGACGGTTTCGAGTACGGGTTGGGTGCGGAAATCGGTATTTCCACCGACAAGCTGCATGCCCGTGGCCCGGTCGGCCTGGAAGGCCTGACCTGCGAGAAGTACGTAGTGATCGGCGACGGCCAGCTGCGCGGTCAGGAGTCCTGCTGAGTTGAGCACGGCCCAGGCAGTCCGGCGCATCGGCATTCTAGGTGGCACCTTCGACCCCGTGCATATAGGCCACCTGCGCAGCGCGCTGGAAGTGGCCGAGTTCATGGGGTTGGACGAACTGCGCCTGTTGCCCAACGCCCGGCCGCCGCACCGCGACACCCCGCGGGTGGCCGCGCAGGATCGCCTGGCCATGGTCCGCGAAGCGGTGCAGGGCGTGGCTTGCCTGAGCGTCGATGCGCGCGAGCTTGAGCGGGACAAACCGTCCTACACCATCGATACGCTGGAATCGATCCGCGCCGAACTGGCCGGCCACGACCAGCTGTTCCTGGTGCTGGGCTGGGATGCCTTCTGTGGTCTGCCGGGCTGGCACCGCTGGGAAGAATTGCTGCAACACTGTCACATCCTGGTGCTGCAACGCCCGGATGCCGACGTAGAACCCCCTGACGAGCTGCGCAACCTGCTGGCTGCGCGCTCGGAGAGCGATCCCGCCGCCATGTCCGGCCCGGCGGGAAATATTTCGTTCGTCTGGCAGACGCCGCTTGCGGTGTCGGCTACACAGATCCGACAGCTGCTGGCCAGCGGCAAATCGGTGAGGTTCCTGGTGCCGGACGCCGTACTGGCCTACATCGAGGCGCACGAACTGTATCGTGCGCCTAACTGACGGTGCCTCTGGCGCCTCATCCAACGAGTTGAACGAGTTTTATATGAGCAAGCAGAAAACCAATGGCATCAGTGGCGAAGAACTGGTCAAACTGACCATTAGCGCTCTGGAAGACGTCAAAGCCCAGGACATCCAGGTCATCGACGTGCGCGAAAAGCACAGCCTGACCGACTACATGATCATTGCCACCGGTACCTCCAACCGCCAGATCAACGCGATGCTGGAAAAGGTCCGTGAAGCGGTCAAGAAACAAGGCGCACAGCCGCTGGGCGAAGAAGGCAAGGGTGACAGCGACTGGGTGCTGCTGGACCTGAACGACGTCATCGTGCACATGATGACCGCCGCTGCCCGCCAGTTCTACGACCTGGAGCGTCTGTGGGCGGGTGCCGAGCAGAGCCGTGCTGCTGATGCCAAGCATCACAGCCCGGAAAACGCCAGCGCCTACTTCGATGACAAGATCAAAGACCGGGAATAAGGAAGCGTCGTGCGTCTGCGCCTGATCGCGGTCGGCTCGCGCATGCCGAAGTGGGTCGAGGAAGGTTGGCATGAATATGCCAAGCGCCTGCCCGCCGAGCTGTCGCTGGAGCTGGTGGAAATACCGCTGAACACCCGTGGCAAGAATGCCGATGTCGCCCGCCTGATCCGTCAGGAGGGCGAAGCCATGCTGAGCAAGGTTCAGCCTGGGGAACGCATTGTCACCCTCGAGGTCCATGGCAAGCCCTGGAGCACCGAGCAGCTGGCGACCGAGCTGGACCGCTGGCGCCTGGATGCGCGAACGGTGAATTTGATGGTGGGCGGCCCGGAAGGCCTGGCGCCTGAGGTTTGCGCGCGCGCCGAGCAACGCTGGTCGCTGTCGCCGCTGACCCTGCCACACCCGTTGGTAAGGATACTGATCGGCGAGCAGATCTACCGCGCCTGGACCGTGTTGTCCGGGCACCCATACCACAAATGAGCCTGTAAGCAGTCAGATGTCGCAGCCGATCCGCCTCAAGGACCACGAGAAAGACGCCCGCCTGGTGCGCAACCGCGTCGTGGTCGGCGCGGTGGCGATCATGCTGCTTATTTGCGTGCTGATCGCGCGGCTGTACTACCTGCAGATCATCCAGTACGACTATCACTCGACGCTGTCGGAGAACAACCGGGTGCATGTGCAGCCGATCCCGCCGACCCGCGGGCTGATCTTCGACCGCAACGGGGTAATCGTTGCCGACAACCGGCCCAGCTTCAGCCTGTCGATGACCCGCGAACGTGCGGGTAACTGGCAGGAAGTGCTGGATACCATCGTCGAAGTACTGGACCTGACGGCCGACGACCGGGCCCTGTTCGAGAAGCGCATGCGCCAGGGCCGTCGGCCGTTCGAGCCGGTGCCGATCTTGTTCGAACTCAACGAAGAGCAGATCGCCCGGGTGGCGGTGAACCAGTTCCGCCTGCCAGGCGTGGAAGTGGTGGCCCAACTGGTGCGGCATTACCCGCAGGGTGCGCATTTCGCCCATTCGGTGGGTTATGTGGGGCGGATCAACGAGAAAGAGCTGAAAACGCTCGACCCGGTGAACTACAGCGGCACCCACCATATCGGCAAGACCGGCATCGAGCGCTTCTACGAAGACGACCTGCACGGCCAGGTCGGCTACGAAGAAGTCGAGACCAACGCCCGAGGCCGCGTGCTGCGGGTGCTCAAGCGCACCGACCCGAAACCGGGCAAGGACATTGTGCTGAGCCTGGACATCAAGCTGCAGGAAGCCGCCGAGGCCGCCCTGGGTGGCCGGCGTGGCGCAGTGGTAGCACTCGACCCACGCACTGGCGAGGTGCTGGCGATGGTCAGTCAGCCCAGCTTCGACCCCAACCTGTTCGTCACGGGCATTAGCTTCAAGGCCTATGCCGAACTGCGCGATTCGATCGACCGGCCGTTGTTCAACCGCGTGCTGCGTGGCCTGTACCCGCCCGGTTCGACCATCAAGCCGGCGGTAGCCATCGCCGGCCTGGACAGTGGCGTGGTCAATGCCAGCAGCCGGGTGTTCGACCCAGGCTATTACCAACTGCCCAACTATGACCACAAATACCGTAACTGGAACCGCTCCGGCGATGGCTGGGTCGACCTGGACACCGCGATCATGCGTTCCAACGACACCTACTTCTACGACCTTGCGCACAAGATGGGCATCGATCGGCTGTCCAGCTATATGAACAAGTTCGGCATCGGCCAGCGGGTTTCCCTCGACATGTTCGAGGAGTCCGCCGGGTTGATGCCGTCGCGCGAATGGAAGCGTGCCACCCGCCGTCAGGCCTGGTTCCCCGGTGAAACACTGATTCTCGGCATTGGCCAGGGCTATATGCAGGCCACGCCGCTGCAACTGGCCCAGGCCACTGCGCTGATCGCCAACAAGGGGGTGTGGAACCGCCCGCACCTGGCCAAGACCATCGAAGGCCAGCAGCCTGTGGACGACAACCCTATGGAAAACATCGTGCTGCGTGACAAGTCCGACTGGGCCAAGGTCACCCATGGCATGGAGCAGGTAATGCACGGCGCCCGCGGCACTGCGCGCAAGGCTGCCGCCGGCGCCCAGTACCGCATTGCCGGCAAGAGCGGTACCGCCCAGGTGGTGGCGATCAAGCAAGGCGAGAAGTACGACCGCAACAAGCTTCAGGAGCGCCACCGCGACCACGCCCTGTTCGTCGCCTTTGCGCCGGCCGAAGCCCCGAAAATCGTGGTATCGGTGATGGTCGAGAACGGTGAGTCCGGCTCGGGTGTCGCCGCGCCCGTGGTACGCCAGATCATGGACGCCTGGCTGCTCGACGAAAATGGCCGGCTCAAGCCCGAGTTCGCGCCTGCCACCGTTACCCAGGAATCGGCCCTGTGATGAACAATTTCGATCGCATGCTCTCCAGTGAGGATGTGATGCGTCGGCGCGCCAGCTTTCTGCAGCGTATCCATGTCGACGGCCCCTTGCTGATCATTCTGCTGACCCTTGCGGCCGGCAGCCTGTTCGTCCTGTATTCGGCCAGTGGCAAGAACTGGGACCTGCTGCTCAAGCAGGCCACCTCGTTCGGCATAGGCCTGGTGTCGATGTTCGTCATCGCCCAGCTGGAGCCGCGCTTCATGGCCCGCTGGGTGCCGCTGGCGTACTTGACCGGGGTGCTGTTGCTGGTGGTGGTGGACGTGATGGGCCACAACGCCATGGGCGCCACGCGCTGGATCAACATCCCCGGGGTGATCCGCTTCCAGCCCTCGGAATTCATGAAGATCATCATGCCGGCGACCATCGCCTGGTACCTCTCCAAGCGCACCTTGCCGCCCCACCTGAAGCACGTGGCGATCAGCCTGGTGCTGATTGGCGTGCCGTTCATCCTGATCGTGCGCCAGCCCGACCTGGGCACGGCGCTGCTGATTCTCGCCTCCGGCGCCTTTGTGCTGTTCATGGGGGGCCTGCGCTGGCGCTGGATCCTCAGTGTGCTGACGGCGGCGGTGCCGGTGGCGGTGGCGATGTGGTTTTTCGTCATGCACGACTACCAGAAGCAACGGGTACTGACCTTCCTCGACCCGGAAAGCGACCCGCTGGGCACGGGCTGGAACATCATCCAGTCGAAGGCGGCGATCGGCTCGGGCGGGGTGTTCGGCAAAGGCTGGCTGCTCGGCACCCAGTCGCACCTGGATTTTCTGCCGGAAAGCCACACTGACTTCATCATCGCCGTACTGGGCGAGGAGTTCGGCCTGGTCGGCATCTGCCTGTTGCTGATCGTCTACCTGTTGCTGATCGGCCGTGGCCTGATGATCACCGCCCAGGCGCAGACCCTGTTCGGCAAGCTGCTCGCGGGCAGCCTGACCATGACTTTCTTTGTGTACGTGTTCGTCAATATCGGGATGGTCAGCGGCCTTCTGCCTGTGGTGGGCGTGCCGCTACCCTTCATCAGCTATGGCGGAACATCGTTGGTGACGCTGCTGTCAGCGTTTGGCGTTTTGATGTCGATCCATACGCACCGCAAATGGATCGCACAGGTTTGAATAAGGTGAAGAATTTCATGCAAGCAGTGCGTAACTGGGCTGCCCGTTGTGCGCCGTGGATTGGCGCGGTGGGCCTGTTCGGCGCTGTACAGCTGGCCCATGCCGGCGATTATCAAGGCTCACCGCAGGTGGCCGAGTTCGTTGGCGAAATGAGCCGCGACTATGGTTTTGCCCCGGAGCAGTTGATGAGCGTGTTCCGTGAAGTGCAGCGCAAGCAGTCGATCCTCGACGCCATCTCGCGCCCGGCCGAAAAGGTCAAGCCGTGGAAGGACTACCGGCCGATGTTCCTCACCGACGCGCGCATTGCCCGTGGTGTGGACTTCTGGCGCCAGCACGAAGCCGTGCTGGCCCGTGCCGAGCAGGAATACGGCGTGCCGGCGCAGTACATTGTTTCGATCATCGGTGTGGAAACGTTCTTTGGTCGCAACACCGGCAACTACCGGGTGATCGACGCGCTGTCGACGCTGGGCTTCGATTACCCGCCGCGGGCCGAGTTCTTCCGCAAGGAACTGCGCGAGTTCCTGCTGCTGGCCCGTGATGAACAGCTCGACCCGCTGACGCTCAAAGGCTCCTATGCCGGCGCCATGGGCCTGCCGCAGTTCATGCCGAGCAGTTTTCGCAACTACGCGGTGGACTTCGACGGCGATGGCCACATCAATATCTGGAATAACCCGGACGATGCCATCGGCAGCGTCGCCAGCTACTTCAAGCGCCATGGCTGGGTGGCGGGCGGGGGCGTGGTCAGTCGCGCCTGGGTGGACGGTGCAGGTGCCGAGCAAGGCCTGACCACCGGTATCGAGC
This sequence comes from Pseudomonas sp. XP2, assembly GCF_053557975.1. NCBI lineage: Bacteria > Pseudomonadati > Pseudomonadota > Gammaproteobacteria > Pseudomonadales > Pseudomonadaceae > Pseudomonas > Pseudomonas sp. XP2. The sequence continues at coordinate 389,205 of NZ_JBNRIK010000001.1, forward strand.
CGGTGAAAACGGTAGGGGAGTTGCGCGCGCTTGGCTGGTCGGTTCATGATTCGCTGCGCGATGATCTGCCGGTTACTGCCTTCCGCCTTGAGGGCGACAATGGTCCCGAGTACTGGGTTGGCCTGAAGAACTTCTACGCGATCACTCGCTACAACCGCAGCGTGATGTATGCCATGGCGGTGCATCAGCTTGCGCAACAGCTGGTTCAAGCACGGGGCGTCAAGTAATGCGCGCAATCATCTCTGCCAACTCCTTCAAACTGCTGACCTGCCTCGCCGTTGGCGTGGTGCTGGCCAGCTGTTCATCCAGCCGCCCGACCCCGCAAAGCAGTGGCAACGTGGTGCGTACCCAGCCGGGGCTGGACATCAACCGGGCCCACAAGGACGGCGCGCCCTGGTGGGACGTGGATGTGAACAAGATCCCCGATGCCACGCCGACCGTGCACACTGGCAACTACAAGGCCAACCCCTACACGGTGCTGGGCAAGACGTATTACCCGATGCAGGACTCGCGCAATTACCGCGCCGAGGGCACCGCATCGTGGTACGGCACCAAGTTCCACGGCCAGAACACTGCCAACGGCGAGCTGTACGACCTGTATGGCATGAGCGCGGCGCACAAGACCCTGCCGCTGCCGGCCTACGTGCGGGTGACCAACCTGGCCAACGGCCGTAGCGTGATCCTGCGGGTGAATGACCGTGGCCCGTTCTATTCCGACCGTATTATCGACCTGTCCTACGCGGCGGCGAAAAAGCTCGGCTATGCCGAGACCGGTACCGCGCATGTGCGCGTCGAGGGGATCGACCCGCAGCAGTGGTGGGCCCAGCGTGGGCAGACGCCGCCGATGGTGCTGAAAGAGCCGCAGGTGGCCCAGACCCAGGCGATCCCGGCCAGTACCGGACGTGTCGAGCAATGGACCCCGCCGGCACAGCAGCATGCGGCGCCGGTGGTGCCGGTGCAGGTGGGTGGCAACAATGTGCCTGGCGGTGCGGGTGGCAGCTTCCTTCAGGTCGGCGCCTTCGCCAACCCGGATGCCGCCGAGCTACTGCGCTCCAAACTCAGCACCATGGTCAATGCACCGGTGTTCATCAGCTCGATCGTGCGTAACCAGCAGACCCTGCACCGCGTGCGCCTGGGGCCGATCGGCAGCCAGGGCGAGATCCAGCAAGCACAAGACAGCATCCGCCTGGCGAACTTGGGGCAGGCCAAGCTGGTCACAGCAGACTGACCGCGTCGTCTTCTTCGCGGGCACACCCGTGCCCACAGGGGTATGCGACACCCTGTGGGCACGGGTGTGCCCGCGAAGAAGGCAACACCAAACTGTCGGTTTTGTCATGAATTGCCGGGCGCGGCCATGTACAATGACGGCTTTTGCCCGCAGCGACATAAAGCCGCACGTTCGCGGGCCAGGCCAACGGCCATAAAACTAGACTGACTGGCGCTGGGCACATGATCTTGCCCAGGGAACATCTCAGACCATTAGCGATTTTCGAGAGACGGATGAACATCACCAACCTTGCCAAACGACTTTGCCTGCCTGTACTGCTGATGATCACGCCTGCCGCCTTCGCGGCAGAGCAGATGACGCCGGCGCCACCGCAACTGGCAGCCAAGTCCTACGTACTCATGGACGCGTCCAGCGGCAACGTGCTGGTCGAGAACAACGGTGACGAGCGCCTGCCGCCAGCCAGCCTGACCAAGCTGATGACCGCCTACATCGCCACCCTGGACATCCGCCGCGGCCAGATCGGTGAGAACGACCCGGTTACCGTCAGCGAAAACGCCTGGCGTACTGGCGGTTCGCGCATGTTCATCAAAGTCGGTAGCCAGGTGACTGTCAGCGACCTGCTGCATGGCATCATCATCCAGTCCGGCAACGACGCCTCGGTCGCTTTGGCCGAGCACATCGCAGGCAGTGAAGATGCCTTCGCCGACATGATGAACAAAACGGCTGCCGACCTGGGCATGAGCAACAGCCACTTCATGAACCCCACCGGCCTGCCGAACCCGGAGCATTACTCGTCGGCGCATGACATGGCGACCCTGGCCCGTGCGATCATCACCGTCGATCCGGCCCACTACGCCATCTACTCGCAGAAAGAGTTCTTCTGGAACAACATCAAGCAGCCTAACCGCAACCTGCTGCTGTGGCGTGACAAGACCGTCGATGGCCTGAAGACCGGCCACACCGACGAAGCGGGCTACTGCATGGTGGCTTCGGCTGTTCGCGATGGCCAGCGCCTGATCGCCGTGGTGTTTGGCACCAACAGCGAGCAGTCCCGTGCTGCCGAGACCCAGAAGCTGCTGACCTACGGCTTCCGCTTCTTCGAAACCCAGACCTTCTACCAGAAAGGCACCGAGCTGACCCAGGCCCCGGTCTGGAAAGGCGCCACCAGCCAGATCAAGGCTGGCCTGGCTGACGACCTGACCATGACTATGCCTAAAGGCCAATTGAAGCGTCTGCAAGCTTCGATGACCATGAACCCGCAGCTCACCGCGCCAATCGCCAAAGGTGACGTGATCGGCAAAGTGGAAGTCAAACTGGACGAGAAAGTGGTTCACAGCGCCGACCTGATCGCCCTTGATGGCGTCGAGGAAGGTGGTTTCTTCCGCCGTATGTGGGATAGCATCCGTCTATTCTTCTTCGGGTTGTTCAACTGATACGTGACCTGCATGCCCCCGCGTATCTAGCGGGGGCGTTGTTGTTGCCACGGCTTACGAGGCCGTTTCCGCCATGAGCGAACCAGACGTCAAGTCGCACAAGATCGAATTCCCTTGCGCTGATTACCCGATCAAGGTAATCGGCGATACTGTTGTCGGCTTCAAGGACACGGTGATCGAGATTCTCAGCAAGCACGCCAAGGTCGACCTTTCCACGCTGGCTGAACGCCAGAGCAAGGAAGGCAAGTACACCACCGTGCAATTGCACATCGTTGCCACCAGCGAAGATCAGCTGCACGATATCAACAGCGCCCTGCGCGCTACCGGCATCGTGAAAATGGTGCTCTGATGTCCGCCTGTCTCGGTTTTCGCGAGCTTGGCCTGCAGCCCTATGAACCGGTGCTGGAGGCCATGCGTCGCTTTACCGAGCAGCGCAGCCCGTGCAGCCAGGATGAAATCTGGCTGGTCGAGCACCCCGCGGTCTTCACCCAGGGCCAGGCCGGCAAGGCCGAGCACCTGCTGGTACCGGGCGACATCCCGGTGGTGCAGACCGACCGCGGTGGCCAGGTGACCTACCATGGCCCCGGTCAGCAGGTGGCCTACCTGCTGCTGGACGTGCGCCGGCTGGGCTTTGGCGTACGCGAGCTGGTCAGCCGTATCGAACAGGCCTTGATCGGCCTGCTCGCCAGTTACGACGTGCAGGCATCGGCCAAGCCCGATGCTCCTGGCGTCTATGTCGATGGAGCGAAGATCGCCTCCCTCGGCCTGCGAATTCGCAACGGCCGTTCGTTCCACGGCCTTGCCCTGAACGTGGACATGGACCTTGCGCCATTCCGCCGAATCAACCCCTGCGGCTATGCGGGGCTGGCCATGACCCAGCTGCGCGATCTGGCAGGTCCGATCGAACTCGACGAGGTCAGGACAAGGCTGCGCGGACAGCTGGTCAAGCACCTCGACTACGCTGAGCAGACGACCCTCACGGGCGGAATCGACTGAATATGACAACTGTGCAAGAAGCCGTGCCGAACCTGATATCTACCCAGGATGTCACCCCGCGCCAAGCGCCGAAGAAGGTGGAAGCTGGGGTCAAACTGCGTGGCGCCGACAAAGTCGCGCGCATCCCGGTAAAGATCATCCCTACTGACGAACTGCCGAAAAAGCCTGACTGGATCCGCGTGCGTATCCCGGTGTCGCCTGAGGTAGACCGTATCAAGCAACTGCTGCGCAAGCACAAGCTGCACAGCGTATGCGAAGAGGCTTCCTGCCCGAACCTGGGCGAGTGCTTCTCCGGTGGTACCGCCACCTTCATGATCATGGGTGACATCTGCACCCGCCGCTGCCCGTTCTGCGACGTTGGCCATGGCCGACCTAAACCGCTGGACCTGGACGAGCCGAAGAACCTGGCTGTCGCCATTGCCGACCTGCGCCTGAAGTACGTGGTGATCACCTCGGTAGACCGCGACGACCTGCGTGACGGCGGTGCCCAGCACTTTGCCGACTGCATCCGCGAAATTCGCGCGCTGTCCCCGGGTGTGCAGCTGGAAACCCTGGTGCCGGACTACCGTGGGCGAATGGATGTTGCGTTGGCGATCACTGCGCAAGAGCCGCCAGATGTGTTCAACCACAACCTTGAGACGGTGCCGCGCCTGTACAAGGCCGCGCGTCCGGGTTCGGATTACGACTGGTCGCTGGACCTGCTGCAGAAATTCAAGCAGATGGTACCGCACGTACCGACCAAGTCGGGGCTTATGCTTGGCCTGGGTGAGACTGACGAAGAGGTGATCGAGGTCATGCACCGCATGCGCGAGCATGAAATCGACATGCTCACCCTCGGCCAGTACTTGCAGCCATCGCGTAGCCACCTGCCGGTGCAACGTTTCGTTCACCCGGACACCTTCGCCTGGTTCGCCGAGGAAGGTTACAAGATGGGCTTCAAGAACGTCGCCTCTGGCCCGTTGGTGCGTTCTTCGTACCATGCTGACCAGCAAGCTCACGAAGCCAAGATCAAGCTCTGAACCAAAGAGCAGAGCCACGTATGCCGATGCACGCCGACAGGCGGCGTCGGCATTTTTATTTGCGCCCCACGCGCTGCTAGGAGCTGCGATGAATTGCGCCGAAACCCTCCAACCCAGCCTGCCAGCTGCGCTGCCGGCTAACGCCTGCTTTGCCATTGTCGCGCCGGCGGGCGCGGCGCGTCTGGATACGCACAAGGTCAGCCAGTGGTTCGCTGACCGCGGTTACCGTTGCCGTATCTACCCGGGTGCCCTGCAGGCGCAGGGCTATTTGGCGGGACCGGATCAACAGCGCCTGCAGGACCTGCATGACGCGTTTGCCGACCCGGCCATCGACGCCATCCTCTGCATGCGCGGCGGCTACGGCAGCATGCGCTTGCTCGGCCAGCTCGACTTCGAGCTGATTCGGCGCAACCCCAAGCCGTTGATCGGCTACAGCGACATTACCGCGCTGCACACGGCGATCTACCGGCATAGCGGGCTGGTTACCTTCCATGGGGGGATGCTCAATGCCGACCTGCTGGGCGCCAAGTTGCCGCCGACCGAGTCATCGTTGCTGGCGCAGCTGGGCGGGCACGTACGGGCAGGCGAGCAGCTTGTGCACCCGGCGGGCTATGCCTTGAGCAGTGTGTTGCCGGGTGTGGCCAGCGGCCCGCTGCTGGGCGGCAACCTGTCGATGCTGGGTGCGACCATGGGGACGCTTGCCGAGCTGGAGACCCAGGGCTGCATCCTGTTCATCGAGGACGTCAACGAGCCGTTGTACCGGGTCGACCGGCTGCTGACCCAGTTGCGCCTGGCGGGCAAGCTGGAGGGGGTGAAAGGCGTGCTGGTGGGGGACTTTGCCGGGATTACCACGGCGGCGTTGGCGCCGTTGCTGGAGGAGACCTTCGCGCCGCTGGGTGTGCCGGTGCTGGCGGGGTGGCGCAGTGGGCATTGCGACCCGAATGTGTGCTTGCCGCTGGGGGCTCGGGTCAGGCTGGACAGTGATCGGCAGAGCCTGGTGCTGGAGCAGGACCTGTTCAAGGTTTGAGGTTGTCGGGGCTGCTTTGCAGCCCATCGCGGCACAAGGCCGCTCCTACAGGGGATTGCGATACCTTGCAGTTACGCGGTTGGCTGTAGGAGCGCCCCCAGCAATCTCATTGCTGACGCAGGCTCTCAAGCAGCTTGTGGGTCGGGTAGCCATCTGCTGGCCACCCCAGCCCCTGCTGGGCAGTGCGAATGGCCTTGCGGGTATTGGCGCCGATGATGCCATCGGCATTCCCGGCCTCATGCCCACGGCTGTTCAACAAGTTCTGCAACTCCATGCGCTCGCTGCGACTCAACGGCAGGTCTTCTTTCGGCCAACTGCCGGCAATGAAGCCCCAGCCGCTGAAGCGGTCCCCCAGCAGGCTTACCGCCAGTGCGTAGGACGAAGAGTTGTTGTACTTCAGAATGGCGCGGAAGTTGTCCAGTACCAAAAACGCCGGCCCGCGGGCGCCAGCCGGCAGCAGCAGGGCGGCTGACAGCTGGTTGCTGTTGGCGGGCAACTGCGTGCCTGCAGGCAGTTTCACGCCCATTGCCAGCCACTCGCTCACCGGTTTGCGCAGCGCGCCATCGGCTTGCCAGAAATCGAAACCAGCTGGCACTTGTACCTCGAAGCCCCATGGCTGACCACGCTTCCAGCCCGAGCTTTGCAGGTAATGCGCCGTCGAGGCCAGGGCATCCGGTGTGCTGTTCCAGATGTCGCGGCGGCCATCACCGTCGAAGTCCACGGCATGGGTGTTGTAGGTGGTGGGGATGAACTGGGTCTGGCCCATGGCGCCCGCCCACGAGCCACGCATGGCCTCGGGCTGGATGTCGCCATGCTGGATGATCTGCAGCGCGGCGATGAGCTGGTCCTGGGCGAACTGCGGGCGACGGCCCTCATAGGCCAGCGTGGCCAGCGAGCGAATCACCGACTTGTTGCCCTGGAACTGGCCAAAGTTGCTTTCCATGCCCCACACCGCGACCAGCACCTGGCGATCCACGCCATAGCGTTGTTCGAGGCGGGTCAGCAGCTCGGCGTTCTGCTCCAGCAGCTTCTTGCCGTTGCGTACCCGCAGAGGCGACAGGGCGCCGTCGAGGTATTCCCACACCGGGCGGGTGAACTCAGGCTGGCTGCGGTCGGCCTTGATCACGTCCATGTCGGGGGTGACGCCGAGGAAGGCACTGTCGAACGTGCTCGGCGAGATGCCGGCTTGCAGGGCTTGCTGGCGGAAGCCTGCCTGCCACTGGGCGAAGGTTTGCAGAGGCTGGATTTCAGTGCTGACGTCGGGCGTTGTGCCGGGCACAGTCACCACTGGAGCGGGTTGGGCAGGGGCCAGCGGCAGTGCGTCGGCAGCGGTGGGCTTTTCCGCGCAGGCCACAAGCAGGATGAAGCTGGAGGCCGCGATCAGCTGGCGGGTTTCCCAACGGGGGATAAGACGGAAGAGCATGCACAGATCCAGAATTGCAGGTCAGGTGACGACCATACCATGCCTGCGCTTGCGATGCTTTCATGCTGCCAAAAAGTAGGAAGCCTCCCAATCTCTCGATTGGAAGGCTTCGCGGCGGTAGCTGCCTTTGCCCTTGTCCGGTCGTTCCTGGCGGCAGCGGAACAGGGGTTGGGCAACGATGGACTTGGCCTTGTTGGGGCCGTGCTTTTTCGGCTTTTTGCTCATGGCGGGTTCCCGGTTTGGGTGGGGTTTCGGGGCGCACTGTAGGGCTTGGGCTGCGGGGGAGCCAATTGATTGTGTTTATGGCTGGGATCTTAGGGCCGCTTCGCGGCCCCGGCTATTCCGGAGGTAGCGCCAGGCGCTGGCCTGCCATCAACAGCGACAAGCGCGCAAGACCGGTCCAGGGCGAGCCCTCGGCCTGGCCCTTGATCTGCGCATCGATACGCTGGGCATCCTGCAGCAACTGTGCCCAGCGTCGCGCCGACAAGCGTTGCAGGGCTTTGCTGACCAGCGGTCGGCGTTTGTCCCAGATCGGCGGGCGGGCCTGGCTGAAGGCCTTGTCCAGCGGCACCCCCTGGCTGAACTGTTGGGCCAGCCCGGCCAGTTGGCGCAACTCGCGAGCCAGGGCCCAGAGGATCACTGGCGGTTCCACGCCTTCACCACGCAAGCCCTCGAGCATGCGCAGGGCATGTGCTGCTTCGCCATTGAGAATGGCGTCGACCAGGCCGAAGACATCGAAGCGGGCGCTGTCGGCGACGGCGGCCTGCACGGTTTCCACGGTGATCGGGTTGCCATCGGCGAGCAGCTTGAGCTTTTCGATTTCCTGCGCGGCGGCCAGCAGGTTGCCTTCCACGCGCGCAGCGATCAGGTCGACAGCGTCACGTTGCGCCGACAGGCCGGCTTGCTGCAGCCGCTGGTTGATCCACTGCGGCAGCTGGTGCACATCCACCGGCCAGATCTGGATGAACTGGCAGTGCGCACCCTCGATCAAGGCCTTGCCCCACTTGGTCTTCTGCGCACTGCCGTCCAGCTTGGGCAAGCTGACCAGCAGCAAGGTGTCTTCGGCAGGGTTGGCGCAGTATTCGATGAGCGCAGCGGCGCCTTTGTCACCGGGCTTGCCCGAGGGCAGGCGCAGTTCCAGCAGGCGGCGCTGGGCGAACAGCGACAGGCTGGCGCCAGCCTGGAGCAGGGTGCCCCAGTCGAAGTTGGCGTCGGCACTGAATACCTGGCGTTCGTCGAAGCCTTGCTGGCGTGCCGCGTTACGGATGGCGTCAGCGGCTTCCTGGCACAGCAGCGGGTCGTCGCCGCTGACCACGTAGACCGGTGCCAGGGCGCCTTGCAGGTGCTTGTTGAGTTGGGCGGGGGCGAGTTTCATGGGAAACAGGTGAGGCACCCGAGGGTGCCCCACGCGGGCTTAGTTGCCCGGCACTTCTAGCGGCGACTGCTGAGGCGTTTCGGCCTGCTGTCGGCGAGCGGCCTCCAGTGCGTCGGCTTCGGCCTTGGCACGCTCGTCGGCCTTGCGCTGCAGCTCGTCCAGCTGGGACGGGCTCAGCATCTGCAGGCGGACAACCATGGCGTTGACCAGGTCGCGGCGCATTTCTTCACGGGCGCGGTTGGCTTCCTGCTCGGAACCGGTGACGTTCGAGCCGTCACGCACGTAGATCTTGCGTACCTGCAGCTTGTCGCTCAGCAGCTCCAGGTTGTTCAGGCCCTGGATGCTGTAGCTCAGATCGGTGGTCAGCTCGTACTCGGCGGTACGGTTGCCGCTGTTGTAGGTTGCCGAGCGCTCGCGCTCCTGCTCGTTGGTCAGCACCAAGCGGTAAGGCGCGCCAGCATGCACGTTGACACCGCTCCGCTCCAGTACCTTGCGCAGCTCGACCACGGTCGGGCCGTAGGCATTGCGTGCACTGACATCCATTTCCTTCACACTCAGCTCGGTAGAGCCGGTGCCGCGCAGCTGGAAACCGCAGGCGCTGAGCATGACCGCCAGGCCGATTACCAGCAAATTGCGTTTGATCATGTTGTTGCTCCCTTGTGGGCCTGTTCCGCCCACCCGCAGCCACTGCGGGTGGGCGTTTTCATCAGTTGGCGACGATGTTGACCAGCTTGCCCGGTACCACGATGACCTTGCGGATGGTGAGGCCATCGATGAAGCGCAGGACATTCTCGTTGCTGCGGGCGGCGGCTTCGACTTCTTCGCGGCTGGCCGCGGCAGGCATCTCGACCTGGCCGCGCAGTTTACCGTTGACCTGAACCACCAGGGTAACGGTGTCCTGCACCAGTGCCTGTTCGTCGACGCTCGGCCAGGCGGCATCGATCACCGACCCTGCATGGCCGAGGTGCTGCCACAGCGCGTGAGAAATGTGCGGGGTGATCGGTGCCAGCAGCAGGGTGACGGCTTCCAGGCCTTCCTGCAGCAGGGCGCGGTCCTGTTCGCTGGTCTGAGGGGCCTTTTCCAGCACGTTCATCACAGTCATCACCTGGGCGATGGCAGTGTTGAACTTGTGGAACTGGCCTACATCGGTGCTGGCCTGCTTGATGGCTGCGTGGATGGCGCGGCGGATGACCTTCTGTGCGTCGTCCAGGGCAGCGATATCCAGCTTGCCCGGCAGGCCTTGGCTGACGTGAGCCTGGGCCAGGCGCCAGACACGGCGCAGGAAGCGGCTGGCTCCCTCGACGCCGGAGTCGGACCACTCCAGGCTCATGTCGGGCGGCGAGGCGAACATCATGAACAGGCGGCAGGTGTCGGCGCCGTAGGCTTCGATCATCGATTGCGGATCGACGCCGTTGTTCTTCGACTTCGACATCTTCTCGGTGCCGCCGATTTCCACCGGCAGGCCGTCGGTCTTCAGGCGGGCGCCGATGATCTTGGCCTTGGCATCGCGCTCGATCTCGACATCGGCCGGGTTGAACCAGTCCTTGCCGCCATTGCTGGCCACGCGGTAGTAGGTTTCGGCGACCACCATGCCCTGGGTCAGCAGGTTCTTGAATGGCTCGTTCGAGGTGACCAGGCCTTCGTCGCGCATCAGCTTATGGAAGAAGCGCGCATACAGCAGGTGCAGGATCGCGTGTTCGATACCGCCGATGTACTGGTCTACCGGCAGCCAGTGGTTGGCGGCTTTCGGATCGACCAGGCCCTTGTCGTAGTTCGGCGAGGCGTAACGGGCGAAGTACCAGGACGATTCGACGAAGGTGTCCATGGTGTCGGTTTCGCGCTTGGCTGCAGTACCGCATTTCGGGCAGCTGCATTCATAGAACTCAGGCATGCGCGCCAGTGGCGAACCGGCGCCGTCCGGCACCACGTTCTCGGGCAGGGTGACCGGCAGTTGGTCTTCCGGCACCGGCACGTCGCCGCAGGACGGGCAGTGGATGATCGGGATCGGGCAGCCCCAGTAGCGCTGGCGGCTGATGCCCCAGTCGCGCAGGCGGAACTGGGTACGCGACTTGCCCAGTTCCTTGCGGATCAAGGCGGCTTCGATGGCGTCGAATGCACCGGCGAAGTCCAGGCCGTCGAACTCACCGGAGTTGATCAGCTGGCCGTGCTCGCCATAGGCGGCCTGCCATTCGTTGCCGACTTCATCACCAGCGCTGGTGCGCACCACGGCCTTGACCGGCAGCTTGTACTTGTGGGCGAACTCGAAGTCGCGCTCGTCGTGGGCCGGCACGGCCATTACCGCGCCATCGCCGTAGTGCATCAGCACGTAGTTGGCGACCCATACCGGCAGCTTCTCGCCGGTCAGCGGGTGCTCGACCAGCAGGGAAGTGGCCATGCCCTTCTTCTCCTGGGTGGCCATGTCGGCTTCGGCAACGCTGCCGCTCTTGCACGCGTCGATGAACGCCTGCAGCGCCGGGTTGCCCTGGGCAGCCTGGGTGGCCAGCGGGTGCTCGGCGGCAACGGCGACGTAAGTCGCGCCCATCAGTGTGTCCGGGCGGGTGGTGAAGACCTTCAAGGTGCCTTCGTGGCCGATGCTGGCCTGGTCGTACGGGAACTGTACTTCCATGCCGCGCGACTTGCCGATCCAGTTGCGCTGCATGGTCTTGACCTGCTCAGGCCAGCCCGGCAGCTCGTCGAGGCTTTCCAGCAGCTCGTCGGCGTAGTCGGTGATGCGGAAGTAGTACATCGGGATTTCGCGCTTCTCGATCAGCGCGCCCGAACGCCAGCCACGGCCGTCGATGACCTGCTCGTTGGCCAGTACGGTCTGGTCCGCCGGGTCCCAGTTCACGGTACCGTTCTTGCGGTAGATGATGCCTTTCTCGAACAGGCGGGTGAACAGCCACTGCTCCCAACGGTAGTAGTCGGGCTTGCAGGTGGTCACTTCACGTGCCCAGTCGATGGCCAGGCCCAGGCTCTTGAGCTGGGTCTTCATGTAATCAATGTTTTCGTAGGTCCACTTGGCCGGGGCGACGTTGTTTTTCATCGCCGCGTTTTCCGCAGGCATGCCGAAAGCGTCCCAGCCCATCGGCTGCAGGACGTTCTTGCCCAGCATGCGCTGGTAGCGGGCAATCACGTCGCCGATGGTGTAGTTGCGCACGTGGCCCATGTGTAGCTTGCCGCTCGGGTACGGGAACATCGATAGGCAATAGTAGGTGTCTTTGCCTGGCTGTTCGGTAACAGCGAACGATTGTTGCTCGTCCCAGAAGTTCTGGGCGGCGGCTTCGATATCACGGGGCGTGTATTGTTCGTGCATGGCTACTTTTGGCTGAAAGAGAAGAGACCTTGTTCCAGGCAGCGGAACCTCGCTGCAACCGGTACTCCGGTGTCGTTTAGAGTGAACGCCGTAGCATACAGCAGCGTTGCGTATCGTGGGAAACCTTCGTTGCGAATGCCCGCTGGTCGCGGCAGGCGGCTGCTTTTCATTGCGCCGCTAAGCTCAGGTGTGGGGGGAGATATTCTTTATCTTCAATGAGGTGAACGGATGGGAGAGACGCAGCTACCCGCAATCAAGCCGGAGCTTTACGAGCGCCTGATCGACCGGCTTGGCCTGGCACTGGAAGCGGCCAGGACCTCGGTGCGATTGCGTGACGAGATGCCAGCCGAGCTGGAATTGCGCGGCCTGAGCCACGCCGAGTTCGAAGTGATCAAGGCCTACCTGGATGCAATCCCGGAGCGCCCAAGTGCCTGTGCCGGCAGTTACCCACAAGCGGAGCCGACATCGGCCAAGATCATCTGGCTCAAGGACAAGAAACGCCCCGCCAATGCGGCGAGATCCAGGACGCTGCCACATCGCTAGCCGTTCAGGATGCCAGCCGCAGGCCATCGCGCGCCGGTTCTGCAATATCACACAACCACACAGCTCACGATTGGCGCCGGTCGCACCCTTGTTGACCGGCGTCGATCCTTTTAGGCTGCACCCCTGCCAAGGAGGTGTGGCCGATGCCGATCCGATTCTTCATCAAACAATGGCTGATGCCGCCCGGCATCCTGTTCCTGCTGCTGCTTGCGGCCTGGTGGCTGCGTGCGCGGCGGCCACGATTGGCGGCGCTGTGCTTTGCCGTGGGGCTTGGTGGGCTGTGGCTGATGAGCCTGCCGCTGGTGGTACAGGAAACCGCCCGTATGCTGGAAAGCGAGCCGCCGTTGGCCGTGGGCGACTGGGGCGCCCTGGCGAGCCGGGCGGATGCCATTGTAGTGCTAGGTGCGGGGCGTGAGCGCGGTGACCCGGCCTGGGGCGGTAGCGACCAGCCCACGGCCACGGCGCTGGAGCGTCTGCGCTTTGCCGCGCAGCTGGCCAAAGCATCGGGGTTGCCGGTGCTGACCAGCGGTGGGCTGCACTATGGCACGCCGCCGAGCGAGGCGCGGTTGATGGCTGATCGCCTGCGTGAAGACTTTGCGGTTGCGGTGAAGTGGCGCGAGGAGGCAAGCCGCACGACCTGGGAAAATGCTCAGTTCACCGCCAAGGTGCTACAGCCGTTGGGTATTCGCCGCGTGGTGGTGGTGACCCAAGCTTGGCACATGCAGCGCTCGCGCTGGAGCTTTGAGCAAGCGGGGTTCGAGGTGGTGCCGGCGCCGGTGGGGTTCATGGGGCGCGATCATGCGCGGCCGTTTGCCGGGCTGCTGCCGGAGAGCCGGGCGATGTGGCAGAGCGGGCAGTTGCTCAATGAAGTGGTGGGGTTGGTGGGGTATCGGGTCTTCTATTGAACCTTGTGCTGCGTGTGACGGCCTCTTCGCGGGCTTGCCCGCTCCCACAGAATTAGCGCAGCCTTCGAGGCGTGTGCAGTCCCTGTGGGAGCGGGCAGGCCCGCGAAGAGGCCGTTACAGGCAGCATCATCAGACGGTTTTGGCTATGCGCCCTGCCAGCAACGCCCAGCCCAGCAGCAGCACACAGACGATCGCCAGCGGCCACGAGCGCCATTTCAGGTATGGCGTCAGTTGCTGCATCGGCACCACTTCGCCATACAGCACCGCCTGCTGGAATTGCGGCACTTGCGTGGTAATGCGGCCAAACGGGTCGATCAGGGCAGTCACGCCGTTGTTGGTGGCGCGGATCATCCAGCGGCCGGCTTCCAGTGCGCGCATCTGTGCCATCTGCAAGTGCTGCAAGGGGCCTATCGATTTGCCGAACCAGGTGTCGTTGCTGATGGTCAGCAGCAGGTCGCTGCGTGCGGCCAGGCCTGCGGCAAACTCGGGGTAGACCACTTCGTAGCAGATGTACGGCGCAACCTGATAGCCCTTGGCCTGCAACAGCGGCTGGTCTTCAGGCCCGCGAGCGAAGTCGGACATGGGCAGGTTGAAGAACTCGATCATGCCCCGCAGCATGTCCTGCAGCGGCACGTATTCGCCAAACGGCACCAGCTTCTGCTTGAGGTAGGTGCCATCGCCTTCACCGGTGACGGTAATGCCGTTGTAGTAGCGGCGCTGGTGATGCACCACTTCACGCACCGGCACGCCTGTGATCAGCGCCGAATGACGCTCGGCGGCGAAGCGGCCCATCACGTCGATGTAACCCTGGGCCTGGTCCTTGAGCACCGGCACCGCGGTTTCAGGCCAGACCAGCAGGTCCACAGGTTTGGAGCTGAAGCTCAGGTCACGGTACAGCGCCAGTTGCGCGTCGATGTGTGCCGGGTCCCATTTCAGGTCCTGCTCGACGTTGCCTTGAATGGCTGCCACTTTCAGCGGGTCGCCTGCCGGTTTGGTCCAGGCATGGCCCTTGAGTGCCAGGCCCAGTGCCCACGGGGCCAGTAACAGCAGGCAGGCGACTGCCAGGAACGAGGGGCGGGTGCGCAGGCGGTGCAGGTTGCACAGCAGGGCTGCTGTAAGCGCCAGGGCGAAAGAAACCAGCCATACGCCGCCCAGCGGTGCCAGGCCGGCCAGCGGGCCGTCCAGCTGGCTGTAGCCGGCGTAGAGCCAGGGGAAGCCGGTCAGGAACCAGCCGCGGAAGGCCTCTTGCAGCAGCCACAGGGCGGCGAAGCACAGCGCGTCGGCCAGTGGCGCTTCATTGCGCCTCAGCCAGCGCGCCCACAGCCAGGTGGGCAGGGCAAAGAACCAGGCCAACGCAGCGAAGAACGCCAACAGCAGCAGGATCGCCAACAGCGGCGAGGCGCCGCCGTAGGTGTTCATGCTGACGTAGATCCACCAGGTGCCGGCGCCATACAGGCCGAAACCGAACCACCAGCCCCGCCACATGGCCTGGCGCGGGCTGAGCTCGCGCAGGCCGAGGTAGAGCACGGCGATGGACAATATGGCCAGCGGCCAGATGTCGAACGGCGCCAGGGCCAGAAGGGTGGAAGCACCGGCCGCCAGGGCCAGCAGGTTACCGGGCCAGCCGGGGCGGGTGATCCAACGCATGTTTGTCCTTAACGGGTGATCGGGGTCAGGCGCAGCAAGTGTATCCGCCGGCTGTCGGCGTTGAGAATACGGAACTTGTAAGACCCGATCTCGGTGGTTTCGTTGCGCTTGGGCAGGTGGCCAAAGGCGCTCATCACCAGGCCGCCGACCGTGTCGAATTCGTCATCGGAGAACTCGCTGTCGAAGAACTCGTTGAAGTTTTCGATCGGGGTAAGCGCCTTGACCAGGAAGTCACCGCTGGGCAGCGGCTTGATGTAGCTGTCTTCCTCGACGTCGTGCTCGTCCTCGATATCGCCGACAATCTGCTCCAGCACGTCCTCGATGGTCACCAGGCCTGCCACACCGCCATATTCGTCGATGACGATGGCCATATGGTTATGGTTGGCGCGGAATTCGCGCAGCAACACGTTCAGGCGTTTGGACTCGGGCACGAAAGTGGCCGGGCGCAACAGGTCCTTGATGTTGAAACTGTCGCCGTTCTCCTTGAGGATCAGCGGCAGCAGGTCTTTGGCGAGCAGGATCCCGAGCACATCGTCGTGGCTTTCGCCGATCACCGGGTAGCGCGAGTGCGCGGCGTCGATCACCGCTGGCAGAAACTCGCGAGGCGACTGGCCTGCCTTGATGCTGTTCATCTGCGAGCGCGGCACCATGATGTCGCGCACCTGCAGGTCGGCGACCTGGATGGCGCCTTCGACGATGGTCAGCGCTTCGCTGTCCAGCAGTTTGTTCTGATGGGCTTCGCGCAGCAACTCAAGGAGCTCCTGGCGGTTTTTCGGCTCATGGGCAAAAGCCTGGGTCAGTTTGCCCAGCCAGGACTTTTGCCCGTTGCTCGATCGATCTTCGCTCATGGCGGTTCTCGTGATCCTTCGTGTTTCAGTGTGTGATTGAGTCGGTTTCATCGTCGGCATACGGGTCGGGGTGACCCAGTTCTGCCAGCAATTCCCGTTCCAGGCCTTCCATTTCTTCGGCTTCCTCATCATCGATGTGGTCATAGCCGAGCAGATGCAGGCAACCGTGAATGACCAGGTGCGCCCAGTGGGCCTCCAGCGACTTGCCTTGTTCGGCCGCTTCGCGCTCGACCACTGCTACACAGATCACCAGGTCGCCCAGCAACGGGATATCGAGCAGGTCGTCGGGTACATCGGCCGGGAACGACAGCACATTGGTCGCATAATCTTTATGCCGGTAGGTGTGGTTCAGCTCACGGCCTTCGGCTTCCTCGACCAGGCGAATGGTCATTTCCGAGTCGGCGCTGCGCTGGCGCAGGGCCAGTTCGCACCAGCGGCGGAAGGCGGCGTCATCCGGGGCGGCAGCGTCCGTGGCCCGTTGGATATCAAGTTCAAGCATTTTTGCCGGGCGCCTCGGGCTTGGCCTGGTGGGCTTCGAAGCGGTCGTAGGCTTCGACAATACGCTGCACCAGTGGGTGACGAACCACATCTTTGGGCTGGAAGTGGGTAAAGCTGATGCCTGGAACGTCCTTCAGCACCTCGATGACGTGTGCCAGGCCCGACTTGGTGCCGCGTGGCAGGTCGACCTGGGTGATGTCACCGGTGATCACCGCCGTGGAGCCGAAACCGATGCGGGTGAGGAACATTTTCATCTGTTCCAGCGTGGTGTTCTGGCTTTCGTCGAGGATGATGAAGCTGTTGTTCAGGGTGCGGCCACGCATGTAGGCCAGCGGGGCGATCTCGATCACCTGGCGCTCTATCAGCTTGGCCACGTGCTCGAAGCCGAGCATTTCGTACAGGGCGTCGTACAGCGGGCGCAGGTACGGGTCAATCTTCTGCGCCAGGTCACCGGGCAGGAAGCCAAGCTTTTCGCCTGCCTCGACCGCCGGGCGCACCAGCAGGATGCGGCGCACCTGTTCGCGTTCCAGCGCATCCACCGCGCAGGCGACGGCAAGGTAGGTCTTGCCGGTACCGGCCGGGCCGATGCCGAAGTTGATGTCGTTGGCCAGGATTTCCTTCACGTAGCGCTGCTGGTTGAGCCCGCGTGGGCGGATGTTGCCCTTGCGCGTACGCAGCGACACGCTGACTTCGTTCACGGCCGGGTTGTCGATGTTCTCGACAGCCGACTCCTGAAGGTACAGGTGCACGGTTTCCGGCGACAGGTCGGTTGCCTTGGTCTCGCGGTAGAGACGGCGCAGCAACTGTTCGGCCGCAGAGGTGGTCTTGGGTTCGCCGATCAGTTCGAACTGATTGCCGCGGTTGCGGATTTCGATGGCCAAGCGCTGTTCGATCAGGCGCAAGTGCTCGTCGAACTGCCCGCACAGGTTGGCGAAACGGTGGGCCTCGAAGGGCTCGAGGATGAAACGATGGGGTTCTATGGGTGCGTTCAAGGTCGTTTTTAGCCGCTCGACGGCAATGGGTGTGAACTCAAGAATAACCCTTGAATGCCAGTGGCGAAAGCACTGAAACGTTCAACGGTATGTACTGCCTGTTCTGGCCTCTTCGCGGGTGAACCCGCTCCCACAGG
>NZ_JBNRIK010000001.1:406717-422024 GCF_053557975.1 Pseudomonas sp. XP2
GAGCAAACGCGAACCTGCCATCTATAAAGTGATCTTCCTCAACCAGGGGCAGGTCTTCGAGATGTATGCCAAGCAGATCTACCAGAGCGACCTGTGGGGCTTCCTGGAAATCGAGGAGTTCGTGTTCGGCGAGCGCTCGCAGCTGGTGGTAGACCCGAGCGAGGAGAAGCTCAAGAGCCAGTTCGAGGGGGTGATCCGCAGTTTCGTGCCGATGCACTCGATCGTGCGAATCGACGAAGTCGAGCGCCTGGGCACGGCAAAGATCAGCGAAGCCAAGGGCGGCGGCAATGTGATGCCGTTCCCGATGCCAATGCCGGAAAAGTAACCTTCAGGGGAGCGGCGAGAACGGCGTGCGCCCTTCGGCGTTCTGCAGTTCCAGCAGGTATTTGCGGAAGATCTGGCCGAGCACCTGGGTGGCATGCTCCAGCTCGTCGCGGGGCATTTGCTCGGTCACTTCGTCGGCCATGTCCAATGCATCTTCGGCACCGTTGACCGCGGCCATCTTCAGCAGGATGTAGGCCTGCACGTTGTTGGCCTTGACCCCTTCGCCATGGAAGAACATCGCACCCAGACGGTACTGGGCGTCGGCCTGGCCTTGCAGCGAAGCCTTCTGGAACCAGTCCAGGGCTTTGTCGAGGTTTTTCGGCGTTTGCGTGTAGTAGTACTCGCCCAGTTCGAATTGCGCCTGGGCATCCCCCGCGGTAGCCGTCTGCTCGCAGGCCTTGAGGGCGTTTGCCAGGTCTTCAGGCTGAACATTCAAGGTGCAGCGGCCCGTCGCCGGAATCAGCAACGAGTTACCGCCCTCCGCCAAGGCCAGCAGGGGCTGAAGAAGCAACAGGCAGCCCAGGGTCAGGGCGCGGCCGGTGCGGTTCATGGGGATCGACTTACCTCTGCAAAGCTGCGGCCAATGTCTCTGGTGGCACATTATGGGATAAGCAGCGCCAACCTTACAAAGTTTTACTCGAATTTCTGCTTGGTTGGGGAAGTCAGCTGATTGTGCATGCGTAATTATTACCTGTACCGGCCTCTTCGCGGGGCAAGCCCGCTCCCGCAGAGGCCGGTGCAGGCTGGCAATTACTTCAATGCAGCAAAGGCCTTTTCAGCTGCATCCAGGGTGATCTGCAGCTCCTTGTCGCCGTGGGCGATGGAGGTGAAGCCCGCCTCGAACGCGCTCGGTGCCAGGTACACGCCGCCTTCCAGCATCAGGTGGAAGAAGCGCTTGAAGCGTTCGGCATCGCTGCTCATCACGTCTTCGAACGTGACGATGTCGTCGGCGCCGCTGAAGTACAGGCCGAACATGGCGCCGGCCTGGGTGGTGACGAACGGTACGCCAGCGGCATCGGCACGTTGTTGCAGGCCATCAAGCATGCGGCTGGTGTAGTCGGTCAGCTCGGCGTGGAAGCCCGGGCGGCTGATCAGCTTCAGGGTGGTCAGGCCGGCGGCCATGGCCAGCGGGTTGCCCGACAGGGTGCCGGCCTGGTAGACCGGGCCGAGCGGGGCGATGCAGCCCATGATTTCGCGTTTGCCGCCGAAGCAGCCGACCGGCATGCCGCCACCGACGATCTTGCCGAAGGTGGACAGGTCCGGCTTGATGCCATAGTGGCCTTGGGCGCCGCCCAGGGAGACGCGGAAGCCTGTCATCACTTCGTCGAAGATCAGTACCACGCCGTGTTTGTCGCACTGCTCGCGCAGGCCTTCAAGGAAGCCCGGCGCTGGGGGGACGCAGTTCATGTTGCCGGCCACGGGCTCGACAATGATGCAGGCCACGGTCTGGCCGACCTCGGCCAGGGTTTTTTCGACCGCGGCAATGTCGTTGAACGGCAAGGTGAGGGTGTGCTTTGCAAAGTCTGCCGGCACGCCGGCCGAGCTTGGCACGCCTTGGGTCAGCAGGCCGGAACCGGCTTTTACCAGCAGGCTGTCGGAATGGCCGTGGTAGCAGCCTTCGAACTTGATGATGGCGTCACGGCCGGTGTAGCCACGGGCCAGGCGGATGGCGCTCATGGTGGCTTCGGTGCCCGAGCTCACCATGCGGACCATTTCCATGGATGGTACCAGCGAGCAGACCAGGTCGGCCATGTCGGTTTCCATGGCGGTGGGTGCGCCATAGGACAGGCCGTGTTCCAGTTGCTTGCGTACCGAGTCCAGCACGTCCGG
Source organism: Pseudomonas sp. XP2 (assembly GCF_053557975.1). Taxonomy (NCBI): domain Bacteria; kingdom Pseudomonadati; phylum Pseudomonadota; class Gammaproteobacteria; order Pseudomonadales; family Pseudomonadaceae; genus Pseudomonas; species Pseudomonas sp. XP2. The sequence continues at coordinate 408,872 of NZ_JBNRIK010000001.1, forward strand.
GTGGCCGTGGCCAAGGATCATCGGGCCCCAGGAGCCGACGTAGTCGACGTAGCGCTTGTCGTCCTCGTCAACGACGTAGGCGCCTTCGGCATGCTTGAAGAACAGTGGCGTGCCGCCAACGCTCTTGAAGGCGCGGACCGGCGAGTTGACCCCGCCTGGGATGTGCTTCTGGGCTTTGGCGAACAGGTCTTCGGAACGGGACATGAAAGGTTCTCTCGAAATCAGGATGCGAACAAGGCGTTGAAGGCGCGGGCGCGGCGGGTGACTTCTTGCGCGCTGTCGGCACCGAACAGGCCATGGATCACCGCCAGCAGGTCGGCACCGTGGGCGACCAGCGGGGCGGCGTTGTCGAGGGTGATGCCGCCGATCACGGCAATCGGCAGTTTCACCTGGGCACGCGCCTGCTCCAGCAGTTCAACGTTGGCGGCGGGCGCGCCCGGCTTGGTAACGGAATTGAAGAAGCGGCCAAAGGCGACGTAGCTGGCGCCTTCACTGGCGGCCTGGGCGGCCAGCTCGAGGCTGGCGTGGCAGGTGGAGCCGATGATCGCCCGGCGGCCGAGCAGGGCGCGGGCCGGGGTCAGCGGGCCGTCAGTCTGGCCCAGGTGTACGCCAACGCCCAGGCGCGCGGCCAGTTCGGCGTCATCGTTGATGAGCAGCTGGGTGCCGTAGCGCTCGCAGAGCTTCATCAGCCCTTCGGCTTCACGCAGGCGGCGCGCCGCGTCGTCACTTTTGTCGCGGTACTGCAGCAGGCACACGCCACCTTCCAGGGCCGCTTCGACATGGGACAGGAAACGGCCAGCGAGCAGCTGGCTGTCGGTGATTGCGTACAGACCGCGTAGCTTCATCGAAGGCCTCGTATCAGGAGCAGAAGTCCAGGGGCAGGCGGCGCGGCACGAACTGGCCCCTGCCCAGCTGTTCGGCGTCACGCAGGGTGCGCCAGGTGTAGTCCAGGGCGCTGCGCACGGCGCTTTCCAACTGCTCGCCGAGCGCCAGGCGGCCAGCCAGGGCGCTGGCCAGGGTGCAGCCCGAACCGTGGTAGCTGCCCGGCAGGCGCTGGCAGGTCCAGGTGTGGTGCTGACCGTCCTGGGTGTACAGGCGGTTGTGAATTTCGTCTTCGTCGCCGTGACCGCCGGTAATCAGCAGGTGTCTACAGAACGGCAGCAGCTTTTCGGCACATTCGTCGGCGGTGCCTTCAGGCAGTTCGGCGAGGATGCGGGCTTCGGGCAGGTTCGGCGTGGCGATGGTCGCCAGCGGCAGCAGGCGTTCGCGCACGGCGTAGCCGACTTCGTCCTTGCCCAGGCGGCCACCGCCGCCGGCACGCAGCACCGGGTCGCAGACCAGCGGCAGGTGCGGGTGGGCGGCCAGCAGTTCGGCGACGGTGTCGACCATTTCGATCGAACCGAGCATGCCCAGTTTGACTGCGGCCACCGTGGAGTCGGCCAGTACGGCATTGGCCTGGGCCAGTACCCACTCGCGGTCGAGCACGCGGAAGTCGGAAACGTTGACGGTATCCTGCACGGTCAGGGCGGTCACTGCGGGTGCAGCGTGACAGCCTTGCGCGATCAGGGCTTCGATATCTGCCTGCAGGCCGGCGCCGCCACTAGGGTCGTGGCCGGAGAGACAGAGGACAACGGGGCGGGAGCTGTAGGTATTCATGGTCGGCGAGCTTACCACCAAACCTGTTTGGGCGGATCGTCCGACAAACGCGTTTTACTGATCGATTGGTCAGATTTTTGATTGGTGTTCTTCTGAAAGTATTGATTTAGAGCCTTTTCTTCGGTTTTTGAGATGGCCGATTGCCAGGTTGCGAAGCTATGCTAGAGTGCTCGGATAACTCGACAAACGGGTGCTGCCGGATCACGTCGTCTCAAACGGATGGGAGGCTAACGCGACGCGACTGGACAGGCCATGCTGGGGCTGTATGCGCTATTTGCTGATTGTGCTTTTGGGCTTGCTGCCCGTGCTGGCCGGAGCGGTCGATTTCGACGACGCTACCCGGCATCTTCCATTGGGCAAAGCCATGCAGGTTTACGAAGACCTCGATGGCAGTGCCAGCATCGCCCAGGTGAGTGCCCCCGGGTTCGCCAAATACTTCAAACCTCACCACGAAGACGTGCTGAATGCCGGTTACTCCACCTCGGTGTTCTGGCTCAAGGTCGAGCTGCGCCCGGTTGGCGCGCCCAGCGCTGCCCCACGGCAATGGCTGCTTGAGCTGGCCTATCCGCCGCTGGACCACCTCGAACTGTACCTGTCCGACGGCAGGGGTGGCTTTCACCTGGCCCAGCGCACCGGCGATGCCTTGCCCTACGACAGCCGCCAGATCCGGCAGAACAACTACCTGTTCGAATTGCAGCTGCCGCCTGGGCAGGTAACCACCGCCTATCTGCGCCTGCACAGCCAGGGCTCGGTGCAGGCGCCGCTGGCGCTTTGGTCCCCCGAGGCCTACATGGAGGAGCAGCCCACCCGCTTGTATGTGCTGGGAATGATCTACGGCGTGTTGCTGGTGATGCTGGTGTACAACCTGTTCATCTACCTCAGCGTGCGTGACGTCAGCTACCTCTACTACATCCTCTATATTGCCTCGTTCGGTTTGTACCAGGTGTCGGTGAACGGTGCGGGCGTGGCCTACTTCTGGCCCGACAGCCCTTGGTGGGCGAACGCCTCGACGCCGCTGTTCATTGGTGCAGCAGGCCTGTTCGGCTGCCAGTTCGCCCGGCATTTCCTGCAACTGGGCAACATCAGTCGTGGCTTCGACCGGCTGCTGCAGCTACTGATGCTGGGCGGTGCGCTGGTCATGGTGCTGGCGGTGAGCATGCCCTACGGCATTGCCCTGCGCATGGCCACGCTGCTGGCATTACTGTTCACCGTCAGCATCTTCAGCGCTGGCTTGTACGCCTGGTGGCGGGGCTTGCGCGTGGCGCGCTGGTTCATCATCGCCTGGACGGCGTTCCTGCTTGGCGGCCTGGTCAACACCTTGATGGTGCTGGGCTATCTGCCAAATGTATTCATCACCATGTATGCCAGCCAGTTGGGTTCAGCGCTGGAGGTGGCATTGCTGTCGCTGGCGCTGGCGGACCGCATCAACAGCCTGCGTGAGCAGCAGGCGCAGACCTTGCGCGAGACCGGGCGCACGCTGGAGCAACTCAACCTGCAGTTGGCCAGGAGCAACCGCCTGAAAGACGAGTTCCTGGCCAGCGTGACCCATGAGCTGCGCACCCCGATGAATGGCGTGATCGGCTCGCTGGAGCTGATGCACACCCTGCCGATGGACGCCGAAATGGCCCAATACCACCGCACGGCGGTGGGGTCGGCGCAAGGCATGATGGACATGGTCGACGCCATTCTCACCCTGTCCGAACTGCAGGCCGGCCGCCTGCGTGCGCAGCCGACGCCGTTCAGTCTGCGTGCGCTGCTGCAGGGCTTGCGCGCTGGTTATGCAGGGCAGGCCCTGCGCAAAGGCTTGTACCTGAGCCTGGACATACCGGCCGACCTGCCGGACGGGCTGCTGGGTGACGGGCAGAAACTGGCCCAGTGCCTGGGCTGCCTGGTGGACAACGGTTTGAAGTTCACCCATCAGGGCGGGGTGATGATCCAGGTGCGCGGCCGCCGGTTGGGGCCGGGCGACCTGGCCTTGACCTTTACCGTCAGTGATAGCGGGATCGGCTTCGATGACCTGGAGCAGTCGACCCTCTATCAGCGGTTCTTCCAGGTCGACGGTTCGATGACCCGGCGGTATGGCGGTTTGGGGATTGGTTTGTCGATCTGCCGGCAGATGGGGGAGTTGCTGGGGGCGCGGTTGGCGCATGAGTCAACGCGCGGGTTGGGGAGCCGGTTTGAGTTGAGTTTGAACATGGCGATTTCGCAGGTGCAGATGAGCCCTAACATGCTGCAGACGCGGCGCTCGCTTTGAAGGCATGGCATTAGGTTAAGGCTGAAAGGTGCTCGCCGTGGCAGGTGCAGCGCCTATGAGATCAAGCGCCGCGCGGGCGGCGCTCGATCTCCCAGGCGCTGAACCTGCCATGGCGAACCCCTGCCAGCCCATGCCCTATTTCTACCAAGGGGAAGGCCAAACCCATCCGCTGTTCCGCATAGCCGAAGGCATCCCCTGCCGCAGCGCCCGCGAGCAGGCCTCCGAGTTGATGGGCTATGCACGGGACTTGTCGCTGACCGGTTTGATGGATGGCGACCAGCAAATGATGTGGGCATCGCATTATTTCGCTGCCATGGCCAAGGCGCTGCTGGATGATGCCGAGCTGGGCTTGATGCGCTGACTTTTGTATTGGCTATACCGGCCCCTTCGCGGGTAAACCCGCTCCCACAGGAGTTGTGCATAGATTGAAAGATGCGCTATCACTGTGGGAATCGGTGCCCCGCGATGAGTCCTCAAGCAAGGCTAGGTAGCGCGGGTTAAGGCATCAATGCTCCGTAAGCCGACAAAAAGCCAAAAAGAGCGGTGATGGGCAGCCAGCAGATAATCAGCCATAGAACATTTGTCCAAGTTATTTTTGAGTTTTCAAACCCGCATGCATCACCCTCGCAACTATTGATTGCTTGTTGTATCTGCACCATTGCTACCGAGAAAAAGGTGGTGTAGAGGAGTGTGAGCATAATCGGGATTATGGTGAAAAAGGAGAGTGGCAGCTTGCTCAGTACTTTTTCGGATATATAAAATTCCCAGCCTGCTATCAGTAGGATGGGTGCGTATATCATCAGAGTGACACCGACCGCACTACCTTCTATAGACCGATTCGCTTGAGTACAGCGAGCGACGATTTTTTTCATCAAGAAGAATATTGTCAAGGCGCCGAATATTGTACAAAGCAGCGGGATGAGTCTGAGGCCATGCTGACCTCTAATGAGCAACCAGTGTCGATAGTACCAATAATAAAGGTACAGGCCCATTGATAAGGATGCCATAATTATGAGTTTTGAAATGGACGTGACATGGAGTTGCGTTTTTTGGCGGTGTGAGGTGGTTGGCGATTCGGGGCGGTGGTTCTGGTCTGAGGTCATAAGGGGGGCTCTCAGGTCGGCTATTAGATGAAGAAGTTTACGGCTATCCAGATGATGCCGATGATGTTCAGTGATGATGAAATAAGTATTTTGCTTTTTAGCTTCTTAGGGAATTGTCGGTAGTCTCGCTCATCCATAAGCCCTCTGCGAATGCTTGAAGTTGGTGATCCGATGGCGCCAGCGATTACAGAAATGACTAGCACCCTGGAGCCAATTTTTTTCTCCCCCCACATGGCAGTCGCAAATGGAAGGCACGCACTCCGTTGGAGTGCCGAGGTCATCTCTTTATATTGGCGAGAGCAGGCGATATGAACATCAGAAGCAAGCCCGATTAAAATTAGGCATACAGGTGTTGCTAGCAACAATAGTCTTAGCTTTAAGTCAAGATGCTCAATCATCTGCAAAGATCTCAAAGACTAATTCGCCGAGCTTTTCACCATATTTCATGCCGCCGACGCTACCAGCCAAGGTACCTGTGCCAGTGATTACTATTCCACATGCGACAGTCCCGGGTCCAAATCTCCAGCAAACCTTTGCAGAGACTCTAGCTGATACTTTGCCGGCCGCCCAGCCGCCGGCTAAGCCGCCAGAGAAATTACTTGTTTCAGTAACTTTGATTTTTTCGCAGGCTCTGGAGTTTCCCTCTTTGCAGACTTCAGAGACTTTGATTGCCGAGCCGATTCCACCAATAGTAATCCCTATACGCCCGCCGGTTTTCAAATATTTGGTCATCTTGGCCAGTTTATCCAAATGTGTCGCGTAGCCAGGGATGTGTGTCGGTCCTCCCGCCTTGCTCCAATGATGGACTAAACTTTTCGATGAGATTCCCAGGTCCCGCCGCAGACTCTCATAATTTCCGAGATTGAGCCGCTTGTTCAGAACGGTTGCGTTCAAATTTTTACTTAATTGCGTAAATAGTTTTTGACGTTCCGCAAAGAACTCAGGGTGCCTAAGGTGCCCATGCTTGATGAATTGATCTTTATGCAGGTCTTCAATTTTTCGCAGTATGTCGCTGAGTTCATCCAGCGACTTGCCAACCATCGCCTCACTTACCCCCATCGCCAGGCTCACATCGCTGAGCAACCCGGCAATCTCGGCCTGATGGCGCATCATGAACTCGGCCTCTTCTGGCGTCAGGCTCGCCAACGCTTCCCGCGCCTGTTTCGCCGCACTCATTGCAGTCAGTTCTTCACGCGTACACACCGGCCGCTGCAACCCGTCGCCAATGACAAAGATCTCACCTGCCTTGAACCCACGCTGATAGGTCGGGTTCAGTCGTTCCAGAATCGAGCTAGGCAGGTTGGCCTGCGGCGCGCCGAGTTCTGCCAAGACTTCCTGATACGTCATGCAGCGCGGAACGATGTAGAAGCCAGGCTCCATGCCCTGCGCTGTTTTTGAGGGCTGATGTGCCCCAGGTTGATAGCTGCTGCTTACTTGGTTACTCGCTTGGGCCTGTGGTGGTGCCTCATGAACAGGCTCAGGTGCAGGCGCCCTGCGCGGCGGCGCAGGTGCATATCCACTTGCAACCAGGCGATTGCTGCCCGATGGGCACCCGCATTGCACCAGCGCACCATCCAGAGCAGTGGGTATGTCGTCCTGCCGCCAACGAGATTCGCCCTCGATGATGGTGCCCGCTTGTCCACAGAGCGGGCAGGGTGTGGTCGGGTCGCCTTGAAGCAGCCAGTTGCGGCCATGCACGCGGCCGCTGGCCCGGCTGGCAATACAAACAGCGCCTGTGGTGGTTTGGTCGCCCTCAAGGCCCTGGTATCGGCCGAAGATGTTCATGCGCATGCTCATGGCTTGCCACTTTTTTGAGGATGAAAGCCAGGAAGCTAGCAGCCTCTAGAGGGGTATTTTCGGGTTGGAAAGGGTTTAGGAAGCGTCCTACAGGGGATAGAGAATTGGACTACAAGCCTTGCTGGGTGGCACCGCCTGTCAGCCCTGATGCATTCCCAAGGCATGCGCCACCCCCACCACACGTTTAGTCATTAATGCCCCTTTGACTCCCCGGCAAGCAGTGCTTCACTGGGTCTCTCAAGCCTACCCGGATCCAGGAGCCCCCCGATGAACCTGCACCAGTACGCTGAAACCCACGAAGTCACCAACCAGCCACCGTCCCTCGACGGCGCCAACCTGTACCGCCTCGACCTGCCATTGCAGGAGTGGTCACGGCGTTTCGGCGCGGGCTGGGCCGAGTCGCGGATCGATGCCTATGGCGCCCTGGCGGGGGGGCCGCTGATGCAGGCAGGTTTCCTGGCCAACGCGCACAAGCCGGAGTTCATCAGCCACGACCGCTACGGCCATCGCATCGACCTGGTCGAGTTCCACCCGGCCTACCACCAGCTGATGCGCACCGCCGTCGAGCACGGCCTGCCTTCCTTGCCTTGGGCCGAACCCCGCGCTGGCGCCCATGTGGCACGGGCTTCGATGACCTACCTGCACAGCCAGGCCGAAGCTGGTACCGGCTGCCCGCTGACCATGACCTTCGCCGCCGTGCCGGCGCTACGCCTTCAGCCCGAACTGGCCGAGTACTGGCTGCCGAAAATCCTGGCCTGCGAATATGACCCGCGCAACGTCGGCGACCGGCACAAGGCCGGGGTCACCCTGGGCATGGCCATGACCGAGAAGCAGGGCGGCACCGATGTGCGCGCCAATACCACGCGGGCGTATCCGGTGGGCGCACCTGGCCCGGGGCAGCCGTACGAGCTGGTCGGGCACAAGTGGTTCTGCTCGGCGCCGATGTGTGATGCATTCCTGACGCTGGCGCAAACCGAAAAAGGCCTGAGCTGCTTCCTGCTGCCGCGCCACCGCCCGGACGACAATCGCAACCAGTTCTATATCCAGCGCCTGAAGAACAAGCTGGGCAACAGCTCCAACGCCTCCAGCGAAGTGGAGTTCCGTGGTGCGCTGGCGTGGATGATTGGTGAAGAAGGGCGGGGTGTGCCGACCATCATCGAGATGGTCGCCATGACCCGTTTCGACTGCATGGTGGGCTCCAGCGCCCTGATGCGTCAGGCGCTGACCCAGGCGACCCACCACTGTGCGTACCGCAAGGTCGGCGGGCGGGTGTTGAACGAGCAGCCGCTGATGCAGAACGTGTTGGCCGACCTGGCCCTGGAGAGCGAGGCTGCACTGGCCCTGAGCCTGCGCATGGGGCAAGCGCTGGAGCAACTGGACGACCCGCAGCAGGCGCATTTCGCCCGGTTGGTCACGGCGGTGGGCAAGTACTGGATCTGCAAGCGCGCGCCGGCCATGATCAACGAGGCCGCCGAATGCCTGGGCGGTGCGGGTTATGTCGAAGACAGCATCCTGCCGCGACTGTACCGCGAGGCGCCGGTCAATTCGACCTGGGAAGGCTCTGGCAACGTGCAGTGCCTGGATGTGCTGCGGGCCTTGTCCAAAGAGCCGGGCGTGCTCGATGCCCTGTTCACCGAATTGGGCGATGGGCATGGGGATCCGCGCCTGGCGGCGTATATCGGCAACCTCAAGGGGGCATTTGTCGACACCGGCGACATACAGTACCGCGCGCGGCAGCTGACCGAGGATATCGCCCTGGCGCTTCAGGCCAAGCTGTTGCTGGAGGCGGGCAACGCGGTGGTCAGTGACGCGTTCATCGGTAGCCGGCTGACGGGTGGTGGACGGGTGTATGGGGCGCTGCCTCGGGGTGCCGATGTGCAGGCACTGGTGAGCAGGGCAACACCTGCCTGGCCGAGTTGAGCTGGCTTTGAAGGGCTCACCGCCGGCAAGCCAGCTGCCACAGGTCATGCACAAGGTTCGATGCCGGTGGAGTACTTGTGGCAGCTGGCTTGCCGGCGATGAGGCCGGTACTGACCGCCGGGGATGTAATTGCCACGAAACGCAGGCAAGATGGCTCACATGCATGTCCAGACAGGAAGCACAGTGTGAGCCACGCTTTTGTAGTCGTTGATACCCCCGAACAGGCCGTCGACCGTCTGGCGGCCCTGCATGAACAGGCCACGGGGGCCCTTAGCCAGGCCCTCAAGCGATACCTGAAGGACCGTACCGAGCCGGGCGCCGACGAGCGCGACCTGTTCCGTTACCCGGCACTGCGCCTGACCTACTACAGCCACGGTGAGGTTGCCGCCACCACGCGGGCCTATGCCAAGGTCCAGGTGGCCGGCACTTACAGCGTCACCGTCACCCAGCCCGCCGCGTTTCGCGGCTACCTGCTGGAGCAACTGCGCCCACTGATGCACGACTACACCGTCACGGTAGAAGTGGGCATCAGCGAGCAGAACATTCCCTACCCTTATGTGGTTGACCAGGGTGACGAACTGGCCGGCAGCGGTATTACCGCCGCGCAGCTGGCACGGGTATTCCCCAGCACCGACCTGTCGGCCGCCACCGACAACATCGCCGATGGTCTTTACGACTGGGACCGTGCCGAAATTTTCCCACTGGCGCTGTTCGACGCCGCGCGCGTCGACTTTTCGCTGCGCCGCCTGGTGCACTACACCGGCAGTGACTGGCGCCATGTGCAGCCGTGGATCCTGCTGACCAACTACCACCGTTATGTCGACCAGTTCATCAGCCACGGTCTTGAGCAACTTCGCGACGACCCGCGCTTCGTGCGCATGGTGCTGCCGGGCAACGTGATCATCGAAAAAGCCATGGACCATGGTGAAACCCAGGCCCTGGTCGCCAGCGTGATCTGGCACCGCTACCAGATGCCGGCATACCACCTGATCGCCGCCGATGGCGACGGCGTGACCTTGGTCAACATTGGTGTCGGCCCATCCAACGCCAAGAACATCACCGACCACCTGGCCGTGCTGCGTCCGCACTGCTGGCTGATGATCGGCCACTGCGGCGGCCTGCGGCAGTCGCAAACCATTGGCGACTACGTGCTGGCCCACGCCTATATGCGCCGTGACGGCATTCTTGACCGGGTAGTGCCGCCGAACATCCCGATTCCCGCCCTGGCCGAAGTGCAGATGGCCTTGCAGGAGGCTGCCGCGCAGGTCACCGGTGAGCGTGGCGAACAGCTGAAAAAGCGCCTGCGCACCGGTACCGTGCTGACTTACGACGACCGTAACTGGGAGCTGCGCTGGGCGCAGGAGCGTCCGCTCATCAACTTGTCGCGCGCCGTGGCGGTGGACATGGAAAGCGGCACCATTGCCGCCCAGGGTTATCGATTGCGCGTGCCGTACGGCACCTTGCTGTGTGTCTCCGACAAGCCGCTGCACAGCGAGATAAAGCTGCCAGGTTCGGCCAACGCCTTCTACAACCGAGCGGTCAGCCAGCACCTGAAGATCGGCATTGCGGCCCTCGACCTGTTGCGCACCGAGCTCAACTCGCTGCACTCGCGTAAACTGCGCAGCTTCGATGAGCCGCCGTTCCGCTGAGGATCCATGTCACTGCCACCCCGTAACAAGCCGCGCCGTCCCCAGGCGCGGCCTGCCGCCGGCCCGCGTCGCCAGCCCAAGGCGCCACCGGCCGAGCCGCGCCTGATCCTGTTCAACAAACCGTTCGACGTGCTGACCCAGTTCAGCGACGGCGAAGGGCGCGCGACCCTCAAGGACTTCATCGACATCACAGGCGTGTACCCGGCCGGCCGGCTGGACCGTGACAGTGAAGGCTTGCTGTTGCTGACCAACGATGGCGGGCTGCAGGCGCGTATTGCCGACCCCAGGCACAAGCTGGCCAAGACTTACTGGGTGCAGGTGGAGGGGGAACCGAGCGACGAGCAGTTGCAGCGTTTGCGTAATGGCGTGGAGCTGAACGATGGGCCGACCTTGCCGGCCGAGGCACGGCGCCTGGAAGAACCCGAACTGTGGCCACGCAACCCCCCGGTGCGCTTTCGCAAGAGCGTGCCGACCAGCTGGCTGGAACTGGTGATCCGGGAGGGGCGTAACCGGCAGGTACGGCGGATGACGGCGGCGGTTGGGCTACCGACCTTGCGCCTGGTGCGGGTGCGGATCGGGGATTGGGCGCTGGATGGGCTGGAGCAGGGTTGCTGGCGCGAAGTAGTTCCGAAGCTACAGCGATAATGGGGGCCGCTTTGCGGCCCATCGCGACACAAGGCCGCCCCGACAGGTACAGGGCCAGCCTCCGGCATGTGTATTCCCTGTTGGAGCGGTCTCGCGTCGCGAAAGGAGCGCAAAGCAGCCTTACACCCCTTCGAGAAACCCCACCACCACGCTCTTGATGATAAAGGCCAGCACCCCCAGCCCCAGCACGAAGAACAGGATCAACGTCCCGAACTTGCCGGCCTTGGACTTTTTCGCCAGGTCCCAGACGATGAAGCCCATGAAACCGATCAATACGGTGACCAGGATGATCATCATCCACTCTTCGAATACGGCGGGATCCATCTGTGTTCTCCAGGCAGGCTGAGCAGCTGATTATACGCGGGCTACCGTGGGTATTTAACGCAGGTGGGTCAATGGCAGCTCGGTGCTGGCCAACACCTGGTTGAGCACAAAGCTCGAACGCACGCTGGTGACGCCCTCGATGCGGGTCAGGCTGCCTAGAAGCAGTTTTTGGTAATGGTCCATGTCTGGCACCACCACTTTGAGCTGGTAGTCGGCATCCATCCCGGTGACCAGGCTGCATTCAAGCACCTGCGGCAGGACACGGATGGCCGCCTCGAAGGTTTCGAAGCGCTCCGGGGTGTGGCGGTCCATGCCGATCAGCACGTAGGCGGTCAGGCTCAGGCCCAGCTTCTTGCGGTCGAGCAGGGCCACCTGGCGCGAGATGTAGCCGTCGTCCTCCAGTTGCTTGACCCGACGCGAGCATGGCGACGGCGACAGGCCGATGCGTTCGGCCAGTTCCTGGTTGGAAATGCGCGCATCGCGCTGCAATTCGGCGAGGATGCTCAGGTCGTAGCGGTCAAGTTTGCTCATGGCATTTGCCTTTTCTGTACGTATTGCGGCGAATTATCAATCCAGGGTGAAAAATTGCGCAAGTGCTATTTATCTGAGCAATCTTCGCAATCCTCTGCCGCAACCTCTCCGGTATCTTTATCAACAGAATCACTGCCCGGACATCAGTCCACGGCGACGCGCTCTAGGCGGGCGGTCGCGGCCAGCCATCCAACAGGATGCGCCAGGCCCCCGGGCTACACACCCTTCAGAAGACGGTGTGAGGTGAGCCGGCGCCACAAGTGCCGAGCACGGACGACAATTTCAGAAGGGAGGCCCTGCGGCCTCCCTTTTTTCTGTCTGGAAATTTAATTGGCCTGGGTGGCCGTCACGGTAGACTGGCTGTGATTGCAGCATTTTCTACCGAGAGGAACACCATGAAGTCGCGCATCTGGCAGTTGGCAGGTGTTGGTTTGCTAGGTTTGAGCATCAGCCTGGGGGCTTTGGCCGAAGGGCCGGGTGAGGGGCATGGCGAACGAGGCCAGCAAGGGCAAGCAGATGGTATGCCCGGCCGCTCGCTGAACTCACGCGACGAAGTGCGCCAGACCCAGCCGCCAAGGCAGGGCTACTACCAGGACATTCCCCGGCGCCATGGCGATAACCGTCAATGGCAAGCCGGCGGCCCTGGGCAACGCCCGGGTGGTGATTGGCAGGGGCGCCCGGATGGCCATGGCAACGGCTGGGGGCCTGGGCCGCAGTATCGCCCGGGGCACACGGTGGATCATTTCCCCGACCGCTACTGGAAAGTGCCCTACCGTGGTGCTGACTACTTCTACTCCGGTGGCTACTGGTATCGCCCGCATGGCGGCAGTTACATCGTGGTGACGCCGCCTTACGGCGTGCGGATCAATTACCTGCCGCCCTATGCGCAGGAGGTATGGCTGGGTGGTGCGCTGTTCTTCCTGGTGGCGGACACCTATTACCAGTATCTGGCTGACAGCCAGGAGTATGTGGTGGTCAACCCGCCCTCCGTCGCGCCGGCACCCGTACCGGTGTCACCGGCCAACGGCGGGTACGACGTGGTGGCTTACCCGATGAACGGGCAGGGGCAACAGCAGCAGGAGCAGGACCGCTACCAGTGCCATCGCTGGGCGGTGAGCCAGTCGGGATTCGACCCGGCGACGGCGACTTACGCACCGGCGGCCAATGTGCTCGACACCTATCGCCGGGCGCTGGGTGCCTGCTTCAGTGGCCGGGGTTACAGCATCAACTAAGCCAGTTGTGCTGTCGGTCCCGGCCCTGTCGCCGGGGGGCCC
>NZ_JBNRIK010000001.1:422110-565306 GCF_053557975.1 Pseudomonas sp. XP2
TTCACACCGGGTCGGCGTGCACCATCACATCCGCTTGTGGATAACGCTGGCGGATCACCCGCGACGCCTCCACACACAACCCATGCGCGTCATGCAGCGGCAACTGCCCCGGCAGCTCCAGATGCAACTGCACGAACCACTGATTACCCGACACCCGCGTGCGCAGGTCATGCACACCTTTCACGCCGGGTATGGCCAGAACCAACGCGCTCATGTCTTCGCCCACATCGCCGGGCAGTTCCTTGTCCATCAGTATCGACGTACTTTCGCGGGCAATCTGCAATGCGCTCCAGAGGATGTAGCAGGCAATGCCCAGGCCGAACAGTGCATCCAGTTGTGGCCAGCCAAAGCGTGCCAGCAACAGGGCCAGCAGAATGCTGCTGTTCAGCAACAGGTCCGAGCGGTAGTGCAGGGAGTCGGCCCGTACTGCGGTGGAGCCGGTCAGGCGAATGACCTTGTGCTGCAGTGCCAGCAAGGCAAGCGTCAGCACCAGTGACAGCAGCATCACTGCAATGCCGACACCGGTGTCGCCCAAAGGCTGCGGCGTGTGCAGGCGTTCGGCCGCCTGCACGCCAATCAGCACCGCACTGACGCCGATGAACAGCGCCTGCGCCATACCGGCCAAGGCTTCGGCCTTGCCATGGCCAAAACGGTGGTCGTCGTCGGCGGGGCGCAAGGCGTAGTGCACGGCGAGCAGGTTGATAAACGACGCGACAGCATCCAGTGCCGAGTCGGTCAACCCGGCCAGCAGGCTGACCGAGCCGCTCAGCCACCAGGCCAGGGCCTTGCTCAGCACCAGGATACTGGCCACCGCCAGTGAGGCGCGGGTGGCCAGGCGTAGCAGGCGCTGGTGTTCGGCTGGGGTGATCATCCGTGGTCAAGTCCGTGTGTGGGGTTCAGGCTGCCGGCACCAGGCCCAGGCTGGCCAGCTGTTCGACGCTGCCGCGGTGCTGGATCAGCCGTGGGTCGTTCAGCGGCAGGCGCTGGCCCAGTTCGCTTTCGAGAATGGCCTGCAACTTCAGGTTGTCGACCTTGCCGTCGGGGCTTACCGCTTCTTGCAGCTTGGCCGGGTCGACCTGGGCGGTGCGGCCACCCGGGTAGTAGATGGCGCCGGTGGCAAAGTCGATGCCGAAGGCAATCAGCCCCGGGATCACGTAGAACAGGATGCCGATGGCGTCCATTGCGGCTACCACGGGGTCGATCTTGCCGCCGATCTGGCCGCGCCGGTCCGGGTAGAAAATGGTGCCGCAGGCCGTCAGCTGGGTCAGCAAGGTGGCGATGAGAGCGCCGCCGATGACGCGGGATGGGATGCGCATGTAAATCTCCGAGAGGGTTTTCAGCAGGGCAAGCGAAGCGCCTGCGCCTGAAGCTTAAGACCATGATAGAGCAGGCTGGGTTCGCCGTTATACTCGCCAGATTGTTCGAGGACCACCATGATTTCATTACCGATCGATGCCGTCTTGCCTGCCTTGCGCCAAGCCCTGGAAAACCGTCACGAAGCCGTGCTCGAAGCGCCACCCGGCGCCGGCAAGACCACCCGCGTGCCGCTGGCGCTGCTGAACGAGCCGTGGCTGGCCGGGCAGACCATTCTCATGCTCGAACCCCGGCGCCTGGCGGCGCGGGCGGCGGCCGAACGGCTGGCCAGTGAACTGGGCGAGCAGGTCGGTGAAACGGTGGGTTATCGCATTCGCCTGGACAGCAAGGTCGGGCCGAAAACCCGTATCGAGGTGGTGACCGAAGGCATTCTTACCCGCCGCCTGCAAGCCGACCCGGCGCTGGAAGGTGTGGGCCTGCTGATCTTCGACGAATTTCACGAGCGCAGCCTGGATGCCGACCTGGCCCTTGCCCTGAGCCTCAATGGCCGTGAGTTGCTGCGTGACGACCCGCCACTGAAGATCATGCTGATGTCCGCAACCCTGGAGGGCGAGCGCCTGTCACGGCTGCTGGATGAAGCCCCGGTGGTCAGCAGCGAGGGCCGCATGCACCCGGTGGATATCCGCTGGGGGCGGCCTTTCCAGCCGGGCGAGTTCATCGAGCCACGGGTCGTGGACAGCGTGCTGCAGGCCTTGGCCGAGCAGACGGGGAGCGTGCTGGTGTTCTTGCCCGGCCAGGCCGAAATCCGCCGGGTGCACCAGAGCCTGCAGGAGGCACTGGGCGAGCGGCCGGAGATTTTGCTGTGCCCGCTGCATGGCGAACTTGACCTCAATGCCCAGCGCGCAGCCATCGACCCGGCGCCCAAGGGCCTGCGCAAGGTGGTGCTGGCCACCAATATCGCCGAGACCAGCCTGACCATCGACGGCGTGCGCGTCGTGATCGATGCCGGCCTGGCCCGGGTGCCGCGGTTCGATCCTGGCAGTGGCATGACCCGGCTGGACACCCAGCGTATCTCCCGCGCCAGCGCCACCCAGCGCGCCGGCCGTGCCGGCCGGCTGGAGCCGGGCGTGTGCTACCGGCTGTGGTCCGAGGCCCAGCATGACCAGTTGGCTGCCCATGGCAGCGCCGAAATCCTCCAGGCCGACCTGGCTGGTTTGGCCCTGCAACTGGCGCGTTGGGGCGTCGCACCTCATCAGTTGCGCTGGCTCGACCAACCGCCCAGCGCAGCGTTTTCCCAGGCTCAGGACCTGCTGGCGCGCCTGGGGGCATTTAAACCGGGCAGCCGCGACAACCTCAGCGATCACGGCCAGGCCATGGCCGAGCTGCCGGCTCACCCGCGTATCGCCCATTTGTTGCTGCGTGGTCAGGGCCTGGGTTTGGCCGCCATGGCCTGTGATGTGGCGGCGTTGCTCGGCGAGCGGGATATCCAGCGTGGCGGCGGTGCCGACCTGCACAGCCGGCTGGCGTTGATCAGCGGCGAGACCAAGGCCAGCCGAGGCGGCCAGGGTGGCGTGCAGCGCGCCCGGCAGCTTGCGCGTCAGTACCGTGGCCTGTTGCGCGGCAAGGCCAAAGCCGCCGTCGCTGACCCTGATCACCCGCGCTGGCTTGGGGCCCTGCTGGCGCTGGCCTATCCCGACCGGGTTGCGCAGCAGCGGCGTGAAGGGGGCGCCGAGTATCGTCTGGCCAACGGCCGTGCAGCCTTGTTCGGTGAGGTCGATGCGTTGATGAAACACCCGTGGCTGGTGATCGCCGACCTGGGCAGCCGCCAGGGCCAGCGCGAAGAGCGTATCTACCTTGCGGCAGCATTCGACCCGGCGCTGCTCGATGATGTGCTGGCCGAGCAGGTAGAACGCGTCGATCTACTCGACTGGGACGAGCGCGAGCAGGTGCTGCGTGCCGAACGCCAAACCAAAGTGGGTGAGCTCATACTAAGCCGCGAACCACTGACCGGCCTGAGTGACGAAGCGCGCGCCAAAGCGCTGCTCGGCCTGGTACGACGCAAAGGTCTGAACCTGCTGACATGGACACCGGAACTGCGCCAGTGGCAGGCACGGGTGGCACTGTTACGCCAGCTGGACCTGGACAGGGGCGGGCAAAGCGAATGGCCCGACCTGGGTGACGAGGCGCTGCTCGCCAGCCTGGAAGACTGGTTGCAGCCCTACCTTGGCAAAGTGTCCCGCCTCAGCCACTTCAGCGCGCTGGACCTGCCGTCGATACTGCGCAACCTGCTGCCCTGGCCGCTGCCGCAACGCCTGGACGAACAGGCACCCGCGCATCTGGCCGTGCCGTCCGGCTCGAACATCCGCCTGGACTACAGCGAAACCCCGCCGATTCTTGCCGTGCGCCTGCAAGAACTGTTCGGCCTTGCCGACACCCCGCGCATTGCCAATGGCCGGCAGCAGGTCAAGTTGCACCTGCTGTCACCGGCACGCCGACCCGTGCAGGTGACCCAGGACCTGGCCAATTTCTGGCGCACCACTTATGCCGAGGTAAAGAAAGACCTGAAAGGGCGGTACCCCAAGCATTACTGGCCGGACGACCCGCTGGTGGCCGAGGCTACAGCACGGGCCAAGCCCAGGGGGACGTGACCGTAGCCGGGCCGGTGGTCAGTCGGCTTCACCTTCCAGCAGCATGAACAGGCGGTACAGCACCACAGTGCTGAACAGCTGCAGGAAGCCGCTGAGGCTGTCCATGGCCAGCTCCATGCCGGGCGATGGCTCGGGGAACGCCATCAGCAGCAGCCCGTCGATCAGCCAGATCGGTGCCAGCACTGCCAGCACGCAGATCATGATGCGCATGAAGTGCCCGGTAGTCATGCGGGCGCTTTCGCGCATCGACTGCACCACCGGCAGGCCGCGCAGCACCAGCAGGTACTCGGCGAACACCAGGTTGATCATGATCCACACGCCCGGGAAGATGAACAGCGCAAGGCCGGCTATGATCAGCAGCGAGCTGATCAGGATCAGCAGGGCCAGTTGTGGCCATAGTTGCAAGGCGCGGGCGAACAGGTCGCGCTTGCCGATGTCCTGGCCGTTGCTGCGGGTGTGCAGGTAAAGAATCAGTGCCGCACTGTACAGCGGGTAGAACAGCAGGCTGACCAGCATGCCGTAGGCCGGCGATGCCTGGTCGCCCATCTGCCGGTACAGCAGCTGGGTGAGCAAGGCTTCCAGCACCACCAACGGCAGGCACAGCTGGAGAATGTTCGGCAGGTGGCGGCGGAAGAAGTACAGGGAGTCGCGCAGAACGCTCAGCGGATTCATCAGTCAACATCGCATGGCAGTAAAAACAGGGGCATAACTTTAGCCCAAAGCAGGCGTGGGGCTGTCACTTGCTGAAAAAAGTTTCACGGCGCCGGTGATTGAATCCTGTGCCGCTACACCCCATCTTTGACGCTGTCCGTTGTCACGCTACCCCACGAGGTCGCCCCATGAACACTGAAGAACAAACCCTGATCGACGGCCTGTTCGGCCGCATCAAGCAAGCCGAAGACCCGAACCAGCCGCGTGACGCGCAGGCCCAGGCGTGCATCGAGCAACACCTGCGTCAGCAGCCGGCGGCGCCTTACTACATGGCACAGGCAATTCTGGTGCAGGAGGCGGCAATCAAACGCCTCGACGAGCAGAACAAGCAACTGGAGGCCGAGCTGAAGCAGGCCCGCGCCCAGGCCGAGGCCGCACAGGCCGGTAACAGCGCACCAGGCAACGGCGGCGGTGGCTTCTTGTCCAGCATCTTTGGCTCGGGCGGGCGCAGTGCGGCCCCGGCTGTGCAGCCTCAGCGCCCTTCGGCGCCGCCTGCAGCATCCGGCGGTGGCTGGCGCGAGCCGTCGGCCCCAGGTTTCTCCCAGCCTCAGCCGCAGCAGCCTGGCTTTGGCGCCGCGCCGGCGCGCAGCGGTGCCAGCAGCTTCCTCGGTGGGGCCATGCAGACCGCAGCCGGTGTGGCCGGTGGTGTGTTGCTGGCGCAGGGCATCAGCAGCCTGTTCAACCATAACTCGCAGCCGGAAGAGGTGGTCGAGGTGATCAAGGAAGAGCCAGCACCGGCCAGTGACAGCGGCGGCTGGAACGACCAGGGCGGGCAGCAGCAGGTGGCTGACAACGGTGGTTGGGGCAGCGACCAGGGCGGTTATGCCGACACCGATTACGGCAGTGACGATGGCGAGTTCTTCTCGGACGACGACTCGTACGTCTGACAGGTCTGGCATACTGCTGGCAATTCTGGGGGCGCTTGGCGCCCCTTCGCGGGCACGCCCGCTCCCCCAGTGACATGTACGACACCTGTGGGAGCGGGCGTGCCCGCGAAGGGCTGCGCAGCAGCCCCCGGTATCCCAGGCCAGACATGAGGTTCCCAGGTGAAAAAGATCGCGCTGTTCGCCGATGTGCAGAACCTCTACTACACCGTGCGCCAGGCGCACGGCTGCCATTTCAACTACACCGCGTTGTGGGCTGACGTCAGCCGTGAAGGCCAGATTGTCGAAGCGGTGGCGTATGCCATCGACCGTGGCGACAGCAAGCAACAGCAGTTCCAGCAGATTTTGCGCAACCTTGGTTTCGATGTCCGCCTCAAACCCTTCATCCAGCGCAGCGATGGTTCGGCCAAAGGGGACTGGGATGTGGGTATTACCCTGGATGTGATCGACGCGGCCAGCCGGGTCGACCAGGTGGTGCTGGCCTCTGGCGATGGTGACTTCGACCTGTTGCTGGAACGGGTGATCCAGCGCCACGGTACAGAGGCCGTGGTGTATGGCGTGCCTGGGCTTACCGCCTTGTCGTTGATCCGTGCGGCCACCCGCTATGTGCCCATCGAGGGTAAGCTATTGCTCAAACATTGAGGCCCTTTGATGGAACGTATTGCTGTAATCGACTTTGAAACTACCGGCATCAGCCCTGGCGCCGGCTGCCGCGCTACCGAAGTGGCGGTGGTGATGCTGGAGGGCGGGCGCATTGTCGAGCGCTACCAGAGCCTGATGAACGCCGGTGTGCCGGTGCCAGCCTTCGTCGCCGGGCTGACTGGCATTACCACCGCCATGCTGCGCAGCGCGCCGCCGGTGGACAAGGTAATGAACGAAGTCGCCGAGTTCGTCGGGGTCACCCCGTTGCTGGCGCACAACGCTGCCTTCGACCAGAAGTTCTGGGACTACGAGCTGAGCCGCATTGGCCGTAGCCGTAGCCAGTCTTTCGCCTGCTCTCTGCTGCTGTCCCGGCGCCTGCTGCCGATGGCACCGAACCACAAGCTGGGCACTTTGACCCGCTGGGCCGGCCTTCCGGATACCGGTACCGCGCACAGGGCCATGGCCGATGCCGAGATGGCCGCCAACCTGCTGCAACATTTGGTAGGCGAATTGCGCCAGGCCCATGGTGTACAGCAACTCTCGCACGACCTGCTTTGCCGTTTGCAGAAGACCCCGGCTGCGAAAATGCGCGAAGCGCTGGCCAAATACCGTTAGGCAACACTGCCCCTAAACCGGACGCACCACAATTGTGCCGCTCATTTGCACCCGTTCTGTAACGTACCTTGACCCAGGCAGGCCGTTAGACTGAATGACCCGTAAACGGATTTCGAGTTTTCCCATGCCTGCCTCCCGTCGCTTCCCGTTGTTGCTCATCGGTGCTTTCCTGGCCTTGTACCTGGTCTGGGGCTCTACCTACCTGTTCATTCGCATTGGTGTGGAGAGCTGGCCGCCGATGCTCATGGCCGGGGTGCGCTTCCTGATTGCGGGTGGTCTGCTGTACGGTTTTCTGCGCTGGCGTGGTGCGCCGGCGCCGACCTGGGCGCAGTGGCGGGCGGCAGGGGCAATCGGTTTTCTGCTGCTTAGCTGTGGCAACGGCGGCGTGACCGTGGCCGAGCATGCAGGGGTGGCATCGGGCGTGGCGGCGCTGGCAGTGGCCACAGTTCCCTTGTTCACCTTGCTGTTCGGCCTGTTGTTCGGGCACCGCAACTCGAGATTGGAGTGGGCCGGGATCGCCCTGGGGCTGGTAGGTATCGGCCTGCTGAACCTGGGCTCCAACCTGCAGGCAAGCCCGATGGGTGCGGCGCTGATTGTTTTCGCGGCGGCGTCGTGGGCGTTCGGTTCGGTGTGGAGCAAGACCTTGCCGTTGCCCCAAGGGCCGATGGCCAGCGCTGCAGAAATGCTGGTGGGTGGCGCGGCGCTGTTGCTGGGCAGCGTGCTGTCTGGCGAGCGTATGACGCAGATGCCGACTGCGGCCGGCTGGGGGGCGTTGGCCTACCTGGTGTTCTTCGGCTCGATCCTGGCGTTCAGTGCCTACATGTACCTGCTCAAGCACGTACGCCCGGCGGCGGCCACCAGCTATGCCTACGTTAACCCGGCGGTTGCCGTGCTGCTGGGCATTGTCTTTGCCGGCGAACAGATTGGCGCCGAGGAGTGCGTGGCCATGGCGGTGATTATCGGTGCGGTGGTGCTGATCGGCCTGCCACAGTGGCGCAAGGCACCTGCGCCTGCGCAGCCGTTGGAAGGCGAAATCTGCAAGTAGGCCGGGGTGATGCGGTAAACTTGCCGCCTTCGCTGAACCCCCTGACGGTATTGCCATGAATTTCGCCAAACTCGGCCTGATCGAACCCCTGCTGCGCACGCTGCAGCAGCTGGACTACACCACCCCGACCCCGGTGCAGGCCAAGGCCATCCCCGCCGTGCTGGCCGGCCGCGACCTGATGGCCGCGGCCCAGACCGGCACCGGCAAGACCGCAGGCTTTGCCCTGCCCGTGCTGCAGCGCCTGGCACTGGAGGGCGAGAAGGTGGCCAGCAACTCGATCCGCGCGCTGGTGCTGGTGCCTACCCGTGAGCTGGCCGAGCAGGTGCACAACAACGTGCGCGAGTATGCCGAGAACCTGCCCCTGAGCACTTACGCGGTGTACGGCGGCGTCAGCATCAACCCCCAGATGATGCGCCTGCGCCGTGGCGTCGACCTGTTGGTGGCCACCCCGGGCCGCTTGCTCGACCTGTTCCGGCAGAATGCGGTGAAGTTCAACCAGGTGCAGACGCTGGTGCTGGACGAAGCTGACCGCATGCTCGACCTGGGCTTTGCCGAAGAACTGCAATCGGTGTACGCCGCGCTGCCGCGCAAGCGCCAGACGCTGTTGTTTTCTGCCACGTTCTCTGACCAGATTCGCGTACTGGCGGGGCTGGCGTTGAATGACCCGCTCAGTATCGAAGTGAGCCCGCGCAACGCCACTGCAACCAGCGTCAAACAGTGGCTGGTGCCTGTGGACAAAAAGCGCAAGGAAGACCTGTTCTGTCACCTGCTGCGCAAACAGCGCTGGAGCCAGGTGCTGGTGTTTGCCAAGACCCGTAACGGTGTCGACCAGTTGGTGTCGCGCTTGCTGGCCGAAGGCGTAAACGCCGACGGCATCCACGGTGACCGCCCGCAGGCCACCCGCCAGCGGGCGCTGGACAGCTTCAAGGCCCGCGAGATTCAGGTACTGGTGGCGACCGACGTGGCGGCCCGTGGCCTGGATATCGACGACCTGCCGCTGGTGGTCAACCTCGACCTGCCGATCGTCGCCGAGGATTACGTGCACCGCATCGGGCGTACCGGGCGGGCGGGTAACAAGGGCGAGGCGATTTCGCTGGTGTGCGCGGATGAAGTGCAGTTGCTGGGGGCTATCGAAGTGCTGACCCGGCAGACCCTGCCACGCCATGAAGAACCGGATTTCATCCCTGATCACCGGGTGCCGATGACCGACGCCAGTGGCCAGGTGATCAAGAAGCCGAAGAAACCCAAAAAGCCGAAAGAGAACAGCGCCAAGCGCGGGCTGGGGCGTTGGATGGACAGTGGGGAGCCGGAGCCGGCAGTGAAGGCGGTGCGCAAGGTGCCGAGCTTCAATGGTGGGCCGCGTAAGCGTAAGCCTTGAGATTGATGGGGCCGCTTTGCGGCCCCCAAAATTTGTCAGGAAACCCGCGTAACCCACTCCGCCGCCGCCCGCCCGGCACGCAACCCGCTGGCAAAGCAAGCCGTCAGCAGGTACCCCCCGGTCGGCGCCTCCCAGTCCAGCATCTCGCCGGCACAGAACACCCCCGGCATGCTTTTGACCATCAACCCCTCATCCAGCCCCTCGAAGCGTACCCCGCCGGCACTGCTGATTGCTTCATCCAGTGGTCGTGTACGCACCAATGTGATCGGCAAGGCCTTGATCGCCTGGGCCAGCGCCAATGGGTCGGCAAAGGTCGCCTGATCGGTCAGCTCGCGCAGCAGCGCCGCCTTTACGCCATCAATGCCCAGCTGGCTGTGCAGATGCTTGGCCATGGAGCGCGAACCGCGTGGCTTGGCCAGTGCCTGGGCAATGTTGTCCACAGGCTTGTCTGGCAGCAGGTCGAGCAGCAGTACCCCTCGGCCTTCGCGGTTGATGGCTTCGCGCACCGGTGCCGACCAGGCATACACCAGGCTGCCTTCAACACCCTGCGCGGTGAGGATGAACTCGCCTTTGCGCGGCGCGCTGCCGGGGACGCTGAGGGCAATGTTCTTCAGCGGTGCGCCCGCGAATTTCTCCTTCAACAATGCGCTCCAGCCATCCACCTCAAACCCGCAGTTGCTGGGCTGCAAAGGCGAGATATCCACAGCCCGTTCGGCCAGTAATGGCTGCCAGGCGCCATCCGAACCCAATCGCGCCCAACTGCCGCCACCCAGCGCCAGTACCACGACTGCAGCCTGCACCGCGCGCTCGCCCTGTGGATAAGCGATCCGCAAGGCACCGTCGGCATTCCAGCCCAACCAACGGTGGCGGGTGTGGATAACTACCCCGCAGTCGCGCAGCCGCTTGAGCCAGGCGCGCAGCAGGGGGGCGGCTTTCATGTCGGTGGGGAACACCCGCCCCGAGGTGCCGACGAAGGTTTCGATGCCCAGGCTGTGAATCCACTGGCGCAAGGCTTCGGCGTCGAAGCCGCGCAGCAGCGCCTCGACTTCGCCCTGGCGCCCGGCATAGCGTGAAACGAACGCCGGGTACGGCTCGGAGTGGGTGATGTTCATCCCGCCAACACCCGCCAGCAGGAACTTGCGCCCCACCGAAGGCATGGCGTCGAACACCTCGACCGCCAGGCCTGCCTGGGCCAGTGCTTCGGCAGCCATCAGGCCGGCGGGGCCACCACCAATAACGACGGCGAGAGGAGGGGAGGCGGGGTTCAGATCGGACATGGTGGGCAGCAGGCTGTGGAAAAGATGCGCATTCTAGCGCAGCGCTGCCCATGGAAGCACTGGTCAAAAAATGATCATAGTTCTGCAGGCCTTGCGTACAAAGGGCTACAGCGCCTTTCCCGCAGGTTATCCACAAGCGGTTCCACAGTCACTGTGAACAACCGATGACGCGTGCCGCGCTGTGGTGAAGGATGCCATGGCGCCTGGCCAACGCTTCGCGGTCCTTGCTGTAGCCGCCGCCGATCACGCCAACCACCGGGATGTCACGGCCCAGACAATGGCGCAGCACCGCTTCGTCACGGGCGGCCAGGCCGGCGTCAGTCAGTTGCAGGTAGCCCAGGGCGTCGTCCTTGTGCACATCGACGCCGGCGTCATACAGCACCAGGTCGGGTTGATAGAGCGGCAGCAGGTAGTTAAGGGTGTCGTCCACCACCTTCAGGTAGGCCGCATCGCCCATGCCACGGGGCAGGGGAATGTCCCAGTCGCTCTGCGCCTTGCGGGCCGGGAAGTTCTGTTCGCAATGCAACGACACGGTGATGGCCTCGGGGGTGTCGTGCAGGATGCGCGCGGTGCCGTCACCCTGGTGCACATCGCAATCGAAGATCAGTACCCGGTGTACCCGGCCAGCCTCCAGCAGGTAGCGGCTGATCACGGCCAGGTCGTTGAAGATGCAGAAGCCGGCGGGGTGGTCGTAATGGGCATGGTGGGTGCCACCGGCGAGGTGGCAGGCGATGCCATGTTGCAGCGCCATCTCGGCGGTCATCAGCGAGCCACCCACAGCCCGCACCGTGCGCCGGGCCAGGGCTTCGCTCCAGGGCAGGCCGAGGCGACGCTGGTCCTCGCGGGACAGGTCGCCGTTCATGTAACGCTCGATATAGCCACGGTCGTGGGCCAGGGCGAGGATGTCGTTGGGGCAGATGTCCGGGCGCAGCAATGCCTGGTCGGTGGTCAGCCCGCTGTCCACCAGGTGGTCATGCAGCAGGCGGAACTTGTCCATCGGGAAGCGGTGTTCGGCGGGGAACTCCGGGCTGTAGTCTTCGTGGTAGATCAGCGGCAACGGCATGGGTGGGGTCGCAATCAGGGCCAGTGCTGATCTTGCCATGACGGGTGACTGCAATGGGAGTACCTGTTTTTTTCGCCGGTACTGGCCCTTTTGTGGGAGCGGCCTTGTGTCGCGATAGGGCTGCGCAGCAGCCCCAAAAATTCAGCGCAAATGCACAAGTTGCTGGGGCTGCTGCGCAGCCCTATCGCGACACAAGGCCGCTCCCACAGGGATCGCGTTTACGTTTGAGGGCTATTTTCCTGTGCTGGCCAATACGCGTTGCCAGTCGGGTTCGTTCAGTCGCCCGAGGATGCGTGCCTTGCCATTGCCATCCACCGACACGAACAGGGCACTGGCATAGCCACTCTCGCGCTCGCCACCCGCAACGTTCTGCTGGCGGGCGAAATGGTCGATGCAGCCATTGTGGGTCACCAGCACCAGGTTGTGGCCGGGGCGCTTGCGTGACAGTGCTTCACTGGCGAACTGGTTGTCACAGCCTTCCAGCCAGTTCTCGCTGGCCACCGCCTGGCCGAGGATGAAATGCGCGGTTTGCCGGGTGCGCAGTTTCGGGCTGCTAAGCATATCGGCGTTGTCAAGGCCCAGTTGGTGCAACCCTTGGCCAACGCGTCCGGCGGCCTGGCTGCCGGCCACGGTGATGCCGGTGGGGTCGCCCAGGCAGGGGCCGGGGGCGCTGTCGCAGCGTTCGGCGTGGCGGATCATCACGATCACTGCGCCGTCGGCCCAGTCCTGCAGCAGGCCGCTGTCACTCAGTTGTTGCTCGTTACCAAGGTCCACGATATGCGTCCTCGTCGCCAGCCAGGTGGTCACCGCCGCCACGACCATGCAAAGCCCAAGGGCGGCACCGAGGGCTTTGCGTGACAGGCGCCGCTTGCGCCGGGCGTGAATGGCAGGGTGTCCCAGGGTGTTGCTCGATAGCATGTGTTGCTCCGTTGGCGGTGCCGCGGTTGGCGCGGAGGTGGATGGCAGCATCCTGCCAAGTGGCCTGTCGGGGACCGGTGAAGGGCGTGTGAAAATTGCATTTGGCTGCTGCCGGCTGGGTGAACCCCGCGCCCGCGCCTACGCTGTAAACTGCAAGGCGGTAAACCGGAGCAGGCACGATGACCCCCATTCTTGAACTGGAAAGCGCACGGCTGGTGCTGCGTCAATGGCATGACGATGACTTGCGCGAGTTCGCCGCGCTGTGCGCCGACCCACAGGTGATGCGCTATTTTCCGGCGCCGCTGACGCGTGTTGAGGCGGCAGCGTTGATCGGCCGGGTACGCGGGCATTTCAATGAGTACGGCTTTGGCCTGTGGGCCTTGGAGCGCAAGGACAGTGGCGCATTCATCGGCATGACCGGGTTGCTCAATGTCAACTTCGACGCGCCTTTTGCCCCGGCGGTGGAGATCGGCTGGCGCCTGGCACGCCGCCACTGGGGCCTGGGCTTTGCCAGCGAGGCGGCGTGGACCTGCCTGCGTTGTGCTTTCGCCCAATTGCGCCTGGAAGAGGTGGTGTCGTTCACTAGCGAGAGCAACTTGCCGTCGCAGAAGGTGATGCAGGCCATCGGCATGCAGCAGGACCTGAACGGCAGCTTCGAACACCCCCGCCTGCCCGTGGGGCACCCGTTGCGCCCGCATGTGCTGTACCGCATCGACCGCGCGCTTTGGGAGCGCACCCTGCGCGCCTGAACGCACGGCCATGCCCGGTAAGAATGACAAACCCTGTATCATTTGCCTTCATAACGAGCGCTGTAGAGACGTGTTGCCTTGCGAGGAGAACCCCCAATGAGTCATGTGTTGGACGACCTGGTCGACCTGTTGAGCCTCGAATCCATCGAGGAGAACCTGTTCCGTGGACGCAGCCAGGACCTGGGCTTCCGTCAGTTGTACGGTGGGCAGGTGCTGGGCCAATCGTTGTCGGCGGCCAGCCAGACAGTCGAGGACGCCCGCCATGTGCATTCGTTGCATGGCTACTTCCTGCGCCCGGGCGATGCCAGCCTGCCGGTGGTGTACTCGGTGGACCGCGTGCGCGATGGCGGCAGCTTCAGTACCCGACGGGTGACGGCGATCCAGAAGGGCCAGACCATCTTCACCTGCAGCGCGTCGTTCCAGTACGACGAGGAAGGTTTCGGGCACCAGGCGCAAATGCCTGACGTGGTCGGCCCGGAAAACCTGCCCACCGAGGTGGAGCTGGCCCGCGCCATGGCCGACCAGTTGCCCGAGCGTATTCGCGACAAAGTGCTGTGCGCCAAGCCAATCGAGATCCGCCCGGTCACCGAGCGCGACCCGTTCAACCCCAAGCCCGGCGACCCGGTGAAGTACGCCTGGTTTCGCGCCGACGGCAACCTGCCCGACGTACCCGCCCTGCACAAGTACCTGCTGGCCTATGCCTCGGACTTCGGCCTGCTGACCACGGCGTTGCTGCCGCATGGCAAGTCGGTGTGGCAGCGCGACATGCAAATCGCCAGCCTCGACCATTCGCTGTGGTTCCATGGCAACCTGCGCGCCGATGAGTGGCTGCTGTACGCAACAGACAGCCCCTGGGCCGGGAACTCCCGCGGTTTCTGCCGCGGCAGCATCTTCAACCAGGCCGGGCAACTGGTGGCATCGTCGAGCCAGGAAGGCCTGATTCGCCATCGCAAGGACTGGGCATGAGCCTGGGCGAGGTGCGTCACTGGGTGTTCGACATGGACGGTACCCTGACCGTGGCCGTGCATGATTTCGACGCCATTCGCGTGGCGTTGGAGATACCGGCCGAGCACGACATCCTCACCCACCTGGCGGCGTTGCCGGCAGACGAAGCGGCGGCCAAGCATGCCTGGTTGCTGGAGCACGAACGCGACCTGGCGGTAGCCTCCACGGCGGCCACCGGGGCGGTGGAGCTGGTGCGCGAGTTGGCCGGGCGCGGGTGCCGGCTGGGCATCCTGACCCGCAATGCCCGCGAGCTGGCGCATGTGACGCTGGAGGCCATCGGCTTGGCAGACTGCTTCCCGGTGGAGCACATTCTTGGGCGTGACGAAGCGGCGCCCAAGCCAAGCCCGGATGGGCTGCTGAAAATTGCCGGTGCCTGGGGCGTGGCGCCGAGCGAGCTGGTGATGGTGGGGGATTACCGGTTTGACCTGGACTGCGGTCGTGCAGCGGGTGCGCGCACGGTGCTGGTGAACCTGCCGGATAACCCATGGCCGGAGCTGGCGGACTGGCATGCGGCCGATTGCCGGGCACTGAAGGTGATGCTGGGCTGATTTTGTGTTGGCAATGCGGGCCTCTTCGCGGGCATGCCCGCTCCCACAATGGCACTTGCTCCCTGCGCGACAGCGCAGCCCAACTGATTTACTGATTTAGCAATGACTTTGTGGGAGCGGGCTTGTCCCGCGAACCCCGGCGCAGCCGGGGCCATCCATCGCGTCGCCTGCTTCGCGGGGCAAGCCCGCTCCCACAGGTATTGCGCGAGTCTCAGGGCTGTGGTGCCCCTGTGGGAGCGGGCGTGCCCGCGAAAGGGCCGAACCTGTCTATGCTGAACCCCATTCTTTCCTCTGATACGGAGACCCACCCATGACCAGCAAGGCCATCTACGTACAACCCGGCGGCGGCTACGACAAGGTCGAGGTCGGCACAAGCGAGGCCGCTGCCCCCAAGGCCGGCGAAATCACCGTGCGCCTGCACGCCAGCTCCCTCAACTATCACGACTTTGCCGTGGTCAGCGGCATGTGGGGCCCGAGCGAGCGGCGTATCCCCATGGCCGATGGCGCTGGTGAAGTGGTTGCGGTGGGCGAAGGTGTCAGCGAGTTCCAGGTGGGCGACGATGTGGTCAGCACCTTCTTCCCCGACTGGCTCGACGGCCAGGCCAACGTCGAAGGCTTTGGCAGGGTACCCGGCGACGGCCTCGATGGTTATGCCCGTGAGCAGGTCACTGCCCGTGCCACCGCGTTCACCCTGGCCCCCAAGGGCTTCAGCCACGCTGAAGCGGCTACCCTGACCACCGCAGGCCTCACCGCCTGGCGTGCGCTGATGAGCGACGACCACCTCAAACCTGGCGACACGGTACTGGTGCAAGGCACCGGTGGTGTGTCGATCTTCGCCCTGCAGTTCGCCAAGCTGGCTGGCGCCACCGTGATCGCCACGTCGTCCAGCGACGCCAAGCTGGAGCGCCTGAAGGCCCTGGGCGCCGACCACCTGATCAATTACAAGAGCACCCCGGCTTGGGGTGAGAAGGTGCGCGCGCTCACCGGCAACCGCGGTGTCGACCATGTGATCGAAGTGGGCGGCCCGGCGACGCTGGAGCAGTCGATGATTGCCGCGCGCATCGGTGGGCATGTCTCGCTGATCGGCATCCTTACCGGCGTGGCCGGTCAGCTGCCGCTGGTGCAGGCGCTGGTGCGGCAGATTCGTCTGCAAGGTGTGCTGGTGGGCAGCCGCGCCCAGCAGCAGGCGATGGTGCGGGCGATCGATGCCAACGGCCTGCGGCCGGTGGTGGACAAGCACTTCGAACTGGAGCAGATCGTCGAAG
Source organism: Pseudomonas sp. XP2 (assembly GCF_053557975.1). Taxonomy (NCBI): domain Bacteria; kingdom Pseudomonadati; phylum Pseudomonadota; class Gammaproteobacteria; order Pseudomonadales; family Pseudomonadaceae; genus Pseudomonas; species Pseudomonas sp. XP2. Next base: position 438,173 of record NZ_JBNRIK010000001.1, read on the forward strand.
CGTTCCGCTACCAGGAAAGCAACCGGCATTTCGGCAAGATCTGCCTGACCTGGTGAAGGCTGGACTCCCAAAGGCCCTGCCCATACGCGGGACCTGTGTGAGCGGGCGCACCCGCGAAGGGCTGCGCAGCGGCCCCTAGCCCGGCAGCAAACGGTCGCGGCTGTTGGACAGGTGCAGGCAGACCGCCGCCCTCGCTGCGTCCGGGTCTTGCCGGCGGATGGCATTGAGGATTGCCTCGTGCTCCAGGTTGGCCAGGTACGCCTGCCGCGCCAGCTTCGCCCCGCCGCGTTCGGCCAGGGCCATGCGGTTGCGCGGGATCAGGCTGTTGCCCAGGTGCAGCAGCATTTCGGTGAAGTACAGGTTGCCGGTGGCCTCGGCAATCAGTAGGTGGAAACGTCGGTCGGGCTCGATACAGCTGTCGCCGGCGGCTGCCAGGTCCTGATAGTCATCCAGCGCCTGGCGCATGCGCACCAGGTGCCCCTCGTCACGGCGCAGCGCAGCCAGGGCGGCGGCCTGGCCTTCCAGGCCAATACGCAGTTCCAGCAGGTCACGCACATTCGCCGCGCTTTCCGCTGCCATACGCAGCCCGGCCTGGGCCTGGCGCGCCATCACGAAGGTACCGATACCGTGGCGCGGCTCCACCAGCCCGGAGGCCTGCAACTTGGACAAGGCCTCACGCACCACCGTGCGACTGACCCCGTGCTCGCGCACCAGCGTGTTCTCTGAAGGCAGCTTGTCGCCCGGCTTGAAGGTGCCCAGCAAAATCTGTTGGGTCAGGCTGGAGACAAGGTCATGGGCGCGGCTGTGGCCGTGCTTGCGGGCGTTTTCGGGTTCCATGCTGTGATCCGTTTCGCGCTTAACTTGTACGACAAGTTAAACCATCAAATTATTTTTTGCCGATTTTTTGTGCCTTCAGACTGCTGTTTAGCTTCGCTGTTTTTGAAAGATCGCAGCATGTTTACATTATGACAGCTTGTATTTTGCTGTTTTACCGACATTGTTGATCTTGTCGTACAACATCGCCACGCATATGCTCATCCCCACTGCCATGTCAGACAACCCAGACCCGCACAAAAACAATTAGTGGGAGATTTGCAAGTGAACGACACCCTCACTCCGTCTGCCCGGCACGACAGTGACGCCTTGGCCAGTGCCGTGGCCAAGGTCAAGCGTCATGTCCTGCCGCTGTTTGTCATCATGTTCATCGTCAACTACCTCGACCGCGTCAATATCGGTTTCATCCGCCCGCACCTGGAAAGCGACCTGGGCATCAGCGCTGCGGCCTATGGCTTTGGCGCCGGCTTGTTCTTCATTGGTTATGCGTTGTTCGAAGTGCCTTCGAACATGTTGCTGCAAAAGGTGGGGGCGCGGCTTTGGCTGACCCGCATCATGTTCACCTGGGGCTTGGTAGCCACGGCCATGGCCTTTGTGCAAAACGAAACCCAGTTTTACGTGCTGCGCTTTCTGCTGGGGGTTGCCGAGGCGGGCTTCTTCCCTGGGGTGATCTACTACTTCACCCGCTGGCTGCCAGGCGCCGAGCGCGGCAAGGCGATTGCCATCTTCCTCAGCGGTTCGGCGCTGGCTTCGCTGATTTCCGGGCCGCTGGCCGGGGCGTTGATGCAGATTCAGGGCCTGGGTATGCATGGCTGGCAGTGGATGCTGTTCATCGAAGGCATGGCCTCGGTTGCACTGTGCTTCTTCGTGTTTTTCTGGCTGGATTCCAAGCCGCAAGATGCCAAGTGGTTGAGCCAGGCCGAGCAGGACGCGCTAGTGGCCGCCATCGACCGTGAGCAACGTGAGCGTGAAGCCGTTGGTACAGTCAAGGCATCGGCCTGGACCCTGCTCAAGGATCGCCAGATCGTGCTGTTCTGCGTGATCTACTTCTGCATTCAGTTGACCATCTACGCTGCCACCTTCTGGCTGCCTAGCATCATCAAGCGCATGGGTGACCTCAGCGACCTGCAGGTCGGCTTTTTCAACTCGATCCCGTGGCTGATCTCGATCCTGGCCATGTACGCCTTTGCCGCTGGTTCTGCGCGCTGGAAGTTCCAGCAGGCCTGGGTAGCCGGTGCCCTGTTGGTCGCCGCCATCGGCATGTTCATGTCCACCACCGGTGGGCCGGTGTTCGCCTTTGTCGCCGTGTGCTTCGCGGCCATCGGGTTCAAGTCGGCATCGTCACTGTTCTGGCCGATCCCGCAGGGTTACCTGGATGCCCGCATCGCGGCGGCAGTGATCGCCCTGATCAACTCGGTCGGCAACCTCGGCGGCTTTGTTGCCCCCACCACCTTCGGCCTGCTGGAGCAGCAGACCGGTTCGATCCAGGGTGGGCTGTACGGCCTGGCCGTGACCTCGGTGCTGGCGGCCATTGCCATCTTCTTTGTACGCACTCGCCCCAAGGGCGCCCCTACCGATGACCTCAAGGCCCCCTCGGCCCTGGGCCATACCCACTGATGACTGCGAGACAACAATCATGACTATGCAGACCAATCCCGCCGTTCATACCAGCACTCCGGTGGTCACCGACCTGCGCGTTATTCCCGTGGCCGGCCATGACAGCATGCTGCTGAACCTCAGTGGCGCCCATGGCCCGTATTTCACCCGCAACGTGGTAGTGCTGTGCGACAGCGCTGGCAATACCGGGCTGGGCGAGGTGCCTGGCGGTGAAAACATTCGCCAGACCCTGGAAGACGCCCGCAACCTGGTGCTCGGCCAGCCGATCGGCCACTACCAGCGCGTGCTCAATGCCATGCGCCAGACCTTTGCCAGCCGTGACTCGGCTGGTCGCGGCCTGCAGACGTTTGACCTGCGCATTACCGTACATGCGGTAACGGCCATCGAGTCGGCACTGCTCGACCTGCTTGGCCAGCACCTCAACGTGCCTATGGCAGCCTTGCTGGGCGAGGGGCAGCAGCGCGATGCGGTGAAGATGCTGGGTTACCTGTTCTACATCGGCGACCGTCAACACACCGACCTGGCCTACCGCAACGAGGCCGATGCCGATGACGACTGGTTCCGCGTGCGCCACGAGAAGGCCTTGACCCCGGAAGCGGTGGTGCGTCTGGCCGAAGCGGCCGAGCAGCGCTATGGCTTCAGCGACTTCAAGCTCAAGGGCGGTGTGCTGCGTGGCGAAGAGGAGATGGAAGCTGTGACGGCGCTGGCCGAGCGCTTCCCCGAAGCGCGTATCACCCTGGACCCTAACGGCGCTTGGTCATTGAAAGAGGCCATTGCCCTGTGTCGCGACAAGCATCACGTACTGGCCTATGCCGAAGACCCCTGCGGCGCCGAGAACGGTTACTCGGGCCGTGAGGTGATGGCCGAGTTCCGCCGTGCCACCGGCCTGCGCACCGCCACCAACATGATTGCCACCGACTGGCGGCAGATGGGCCATGCGATCCAGTCGCAGGCAGTGGATATTCCGCTGGCCGATCCGCACTTCTGGACCATGCAGGGCTCGGTGCGGGTAGCGCAGATGTGCAATGACTGGGGGCTGACCTGGGGTTCGCATTCGAACAACCACTTCGACATTTCGCTGGCGATGTTCACCCAGGTGGCGGCGGCGGCGCCGGGCGAGATCACCGCAATCGACACCCACTGGATCTGGCAGGACGGCCAGCGCCTGACCCGTGAGCCGCTGCGCATTGTCGACGGGCATGTGCGGGTCCCGGCCCGGCCGGGGCTGGGGGTGGAGCTGGATGAGGACCAGTTGGCCAAGGCCCATGAGTGCTACCGCAACATGGGGCTGGGGGCGCGGGATGACAGCGTGGCGATGCAGTTTCTGATCCCGGGCTGGCGCTTCGATAACAAGCGGCCTTGCCTGGTGCGTTGAGGCGGTTACAGGCCCGCAGTGCAAAGACAGCCCCGGGTGACCGGGGCTTTTTTGTGAGTAGCTGAAATCGCCTGGGCCGGCACTGGCAACCCACATCCAGATGAAAAACAAAAGCTCCAGATGGCGAGGTGGCGCGATCGGGCATGCCATTCGCGACATCTGGCGGTAATGGAACTGCCCTGTCGTGATCGAACAGTTCCGGGGCGTTCTCGTGTAATTTCCCGCAGCCCTGCAAGGCTTAAATGAAGCCCGAACCGCACGGACATGTTGCTCTGTGATGCGCGCCAAAGATCAACAACAGCGCGCGAGCAACCTGTCGACTTACTGATTTGAAAGGAGATATTTTCGCCTACACCTGCCCGTCCATCCTTGTGTCAGCAAAAAGAGAACAACATCAATGAGCACCGTGGGATCTGATGGCAACCTTGCACAAGGTTTCAAGCCTCGTCATGTAACGATGCTGTCCATCGCCGGCATCATCGGCGCCGGACTTTTCGTAGGCTCTGGCCACGCCATCGCGGCGGCCGGGCCAGCTACCATAGTTTCTTATTTCGTGGCCGGAACCCTGGTGGTACTGGTCATGCGCATGCTCGGCGAAATGGCCGTGGCACACCCTGATACCGGGTCATTTTCCACCTACGCCGACCAGGCCATCGGCCGCTGGGCTGGTTACACCATTGGCTGGCTGTACTGGTGGTTCTGGGTACTGGTGATCCCTATCGAAGCGCTGGCTGCCGGGCACGTGTTGAATGCCTGGTTCCCGCAGGTGGACAGCTGGATCTTCGCGCTGGCTTCGGTGCTGCTGCTGGCCTGCACCAACCTGTTCAGCGTGGCCAAATACGGTGAGTTCGAGTTCTGGTTCGCCATCCTCAAGGTTACGGCGATTCTGGGTTTCATCGGCCTGGGCTTTGCCGCGTTGATGGGCTGGTTGCCTAACCGCGAGGTCAGCGGCCTGAGCGGGCTGATGGCTGAATATGGCGGCTTCGCTCCGAAAGGTTGGTCGGCGGTGGTGGGTGCGTTCATCACCGTGATGTTCAGCTTCATCGGCACCGAGGCAGTGACCATCGCCGCGTCCGAGTCCAGCGACCCGTCGCGCAACATCGCCAAAGCCACCCGCTCGGTGATCTGGCGTATCAGCACCTTCTACATCCTGTCGATCTTCGTGATCATCTCGGTGGTACCGTGGAACGATCCGCAGTTGGCAGTGGTGGGCTCATACCAGCGTGCGCTGGAAATCATGAACATTCCCAACGCAGCGTTCATGGTCGACCTGGTGGTGCTGGTGGCAGTGACCAGTTGCATGAACTCGTCGATCTACATTGCTTCGCGGATGATGTATTCCCTGGCCAAGCGCGGTGACGCCCCGGCCTTCCTCAACAAGACCTCCAAGGTTGGCGTACCGCGCGCTGCCGTGTTTGGCAGTACCCTGATCGGGGCAGCTATCGCCGTTCTCAACTACTTCGCGCCAAAGGGGGTGTTCGAGTTCCTGCTGGCCAGCTCTGGGGCCATCGCCCTGCTGGTGTACATGGTCATCGCCATCTCGCAGCTGCGCATGCGCCGCCGCCTGGAGCGGGAGAACACCGAGCTGAAGTTCCGCATGTGGCTGTTCCCGTACCTGACCTGGGCGGTGATCATCTTCATTGCCGGGGCCTTGGCGGTGATGATGTACACGCCCGAGCACCGGGTAGAGGTAAGTTCTACGTTGGGCCTGGCGATCGTGATTTCCTTCCTGGGGATCGTTACCTCGCGCGGCCATGTGCAACCTGTGGGGGCGCGGTCGATGGGGTGATTCAGTTCACCTGGCGGTAGGGCGAAGGGCACCCGAGGATGGGTGCCCTTTGTTTTTCAGGGCGACGGTCAGGCCGTCATCATCTCGATGTACCTCATCACCGCCGGCGCTTTCTCGAAGCGCCGGTGAACCAGGCTTAGCCACGAGCTAGCTTGGCAATCGACGACCCGCCGGTAATTCACCTGTGGCAGGTTGATGCGCTGCACCACCGATTCCGGGACGACGGCAACGCCTTGCCCCAGTGATACCAAGGTAATCACTGCCACCAGGCTGCCGGGTTGTGGGCCAAGCCTGGGGACGAAACCACCTTGCGCGGCCACTTCCAGCGTGCCGGAAATTTGCTCGGGCAGGATGAAGGATTCGTTGGCCAGGCGCGAGGCCGGGATCTGCGGTATTTCGTTGATACGCGAGCTGGCGGGCAGGGCGAGGACGAAACCTTCCTGGTGCAAGGCGATGGCTTCCAGTTCGTCAGGCAGCTCCATCGGTGAGCGCACGTAGGCAAGGTCGAGCAAGCCGTCGCGGACCATGCCGGGCAGTTCGGCCATGGGCAGTTCACGGATATTCAGGCGCACGCCAGGGCAGGTTTCGCTGTAGCGGCTGACTTGCTGCTGGAGCATGCCCGAGTAGGCGGCTGAAGCCACGTAGCCCAGTTCGATACGCCCGCTTTCGCCACGGGCGGCCTTTTGTGCGCCCAGTTGCGCCGCATCGAACTGACGCACGGCGTGCTCCGCCTCGATCAACAATGCCTGGCCGGCGGCGGTCAGGTTGACCTCGCGCTGGCTGCGCTCGAACAGGCGTACGCCCAGTTCGCGCTCCATGTCCTGGATCTGGCGGCTGAGAGTGGGCGGGGCGATCCCCAGTTGCTCGGCGGCACGGGTGAAATGACCGTGACGGGCGACGCAGAGGAAATAGCGGAAATGGCGGATTTCCATGGGTGTTACCTACAGGGTAATGACGCAGGCCGCCGGGGCTAACAACGCTTTGGGTTGGCGGCGTTATGGTTGAGGCCAACACTACAAGGCTGGTGGCTTGGGGGTAAAGGCCGCTTGTGGAATAGCCGGGCACTGCTTTGCAGGGGGCTGCACCGCTCGCGAAGGTTAGGCAAAACCTGTGGGAGCTGGCTTGCCTGCGATGGGCTGCAAAGCAGCCCCCGGCGATGCTGCAATTTGACCGTACCGCCAAGCCAACCCGCTCTGCTTCCGGAGCCTTATCATGCCCTCTGCACGTTTCACCCTGCTCACTGCCTCCTTGGTCTGCGCTCTGATCATTCTCGACACCAACATCGTCGCGGTCAGTCTGCCCAGTATCGCCCGTGACCTGGCGGGCTCGTTCGCCGATATCGAGTGGGTGGTCAGCGCCTACCTGCTGGCTTTTGCTGCCTGCCTGCTGCCTGCCGGTAGCCTGGCCGACCGCTTCGGCAGGCGGCGCATGCTGCTGCTCGGCCTGGTGCTGTTCGGCATCGCTTCGTTGGCTTGTGGTGCAGCGCCAAGCCTGTTGTTCCTTGACATGGCCAGGGCCGCCAAGGGTGTGGGGGCAGCGTTGTTGCTGACCTCGGCACTGGCCGCCATCGGCAACCGCTTTCATGAGCCGCAGGAACGCATGCGCGCCTGGGCCTTCTGGGGTGCCTGCATGGGTGCCACCATCACCTTCGCGCCGCTGTTGGGCGGGATAATCGCCAGTACCTTGGGCTGGCGCTGGATCTTCTACATCAACCTGCCGTTGGTGGCAGTGCTCGCGGTCATGGTGCTGTACAGCGTCGATGAGTCTCGCGACAGTGCGGCGGCCCGGCTCGACCCATGGGGCAGCCTGACTTTCGCCGGCGGCCTGGGTTACCTGATCTGGGCGATGATCGATGCCAGCCAGGTGGGCTGGGGCAGTGCGCAAACGCTAGGTAGGCTGGTGATCAGCGCCTTCCTGTTCGGCGTGTTCGTCATGGTCGAGCGCAGCCAGCAGCGGCCAATGATCGACCTGCGGCTGATGCGCAGTGCGCGTTTCGTCGGTGCCTTGCTGGGCATGTTCGCCTACGCCGCTTGCGCCCAGGTGATGATGACCCTGCTGCCGTTGTACCTGCAGAACGGCCTGCAGCTGTCGGCCCTGGCCGCGGGTGCGGGCATGTTGCCATTCGCCGTGGCCATGCTGCTGATGCCGCGGGTTGGCATGCGCCTGGCCGCGCACTGCAGCGCTGCGCAGGTGTTTGCGCTTGGGCTGATGCTGGTGGGGGTAGGCAACCTGTTGTGTGCCTGGGCTGCAAACCATGGCGGCTACAGCGCGTTTGCAGTGGCCAGCCTGGTGCTAGGTGCGGGCGCCGGGCTGCTCAATGGCGATACGCAGAAGAACATCATGGCCTGTGTGCCCCGTGAGCGTACTGGCATGGCGTCGGGGCTGAGCACCACCACGCGGTTCGGCGCGATCGTGCTGGCAATAGGTGTACTGGGCGCAGTGCTGGCCGCCCGTACCGGCCAGTTGATGAAGGAGGCGATGGCAGTGGTGGCCCCAGCGCACCTGGGAGAAGTTACAGCGATGGCCACGCGAGTGGCTGCCGGTGACCTGGCCGCCGCGTTGGCCATGCTGGATCCCGCCTTGCGTGCCGAGGTTGCTCCCTTGGCTCGGCAGGCGTTCATCGGTGGTTTTGAGAGCGTGCTGCACGTCGCAGGCATTGCCGCCATGGTGTTTGCCATTGTCGTGGGTGTGTTGCTGAGCCGCCCGCCAGTGCAGCTGGAGGCGTGGGCAGAGCACGGTGCGTGAGCCCTCACGCGGCGTTACAGGATAGCGTTTTGCAATTATTTCTCCCGGGCCCTCAACTATTTCGAACGGCGAATGTCATTGATTGCGGGCCTGTTGAGTGATGCCAAAGTGCAATGAGCACCATCTGCCGTCCTGATGGCAAAAAGCCGCTATCGCACAAAACTGTGTAGATGGTGGAAAATCACGTTTTCGCCATACCAAGGCAGTACCTTGGGTAGAAGAAACCGCCCTTGAGCATCGGGCGATTCCGCCAGCGGTTGCCGCAATCTACTGTTTGGTGTGTGGCTTAAAAATGGATTTATCCCTTGTTTTACAAGGGTTTTAGTAAAAGTAGCGCTCAGTTCTATGGATACTCACGGAGGAGGGCTGGACCAAGATTCAGGTTTGTCATGGAGGATACGCTGCAAACCCCGCCATCAACCCTGCCGATCTTCCTGATCAGGTGCTGGAGATCACGGTTTACGTGGCCTTCAGGGCTTTTCGCACATTTTTCCGACCGCTGACTTCAGCCATTTTAAATGTCCGAATGGTCAGGTTTTGCACATCGAAAATATAGGTCGACGGTAATTTTTTAGAGTAGGCCGGTCAGCGCTGTTGTGCATGCCGGCGAGGTGCAGTAAACACCACCTAATTCGTTGATTTCCCCAGTGTAATCAGGGCTATAGCCCTGATTTTGGCGTGGCCGTATTGGCCGGCGCCCCGCTTTTATTTTGGGTATTTAGCGTCAAAAGCTTTTACATTGGTGTGCAGAAATGCGTCGCGGATTGCAGGTATTAACCCAATCTGTCAAAATTTCGCTGTTGCACATTTCTAAGTCTTGGATGAAAATGCTGCTTCATGGAGCGAGATATGGACGAACTGGGACCAACCACAACGTCATGGGGCAGCGGTGCGGGCGAGGATGTGGATGTTCGCGCGCTACGACGCTACAACCGGTTGCTGGGTGTTTTGCTGGATATCGGGGAGTGGGCCTGCATCGGCTTGCTGCCTTGTGTAGCGGTGGCCGCCATCTGGCTGGTGACGCAAACGAATTTTGAAAATGTCGTGTTCTATGACGGAACCGACTCGATTTGCATTTACGACGGAACGACAGGGGAAATCCGCAATGTCGAGTAAGGAAACCCAACACGGAACCCCTGATGGTGATGCGCCGCAGGCCCGGCGGGGCACCGATGAAGAAAAGCTGCTGGAGCTGGCACTGGACGAAACGCCCGGTGAGGCCGCAGCCACCGTCAGGGAAGTCAAGCGTCTGCAGCTGGAGTGCCTGGATCTCAAGCGCCGTAACAAGCGCGTCTGGGGGCAGCTGCTGGCCCTGACTTGCGTGTTCGGCGTAACCATCGCGGCGGTGGTGTTCTGGTACCCGAAGTACCGCTGGATTCCGACGATTGACAACCATGCCATCTGTGAAGTCTCCACTGAAAGCAACCCGCGCGTCACCCCTGCGACGCTGGCCGAGTACGCCAAGGATGCGGTGGTCAACTCGTACTCCTACGACTATGTGAACTACCGCTCCAACCTCAATGCCGCAGGTGCGCGCTGGTACACCGATGAGGGGCGCAAGGCCTTCCTGAAGACGCTTGACGATTCCGGCAACCTGGAGCGCGTGCTCAAGGGGCGGATGATCCTGCGGGCCATGGCCACCCAGGTGGCCCAGGTCGAAGAAAGCGGTGTGCTGGCGAGCGGGCAGAACTACTGGGTGGTACAGGTGCCGATTGCCATCGAGTTCTATGTCGGCGGTGATCAGCAAGCACGCTCGCGCCAGGATTTCCTCGCAGCCGTAACCATCGTCCAGATCCCCGCTTCGGCCACCAACACCAAAGGCATCGCCGTCGATTCTGTTCAGCTGTCGCCGTACACCTCAAGGAAGTGACCATGAAGAAGCATCTGATCGCATCGTTGCTTGCGAGCGCTATCGCCATGCCGGCATTTGCCAACGAGGCGCCAGAAGCGCCGGCCGCCCAGGGTGGCATGGGGCAGATTGGCGCGACGCAAGCTGGCGAAGCTCCGCCCCAGCCACCGATGAATGGCTTGGGCCGGCAAGTATCCAGTGTTGCTCAAGTGGTCTACCCGCGGCCGGAAGATGTCATCAGCGACACGGTACAGGACGTTCAGGATTCGCAGCTGACGTCGTCGCAGGTAGAGCTGATCAAGCAGCTATGGCTGGAGCGTGAAAAGCAGAAAGCCACGGCCTACATAAGCCCGGCCAAACCTGTGACCCGCACGCTTGCACTGAACCTGGACCCGGGCGTGTCGCCACCCATCGTTCGCCTGAGCAAGGGGCAGCAGTCGTCGATCGTGTTCTCCGACTATGCCGGGCAGCCATGGATGATTCAGAACGTGTCGATCAACCGCGAACTCTTCAGCGACGGGCGCGAGCGAGGCGGTCAGAACGGACAGAACGGCACTGCCGCACCGACCAACATCCTCACCCTGGACCCCGCCACAGCGGCGGCCTACGGCAACGTCACCGTCACCCTGCGCGGGCTGGCCACGCCCATCATCCTGATCCTGGCTGCCGGCCAGGAAGAAGTGGACATGCGCGTGGATGCGAAGGTGCCCGGGCGTAATCCGGATGCTGCGGCTTCTGTGGCAATGCTGAGGATGCCGGGTATCGATGATGCGCTGACCTACTTCCTGGATGGTGTGCCGCCGAAAGAGGCCAATCGCCTGAAGGTGACCGGGCTGGAGGGCGTCGAGGCCTGGAGCTATGGCCCGAACATGTACGTGAAAGCCAAGGCTGATGCGCAATACCCGGCCTACACCAACGCTGCGCGAAGCACCACCGGTGTGGCGGTGTATCGCTACGCGGGCCTGCAGAACAGCGTCACGTTCACGACTGGCGGGCAAGCCGTAACCGTCTTCATCGAGCAAGGGAATCTGCAATGAGTGATCACAACATGCCGCCGAACGACTCGGGCTTCGATGAAGAGGACGAGCACCTGGTAGCCGACCGCGACGGGCCGGCTGGCTCGCACGTGAAGAAGGCGCGCAAGTCCGATGAGATGCAGCGCAATCTGCACGCCGTGTTCGGTTCCGGTGTGGGCAAGGTGTCGCTGATCGCGGCCGGCCTGGTGGTGCTTGCGCTGGGGGCGCTGGCCTACAACGGCATGACCAGCAAGGACGAACCTGTCGGCAAGGCCTCTACGGTGGATGTCCCGCGTGCACCGCAGCCCGAGGTGTCGGTCGACCCTATTTCCGCTGCCGAGGCGGAGCGTCGCAACCAGCGAAGCTCGCTGGAGGCCGAGCAGGCTGCCGAGCGCGGCATGTCGTACCAGCCTGGCTTCGACCCCAATATCGTTCAGTCCACCGGCAGGGATGCTGCCCGTGGCCAGAATGCCCAGTTCAATGTGCCCGGGCAGCCGTACAACGATGCCAGCATGCAGCCGCCGCCGATCTATGTCGGGGCGGGGCAGCCGCCCCGCGAGGCCGCCCAGAACCAGCGCGCCGGCGCGAGCAACGCACAGTCTGATGAACAGGAACGCCTGCGCCTGGAAGAGCAGCTGAAAAAGGCCGAGCAGCAGCGCGACCTGTACGTCAACGAGCTCAAGGCCGAGACGCTCAAGTCGATCAAGCAACTGATGGGTGAGTCTGAAAGCGCAAAAGGCTTCGCCGAAAAAAGCAGCTTCAGCACGGTCAGCTATTACCCGACCGAGCGTGCTGGCAGCAGCGAACGTGATGGCGTGTTGCGTGCCGGCAACGACAAGAACAAGAAGGACCCCAACGACATCGAGGCCGTGGGTGACACCGACCGGGAGTTGCTCATCAAGACCGGTACCATCATGTACGCCACGCTGGATGCGGAGGTCAACACCGACGACGGCGGCGACGTGCTGGCAACCATTCGTGGCGGCAAATGGAACGGCTCCAAGCTGATCGGCAAGATCGAACAGGCGCCGGACAACATCCGTGTGAAATTCACCATTCTGGCGCCACCGGTGAACGATTCCCGCCCGACCATGCGCATCAGCGCCGTGGCGCTGCGAGAGGATGATGCCAAGCAGGGTATTGCCGAGACCAAGGACCACCACACCATGGAGCGCTACTTCGCCCTGGGGGCTGCCTCGCTGCTGTCTGGCTACGGTCGGGCTTACCAGCAGACGGCAGGTACCACGATCATCAGCCCCAGCGGTGTAGTGGCCCAGACCACGACCGAGCCTTCGACCAAGCAGGTCATCGGTTCGTCGGTGGGCGAGATGGGTACCGCGATCGCGTCGGAAGTACGCCGTGGGTTCAACCGTCCTGCTACCTACGCAACACCTGCGAACAAAGGCTTTGGCCTGTTCTTCCTGCAAGACGTTCACGATCAATCTCGATAAGGAGTTCGACATGAAGAACTGGTCATTCGGAAAACTCATAGGCGTTTTTGCCGGTAGCTTCGTGGCGCTGATCGTGGTCGCCGTGGTCGTGATCAAGGCCTCCTCGTCGCCGGTCGCCAAGGCCAAGCGCACAGCGCAAATCCAGGCTCAGTCGGCACAACAGCCACGCATGGATGTGCTGAGCATCGAGCTGGCCAAGTCCAGGGAGCAGGCGCAAGCGGCCCTGCAAGCCCAGGAGAACAGTGAAAAGCAACTGAAGATCGTGCGTGAGGAATCGCAGCGCAATACCCAGCTGCTGCTGAGCCAGATCAAGAACCTGGATAACAGCATGTCCCAGCTGGCCCAGCGCATGAACAGCTACGAGCAGAACCGTCAGCGTGTGGAAATCGTCAAGCCGCCGCGCAGGGCGCCAGCACCTGCCGCGTCGCAGGGGTACGCCAGAAGCGCTCACCCGATTCCGCAATCGAGTGGCTACAAAGTGCAGGCCGTGGTCGGGCACCGGGCCTGGGTGAAGAATGGTGAGAGTGAAGACAGCGTAAAGGCCGGCGACACGTTGCCACCGGTGCAGCGCGAATTGAAGGTGCTTTCAGTTGATCGCGACAGCGGTATTGTAGTGACTTCACCCGCTCTTTAAACAAGGACGTTGCCATGGCGGCCGGATTTGCCGATCTAGTAGATGTATTGGTCAATATCGGGAAAGTAATCCCGACGGCGATCATGATGTGCCAGGGTATTGCCGCACTTATCGGTCTTTACCTGACAGGTGCTGCGTTGATTGAAATCTGGGGTGTTACCCATGACAACGCATTGAAGTATGTAGCCGGGCGACAGCGTTTTTCTGTCGGCTCCGCCTGTGTGCAACTGGTGATCGGCTCTATTTTGCTGGCCATTGGCACACTGGAGTGGATGGGGATCATGTCGCGAACGTTGACCGGGGATTATGCCAACTCGCGCATGTTGTCCTATTCCTCTACCGGCACCACGTTGCAGCAACAGGCACAACTGGCCACGCTCGCCCTGCTGGGCATCATGCAGGTGGTCGGTCTGATTGCCATGGTGAAAGGTTGGTTGACGGTAAACGGTTATTACAACAATCAAACTCAGGCCGGCCTGGGGACCGCCAGTGGATGGATCATCGGCGGTGTGCTGGCGTGGAACTTCAAATGGTTCAGCGATGTACTCAACAACACAATCGGATTCAATCTGGTTGGACTTTTCACGCCGTGGTCGTAACGGCTTTTCGAAATATGAAACCCAAGGAGCGTCACTCATGAAAGCACTCAAAACCCTGAAAGCTGCTTACGATTCGGCCAAAGTTCGTGCGACCACTGCAGTTATCGGTGCCCTGGCAGCACCGTCGGCATTTGCCATTACCAAGACTGACCTGACCCAGGACACCTCGGGCGGCAAGACCGCTGACGACGTGATGACCAACATCGACAATACCGCTCAGGGCGGCGCCACGCTGCTGATCTCGCTGGTGTCGATTGGTGGTTTCGTGGTCGTTGCCATTTCGCTGTACACCCTGTGGAAAGCGTCGAAGGATGAGCGTGAAAAGCCGATGTCGGCCATTGTCGGCCTGTTCATCGGTGGCCTGATGGCGGGTGTCGGCACCGTGATGTGGATCATGCGCAACACCATGGTCAACTAAGGCTGCGCGCCGCTGACCCTAAAGCGGGGCGCCAGGCCCCGCAATTTCCAGACAGTTTCGGGGATATCGGACGTGAGCGAAACAAACTCTGCGCAGGGCAGGGCAGTGACTGTGCCCACGCTGGCGAGTGGTTATGTCAGCCGTACTGCCAACCAACCGGTATTCGGCGTGCGCCGGCCACTGTGGCGCTCTGACGATGATCAACGAAAACTGTTCAGTGAAGCGCACAACACTCTGCGCACTTCAGTGTGGCAACGCGACAATTACACCTGTCGCTTCTGTGGTTTCAAGTCTGCCAAGTTTCAGGAACTCCATGCACTGGATGGCAATGCCGACAATTGCACCAAGGACAACCTGATCACCGCGTGCAACTTGTGCCGCCAGGTTCATCACCTGGGTGCCTGCGCCATGAATGGCACCGGTTTTTTCGTGGCAGTTCAGGAATTGACACAAACCGAGATCAACAACATTGCCCGGTGCATCTATGTCAATGAGTTGCTCGGCGACAGGGCGGTCAACGAGAAACTGACCAGCCTGTTGGCAGCGTTCCAGTTTCGCGGTGGCGACACGCTCAAGGACGTATTCGGCGGAGAAGTGATCACGGTATTGAGTGTGGCCGAAACCCTCGCAAGCAAAACACTTGTCAGCGATGAAGAATATGAAAGACGTGCTGAATGGTTGGCCCCGCTGCGGCTGTTTCCAACCAAGGGCGCGTTCAAGGATGGGCAGCTTGAATATTACGCGGCCAATAACCGCGCCTTGTTCCTGCCCGGCAACTGGTCGGCATTGACCGGCCAGCTACTGAAGCAATTCGCTTGATGCAACCTGAAGCAGAGCTGATCAGCCTCGCCATTGAGAACCTTACACAGGAAGAACAAGGAAATGTTTAACAAACTCGAGGCGGTGATCCTGACGGTTCTGAGCCAGCTCAAGGCAGACGTGCAGGACTATTGCGACCTTGAAACGGTCGACGGTGGGCAGTCCATCGTCGCCAACGACGGTTCACTGGCGTCCATCGTACGTTTCAACGGCACCAAGAGCGTACTGGGGCGCGAACAGTTCGAGCGCCTGGTGAGCCTGCTGGAAGCGTCGCTTTCGGTGTACTTCAAGGTGCGCGGCCATCACCTGCAGATTGTCTTCAGCCGCGACCTGGATGCGACTGCGCCGCTGGAGCAGAACGCCTCGCAGCAGGCAGCAACTGCCGAGCGGTTGAAC
The DNA here is from genome assembly GCF_053557975.1 of Pseudomonas sp. XP2. Classification (NCBI taxonomy): domain Bacteria; kingdom Pseudomonadati; phylum Pseudomonadota; class Gammaproteobacteria; order Pseudomonadales; family Pseudomonadaceae; genus Pseudomonas; species Pseudomonas sp. XP2. The sequence continues at coordinate 453,715 of NZ_JBNRIK010000001.1, forward strand.
CTCAACGTGCGGCACCTGATCAACGAGGGCGTGAGCAAGTACGCCCAGTATGTGTATGACGAAGAATGCTACCTGGTGTTCTGGTCGCGGCCCGCGCTGCTTGACCAGACCGAACGGTCGATGGCGCGCGAGGCGCTGAACGAGTTCAGGAAGGCATCGGAATGGCCGGCCACCGCCGAAGCGCAGAACCTGTTGCGGCCCATTTCCTACCTCAAGGACCGCCACCTTTCCTTTGTCACCAAGATTTCCGAAGACCTGACGTCCCCCGAGTTCGGTTGCTCGGCGGATGTGCTCGACGTCAGTGAAGCAATCCGCGCCATCCGCGCGAAGGTGAACCCCGACATCACGCCGCGTACCTGGAAGCCCTACATTCCGGGCAGCGCCATTCCGATGCGCTGGAAGACCAGCAAGCGCAGTGGGGACATGTCAGAGTTCATGTACCCCACGCTGCCCAGCCAGATCATGGTCACGTCGGCTGAAATCGGCAGTGGCGAGCGCACCAGTCTGCTGCCCGACCCTACCAGCGTGCGGGTTGGCTCGCGCGTGTATGCGCCGTTGCTGATGTCGATTCCACCGGCAGAGCCGCAATACTTCAACACCCTGTTCAACAGCCTCAACCGCGCGGAAACCCAGGAAAACGGTGTGTCACGCGCCTTGCCGTATTCGGTGTCGATCATGCTGTCGTCCGATGGCATGAGCGTGCTGGCCTGGAAAAGCCTGTTTGCCCAGTTGCTTTCGGTAACCTCCGAGCAGAACCGCAACATCAACCTGGCCACCAAGGAGCTGCGCGAGCGGGTGCGTGACGGTGAGTGCATGGTCAAGCTGCAGGTTGCCGCCATGACCTGGGCCAGCCCGGACGAGAAAGGCGTGAAGGAGCTTGCGCTGCGCAAGTCGAAGCTCTGGCGCACGCTGGAGTCGTGGGGCCAACCGGTGTTCATCGAGCGTACCGGCAACCCGATGCAGGCGTTCCAGTCCAACTGCCTGGCCTTGACCACCAAGCATCTTGGCGACCCTGCCGCAGCGCCGCTTGGCGATGCCGTGGCCATGCTGCCGCTGACCCGGCCAGCCTCGCCGTTCCAGGAGGGTTCGACCATCTACCGCAGCCTGGACGGCAAGATCCTCAAGTACCAGCGTTTCTCGTCTCAGCAGACCACCTGGATCACGCTGATCGCAGGCAAGCCGGGTTCGGGCAAGTCGGTGCTGATGAACAACAACCACTTCGAATCCTGCCTGATGCCGGGCCTGACCGGCCTGCCTTACATCGGCATCACAGACATCGGGATTTCCTCGTCCGGTTTCTGTGACCTGGTGCGCGACAACCTGCCCCCCCGGCTTCATCACCTGGTGGTGTACAAACGTTTGCAGAATGCCAGGAAAGACTGCATCAACCCGCTGGATACGCCGTTGGGCCAACGTTATCCACTGCCGAAAGACCGTGAGTTCAACAAGAACTTCCTGACCATTCTAGTGACGCCGCCCGAGCGCGAAAAACCCTATGAAGGGATGAGCAACTTCGTCGGCCGGATGGTTGACCTGGCCTACCGGCGCAAGGACGACAAGATCGAGCGGGCCAGCCCGGAAACCTACAAGCCGGGGCACAACGATGTCGTGGATACTGCCGTGGCGCAGCTTGGCTTCCGGATTCTTCCGGCGACTACCTACTGGGAGCTGGTCGACGCGATGTTCGATGCCGGCATGGTGTACGAGGCAGAGGTGACCCAGCGCTACGCGGTGCCAACCCTCAATGACCTGGTGGCGGTGGCGTCGACCGAGGAAGTGCGGGCCGAATACGAGGGGTCCGGCGAGGTCGGGCGTAGCCTGGTCGACGCCTTCATCCTGGGTATCCGCGAGGCGGTGGGTGACTTCCCGGTGTTCTCCGATCACACCCGCTTTGACGTGGGCAGTGCCCGCATCGTGGCCCTCGACCTGCAGGACGTGGCGCTGCAAGGCTCTGCATCGGCGAAAAAGCAGACGGCCTTGATGTACATGATCGCCCGCCAGTGCTTCATGAAGAAGGTGGCCTTCTCGAAGGAGGACTTCCCGTTCTTCACCGAGAAGTACCTGCCATTCTACGAGCGCCTGGTGGCGGACCTGGTGGATGAATACAAGGTCATGTGCATGGACGAATTCCACAAGACCGGTGGCCACGTGGGCTTGCAGGAGCAGATGCAGACCGATGGCCGTGAGGCCCGTAAGTGGAACATGGAGATCATCCTGGCTTCGCAGTTGATGGAAGACTTCGGCCAGCTGACCAAGATCGCCACGGCCACCTTCATCCTCGACTCGGGTACCAAGGAGACCCGCGACTGGCTGCGCAAGAACATCGGCCTGTCCGACACCGAGGAGCATGCGCTGGTCAACTTCGTGCACGGGGCCAACAAGCATGGCTGTACCTTCCTGGCGCGCTTCGAAACCAAGAACGCCACCTACAGCCAGCTGTTCACCATGTCTGCAGGGCCGATGCGCCTGTGGGCACTGACCACCACCGCCGAGGACCGGAAACTGCGCACCATGCTCTACGAGCACATGCCGCGCCCGGACGCGCTCGCATTGCTGGCCCGCCGCTTCCCGTCGGGTGGCTGCAAGGACATGGTGGAGCGGCTCAAGCGCGAGACGTTCAAGGATGTCGAGTTCGTCGATGACGACATGGAGCAGTCCGTGATTGCGCGCATCGCCAAGGATCTGGTCGCTGACTACATCAGCGCCAGTGCATACGAAGACGTAGTGTGAGGGAGTGACAGATGGCTCAGTACAAGGGCGCATCCCGTCAGCATGAAGTCAGCACCAGCCGGCGGCGCAAAGACACGCGCCTGGCCGGGCAGCGCTTCAGCGATTTTTTCCAGTCTGCTGATGGCGCAGTGTTTGGCACCTTCGCGCTGCCGATCCTGGCGCTGGTTTCGATCAAGGTGCCCTTCTCGGGTGAGCTGCTGTTGCTGCTGGCCTGGGTGTTCAAGCGAAAGTTCGTCGATGTCGAAAACCGTGCCTTCGATTTCCCTTACCGGGTACCCAAGCTGGCGGATGTCAATGACGGCTCGTACAAGGGCAAAAAGAAAGGCGAGGGGGTTACCCTTTTCGGCAATGACCTGGAGACCCGGGAGCAGATCTACGCCGGCGACAGCGACCTGAGGACGCACCAGCTGGTGTTGGGCACCACGGGCTCCGGTAAGCCGCAGCCCAAGCATGCCAAGGTGCTGACGCCGGGCGGCTGGGTGGAAATGGGCCGCATCCGGGTCGGAGACAGCGTGTGCACGCCCGATGGCAAGCAGGCTGCGGTGCTGCGGGTGATCGAGCAGGGCGTTCAGCCGATCTGGACGATTGCCACCCGCGACGGCCGCAGGGCCCAGGCCACCGGTGACCACCTGTGGCGAGTGCTTACACGCGGCCAGGATGGTAGCGAAGCAGCGCACACCGTGACGACCGATGCCATCCGTGAGCTGATGGGGCGTGGCGTGGTGGTGATGCTGCCCAAGGTGCGCAAGAAGCGTGGGTCTGCCAAGTTCAATGGCTGGGCCGAGGTGTGGAAGGTAGACGCTGCCGGGCAGGCGCCCTGCCAGTGCATCGAGATCGATCACCCACACCACCTGTATATCACCGACGACAGCCTGGTCACCCATAACACCGAGCTGTTGCTCGGCATCGTGTTCAACGCCCTGGTGCAGAACACGGGTTTCATCTACGTCGACGGCAAGGGTGACCCCAAGCTGCAGAAGGAAATCTTCCGCCTGTCGCGCTACCTCGGCCGCGAAGATGACCTGTTGATCATCAACTTCATCACCTCTGGCCGCGACTTCGTCGAGAAGCAGGTCGACAAGGTGACCAACAACATGAACATGATGGGGAATACCTCGTCGGGCATGTTGATCGAGCTGATCGTGTCGCTGATGGATGACTCCGGTGGCGGCGGCGACATGTGGAAGGGGCGGGCGATCATGTTCGTGGCAGCCCTGACGCGGCCGCTGACCTATCTGCGGGACAAGGGTCACATCAACCTGTCCCCCGAGAAGTACCTGGAGTACTTCGAGCTGAACGTGATCGAAGAACTGGTGTGGGAGCACGGCGGCAAGTACGGCGAGATGTTCGATGTGATCGTGGCCCCGCTGCGCTCCTACCTGCTGACGCTGCCGGGTTACCAGAAGGCGAAGTTCAAGAAGCAGGAAACCAAGACCCTGGAGCAGCACGGCTACATCGTCATGCAGCTCGGGCGGATCTTCAACGACCTGACCTTCAACTACGGCCATATCTTCAAGACACGCGTCGGTGACGTGGACTTCTACGATGTGGTGATCAACCGCCGCTTGCTGGTGGTGCTGCTGCCGGCGCTGGAGCGTGCACCTGACAGCATGCGCATGCTTGGCAAGATGATTGTAGGCAGCATCAAGCAGATGATGGCCGGCTGCCTGGGCAACCGGGTCGAAGGGGTGGTACGCGAAATCATCGACAGCCGGCCAACGGGCTCCAAGTTCCCGTTCTATACCATCCTCGACGAATACGGCTATTACGCCGTGGTCGGCTTCGCCGTGGCCCCGGCCCAGGCGCGTAGCCTGGGCTTCAGTGTCACCTTCGCGGCGCAGGACTTTTCCTCGCTGAAGAAATCCAGCGCCGAAGAAGCGGATGCCACCTGGGAAAACACCAACATCCGCGCCGTCGGCCGCCTGACCTCGGGCACCGAATCGGAAACCTGGCGGCGCGTGCAGGGCGCGGCGGCCGAGTCTTCGCAGGCCATGCTGGGCAATTTCGAACGCACTGCGGGCAACGAAAAGCTGCGCCAGTCGGACAACATTGGCATCGAGCAGCGCAGCCGGTTGAACTACGACGACGTCGCCATGCAGGAAAACGGCGAGTTCACCTTCCTGGTCGGCAAGAAATCGCAGAATGGCAAAACCGGCGGTGTGGCCCTTATCCGCGGAATGGGCTTCTACACAGCCGGCCCGGCACCGAAAGAAATGCGCATCAACGATTTCATCCCGGTCGAGCCGCCCGAGCCGTCAGACCTTCCGCAGAACAGGCAATCGCGCCAGGCATTTGTCGACAGCCTGAAAGATGGCTCGTTCGCCAGGCGGGTGCGGGCGGTGGTCAAGGGCGACCCTACCTTTGCCCGTATGCACAGTGCGTTCGAACACAACTACGCAGACCCCGACCGGCCACTGCTGGGTAGGCTGGATACTTCGTTCGCCGTGCTCGGGGGGTATTTGACCGGTGCGTTGAAAAAGCCGGCTCCGGCTGCGCCATCTCCGCAGCAGGTGCTGGAAACACCCGTTACGCCACCCGCTGCGCCCGTAGCGGCAGCCCAGGAGGATCCACTGAGCCCGGGGGCGATCGAGGCGAGCATTCTGGCGGTGGCGGACCTGATCGTCGGGAGCACGGTGGCGCCAGAAGTGCCCGCTGTTGCGGCTGCGGACGAGCAGACGCTGGACGATGAATGGGCCCGTGAACTGGCAATCGTCATGCCCAAGCAAATGCTCGACATGCAAGTGATGGCTGCCGGTGAAGGGTTTGCATCGCTGTCGGACAAGTGGGCCGCCGAAGAACGCATCCGCGAAGCCTGCGATGCCATCGCTCGCGAAACGGCCTATTCCGTAGCGCCCGCGCCTGAGGCGCAGGATGTGGCGGGTATGCGTGAACGGTTGAATGAACTGCAGGCGCAATGCCGCGCGCTGATGAAGAACAAACCGCATGAGTAGGCATCGAGCCCGCCGTCCACTGGTCGGAAGCAGATTCTAATTGGTGTCATAAATTGACGACGATAGATATCTAACAGATAATCAGAAACTAGAATTTTTGCATGCCAGGGTGACGTGATGGGGTTGTTCGATTCAGGGAAGAAGGCAGCGAAGTTCGCGTTCATCACCATGCCCATGGCGGCCTTGGGCGTGAACCAGCTGCGCATGGGCAACCAGCACATCAAGTCGCTGTGGCGTTCCAATTTCAGCCCCACTTGCCCCGAGTGCGAGCGCGGGGTCCTGCTCAAGACCGAAGGCGATCATCAGGAGCTTGAGCAGAGCCCGAAAGGCAAGCTGCGTGTGCTGCACAGCTGGGGCTGCAACAACTGTGACTTCGCCTTGTTCGAAGAGGACAATGTCACAAAGGTCCGCGAGCATGCTGCGCGCTACCGCAATGAGCGCGTCAAGGCACAGCTGACGACCATCGAGCGCGACGAACTCGACCGTATCGCCCGCAACCACCGGCTGCATTCCAGGGCGTTTTTCATCGCCAGCCTTTTCGCCGTTGCCGGGTTCGTCTACATGCTGGCGACCGGCGCCGGCATCATGATCGCCCTGAACTGGTTGTCGATCGGCTTTGCGCTGTGGGTATTCGGCATGAAGAAGTCCTATCGCAGCTGGCAGGTCTCGACCGGGCAACTGTTTGTCGAAGGCGCGTTCTGGTTCTGGTTCCAGCATCAGAAGTGGATTATCTGAACATGGCGCGCAACGGGCTCCAATGGGTAGTCGCCGTGCTGGCGCTGTGGTCTGCGCAAGTGCTGGCCGACGACTTCTATGCCGTGCGGCCTGCGGATATCGACTGCGTCGTGCAGGCCGCACAGCGCCAGGGTGTGCCGGCCAACGTGCTGCTGGCCATTTCCAGCAAGGAGAGCGGGAAGAACGGGCAAAGCGTGTCGAACAGCAACGGCACCTTCGACCTTGGCCACTTCCAGATCAATACCACCCACTGGGGGCCGAAAGGCGTATTTGCCTCGTACCCGGCTATTACCAAATCCGATGTCGCCTGGCGCGGTTGCTACAACGCAGAGCTGGCGGCCTGGCTGCTGCGCCAGAAGCTTGCCGAGAACAATGGTCAGGACTTCTGGACCCGTGCGGCCAACTACCACTCCCGCACCCGCAAATTCAACGACATCTACAAGAAAGACCTGATCCCGCTCGCGGTGAAATGGGGCAAATACCTTGAACGGCAGCGCCATGACCGGCTGGTGGTCAGCTACCAGTAACCAGGCCGCCGCAGGTTGCCCCTGCGCAGGGTCGATCAGAATGACAAACTTCAGGAGTTTTTAAATGAAAGGAATGCTCATGGGTGCACGCTGCTGCAAGGCCGGAGGCGTGCTGCTGGCATTGGTTGCGCTGGGGGGCTGTGCCAGTTCTGCCAAACCGACCACCGACGACACCGAGGCGTTTGCCAGCCGGATCATCGCCGACAAGGTATCGGTAGCGGTCAACTCTCAGCACAACTACGTGTCGCGCCTGAACGCTGACCGTGTGCAAGCCGCCTCTCGCCAGGCTGCGGTCGACACCGACCAGGTGGATATCGATTTCATCGGCAAGCCCCAGGAGCTGCTGCAGACCTTCGCCAGCCGCTACGGCTATGCCTACGTCGAGAGCGGCAAGCGTGTGGACCTCAAGCCCATCAACGTGTGGGTCCGCAGGGCTACCCCGATCAACGTGCTCAAGGATGTGGGCGCGCAGATCGACACCGGTGCCGATGTGGTGCTCGACAAGAGCACCAATACCCTGCGCCTGATCTACAAGCCGGTACCGTTGGCGCTGGGGAGGGGCTGAACATGGCGATGGACATGCCCCCGATGACCCTTGAGGACGCCGAGCGCCTCTATGACAAGCCTGCCTACGTTCAGCAGCAGGGCGACACCGGCGATGCCAAGTCCGCTGTCGAGGCCATGCGCGATGAGAAGAACCAGGCATCGGCAGCCCGTGGCGAAGCCATTCTCGATGCCGCGCTGCAGGTCGGTGTAAAGGCTGGCCTGGCCTGGCAGCTCACCAACATCAACAAGGCGCTGAAGGTGCGCGAGCGCGAGTTCGATACGGTCTATGACTTCAGCAGCCTGATGATCCAGGACCGCGTGGTGCCGCCGGTGATCACCGAGGCGCGCCACCTGTACAACCAGGACGGCGATTACACGCTGCGCCTGTCGGGGGCGGCCTACAAGATCGAATCGCAGGCGCGCTTTTCGTCCGTTCCGCCAAGCTGGCGCGAGTACCTGACCTTCCCGCTGCCCAGCTTCGACCGCACCTCGCTGGTTTCTGCGCTGGTGCCGCGTTCCGACGAGGAAGAGCGGGTATGGAAACTGGCTGTACGTGAAGGCTGGAAGCAAGGCGTCGAGCAGGCAAACCTGATGCTGACCTACGGCTTCGACCGGATGAACCGCGATATCGATGGCATGCGCCGTTTCAGTGAGTTTGCCCGCCACGGCCAGGTCACCCTGCCGATCATCTCCGGAGCGGCCATCCCTGTTACCAAGGAAGGGCGGTCGATGGCGGTGGACGAAACCCTGTTGCGCATCACGGCGCTGCCAGAGTTCAACGACAACATGAATGTCTGGCGCAGCTCGATTGCCACCTCCACCACCGCCGATCCGGTGCGACGTGCTGCGCCAGCCCGTGCCGCAAACCCGGCACCGTCGCCGGCCGCCGCCCGTCAGCCTGCAGCGGCCGAGGCATTCGCGGCCCCCGGTGGCAGCCGCTTGCGCACGCAGCCCGCTGCCGGTGAAGGCGGGCCGCAATGAAGCAGGACTTCCACGATGACGTGATGATGCTGGAGCCGGGCGCACTGATCGAGCGCCTGGAGCGGCTGACCAGCTACGAAGACCCGTTTCGCTTCGACCGCGCCGACCAGTTCAAGGCGATGATGCTGGAAACCCTTACCCATGGCGTCAGCGATATCTTCATCCAGCCCGCATTGCCGGTGGTGGTGAAGAAGTACGGGCGGTTGTATGCGGTCACCCGCCGTACGCTCGATGTCGGGGAAGTCAACGAACTGTTGAAGATGGCGGCCAACCGGGACACCGCCACTACCGATATCGTGTCCGGGACGGCGGTCAACGAGCGGTACGAGTTGTTCGACCCGCAGCGCAAGGATGCGCGAGGCGCCCGCCTGCGTTATGCCTACCGGGTAAACGCCTCGCCTATTGCCTGCCATGGCGATACGTCGTGCCAGATTGTCATCCGGGCCATTCCCGATGACCCGCCCCGAATCCAGGACGTCGGTTTGAGCGAGGACATCGTCAGAATGGCCACGCCGCGTGATGGCATCGTCTATGTGGCCGGGGCCACGGGCCATGGCAAGACCACCACGTTTGCCGCCATCAACCGTTTCATTCTGGAAAACGACACGCCGATCAAGGGCAACCTGATCAGCCATGAAGAGCCGATCGAGTTCACCTACGACAAGATCCAGAGCAAGCATTCGATCTTCGTGCAGTCGCAAATTCCCACGCACTTCAAGGATTTCTACCGGGCCAACCGCGAGGCCATGCGGCGTGCCCCCGGCCTGTGTGTAATTGGCGAATTGCGAGACCAGGAAACCATTCGTGCGGCGGTCGAGCTGTCGCTGACTGGCCACCCGGTGTTCGGCACGGTCCACGCCAAGGACGTGGCGGCGATCATGCGCCGGATGATCTCCCGCTTCCCCGAACAGGAACGGGCGACGGCCATCTACGACCTGGTCGACACCAGCCGTTTCATGATGGCGCAAAAGCTGGTGCCAACGGTCGATGGCAAGCGCACGGCGGCGCGCTCTTGGCTGAAATTCACCGAGCAGGTGCGTGACACCTTGATGGACCTGACCGACATGGGGCGGGTTACCCAGCGTGTCGCCGAGTTCGTGCGCGATGAAGGGCATACGTTTGCTGCCGAGGCGGACCGCCTGCTGGCAGCGGGCGTGATCAACGAAGCGGCTGCCCGCGACTTGCGCCACGGCTGAGCCGGGGCGCTCTCGTAAAGGCTACCCAACAGAATTCAGGGGAAGAACATGGCAACAGGACGGTATCACTGGAGCAGAAGTGCTCCACCCGCACGTTTCTTCGTGATCAACGCAAGCGCTGCCTTGCCTTGGTTGCTGTTGTTGCTGGTGCCGGCGCTGTGGAAGTTTCTGCTGCCGCTGGCGTTGTGCATGACGCTCGGGCTGGTCTACATCGAAGTGGTCAAGAAAATGACCGTACGCGCTGTTTTTCGTCAGGCTGCGGTGTTCATGGTGGGGCGTGTGCGTACCACCCACAACATCCTCAAAGAGCTGGTCAGGTAGGGGCACGGCAGGCATGACCGGCGAAAATCTTTGTGGCGGCAGAAGGGGCGTTGAATGAAGCAGCAAGGCGGTGGGCAAAAAAGTTTCACGTGGGATGATCCCGCGATATTGATAGGGATCATCGTGGTGCTTTACCTGGGGGGGTGGGGTGCCTGGTACTTCGCCCACGAAAAGATTTCCGCCGCCTACACCTACATCCGCTACGTGGAACTCTGGTTGCCGAGCGTGCTTGGCGACTTTGCGGACATACCGGGTATTTCGTCGATCAACGAATGGGTCGGGCGCATGTGTGCGCCCGACGGCATTGTGGGCGCCTGCCAGCGTGACTTTTCAAACGTGGCGTGGGGCGAAATTACCTCGTCCTCCCTGTTCATGAACGGGTTCTTGCTGGTACTCATGGTAGTGCTTTCGGTGCGCATGTTCCTGCGCATAAACAAGACCCACCCCAAGCTCAGGTTCACCCGGACACACAACATCAAGAGCTATGTGCAAGAGAACAAGGCGCAGTACCCGCACCTGCGGATGTTCGCCGAGCTCGACCTGATCGCCCAGCCACTGGACCACCCAGTATTCGGCATGTCGCAGACCTCCCGCCAGTTTGCCTACGAGCATCTGCTGATCAGTGGCTGGCAAGCGCAGTCGGACCGAAGCTGGGCGCCGACGCTCGACCGTGAGAAGGCCACCGAAGTGATGCGGCGTCAGTTGGGCCAGCACTGGACCCGGGTTGGCAGCTTGTCTGCGGCGGAAACCCTGCTGGTGGCAATTGCCTTGCCACGGGTGGTTGCCACAGACACGTCGCTCGATGACGAAGCCTTCAAGGCGGCGATGGCCGACAGCGACTACATGGTTGCGTGGTGTTGGGACCAGTTCAAGGCGCCTTCGGCGAAGGGGGGTAAAGGCGCTGGTGCCGCCGACCCTTATGCCTGGCTGAAGCCTGAAGTGCCACTGGAGGTGCCGCGGGCAATCATCCAGAAATACATAAAGCACCCTAACGCCAGTGCGATCCTGCATGCCCATGCGTTCGTCAGGACCATCATCTTCGCCATGTTCTTCCAGGCGCGGCGCCTGGGCGTGTTGCCTCCCGCCGAGATGCGCTGGCTGCGCTTTTTCGACAGGGACATGTGGTATGCCCTGCAGACGATCGGGCGCCAGGCCGGGTTCCCGGAGGCGCCGGGCATCCTGTCGCACTTCCTTTATGAGTGCAAGGCAGGTGCATCGCTGGCGGAGCCCCAGCTGGACAAGGCAGTCAATGGCCTTGAACAGGCCATGTCGGCGTACAAGTATACCGACGCCGACAAGAAGCGTTACGAGGCCGTCCAGGAAGAGAAGGAAGCCGCGGCACGGAAGGCGATGCACGATGAGAAAATGACATGAAGTGGCACTGCTGAGCCGGCAGTTCGCTGTCAGAGGGTCATCATTCAATATGACCATTTTTTGTTTTTTAGTGCCTTTTTCTGCTTTTTTGTTAGAATGCGGTCGTATTGGATTATTAATAAGGACGTTGAGCCATGAAGGGTGTGTTTGCAAGACCTGTTGCCGTGCTTGCGGTGCTTGCGGCGGGGGTTTTAGTCGCCCATGCCGCCCCGGCTCAAACGGCGGACCTCTCTGCTTTCATCACCGCTCAAGCCGTTGCGCCGGCCACTCAGGCACAGCAGGAACTCGATGACCTGACCGCGCAACGGGTATCGCGCTATGGCCGCATCGTCAACGCCCGCCCGGTGGGCCTGGGCGGGTTGACTGCCTGGACGGTGGAAAAAAACGGCCATCAGGTGGTGTTGTTCAGCACCCCGGATTCTGCGGTGCTGTTCACCGGTGTGGCCTGGAATGCCGAATCGGGCGCCAACATCTCCGACGCCTTCCTGCCGGGCGCTGCGCAGGTCGCCAACCCTGCGCCTGCTCCTGCTCCTGCAGCCGTTGCTGTTGCACCTGCCGCGCCGATGATGTCGCCGGTTGTCGCACCGAACGTGCGTGAGGCCGCAGCAATGGATGGCAGTTTCAAAGGGGCTGTACCGGAGTCGATGAAGACGGTCGACTCCCTTGCCGGGGTGAAGGAAGGCAAGGGCGGTATTGGCGATACCGTCTACATCATCATCGACCCCCGCTGCCCATACTGCCGGGAGGCGTACAACCTGACACGGGCGTATGCGGCAAAGGGCCACTCGATCAAGTGGATCCCCTCAGCAGCGCTGGGCAACCCGGAAGATGGCGTGCCGCTTGCGGCCACTATCCTGCAGGCCAAGGACCAGAAAACGCTGGCGCGAGTGCTGGGCAAGCACGAGCAGATCCGCTCTGAGCCATCGCCGGAAACGGTCGAACAGTTGAGCACCAACCTGGCGTTCCTGTTTGCCGCGTTCGAAAACAACGGCAAGGAACAGGCGGGTGTCCCGGCTGCGTTCTTCATCGACCACCGCACAGGGAAGCCAAGGATGATGACGGGCCTTTCACAGGCCGTCGTACTTGAAGACATCTTTGGGAAACTTTAAGGAGCAACGTACATGAAATCCAAAGCGCCGAACTTCGAGTTCGATCCCGGCATCCGCATCTTCGGCTCGGGCGAGCACTTGCTGGTGGTGTTCGACAGCCAGAGCCCCCATGACGTGCTGCGGGCGCCCCGGACCGTGCGTATTCCCAAGGGGTTTCAGCAGTTGTCCCTGTTGGTTGCCGGTTTTGATACGGCTGAAGACGATGGTCATCAGCGCTTGCTGAAGGGCAGCGTCAGCCTGGCAATCGAGGATGCCACTGGCGCGCTGTCCAACCACGAGCTGGCCGCCCTGCAGCTGGTATTCCATGCCGAGGCAGATCGCAAGGGCGCGCTGACCCACATTGATCCGGCCCTGGTTGCCTACACCGTTCGCCAGGCCCTTGCGCAATGCTTGAACGAGGCCCTGAACGACTACTTCCAGCGCGATGAAGCTCAAAGGGTGGGTGGGCAGCTGCAGCCGGCGGCATTTAATGCTTCGCTTCCCGTGGCTGCGCCACAACCGTCACGCAAGGCCCTGCGCGAACAGGCCGCCGATGATGCAGCTCGCCAGGCTCGATCGCGCCGGCGCAAGACTGCATTGGCCTGGGTTGTTCCGCCATTGGTAGTGGTTGCGGTAATGGCCACCATGTCTCATCTTGCTTCCTCCCCGTCGCCGATTGAAAATGCTGTCGCGCAGCAGATGGCGAATGACCCTGAGTCAATCAAGGCGCAGGTGGAGCTTACCAAGCAGACGCTTCAGTCCATGGGCCTTGACCCAGGTCAAGGCGGCGATCTCGGGTGCCTGGCACCGCAATGATTGCCGTTGCTTCCATCTTGAGGGATGGGTTATGCCTTTCGCTGGTTTGCGGGCGTGTGAAATGGCGTAATGCCTTTTCGCTTTGCCCGATTGTTGCCAAGCGGTGCCGAAGGTGGTTCTTTTCCAGGATTGGAGATTAAGAGCAGGCAAGGGCCGCGAAGCCTTCCGTGCTGTTCTGCTTGAGCAGGGTGTTGCTCTCCCTGCAGGCACTTTAAGACTATTTTGGATTGGAAAACCTTAGGTACGTATATGCGACCAGCGAATGAAGTGAAAGACGGGACCAAGTTGTTGTCGCTTGCCCAAGGCTTGCGGTCCCTGCTGGTCCCCTCGCCGGATGTACTGGCAGACACCGTCAAAGAGTTGCACCCGCTGGTCAACCTGTCCGACAAGGTGCTGCCGCTGAAATCGTATTTCAACATGGTCCAGGACATTCAGCGGACCAAGCACACCCATGCCGCCATGCGCGCAGCTGGCGAACCCCTGAGCCGCGAAGCCATTCAGCAAGGCGTGTCGCGCAAGCTCTGCACTGAAGACATTTTCATGGTTGCCTGCTCGTTCCTGGAAGTGGAAATAGCCAAGCAGGGCTCGGTCTACTACCTCAGTGGCGAGTCGCCCGATTTCAAGGAAACCAAGAAGAACCGAAACCCGCTGGACCTGTCCGATGAAGTCGTGCTGAAAAACCTTTCCAGCGGGCTGGCCCGGCCGGACACCGACCGCGGTGCCGTTGAGCGAGGTCAGATCGACAGTGGCTTCAATCACCTGGTGCGGCTCAACCAGTTGCACAACCTGATGCTGGAGTCGGTGCGGCTGATGAAGGCGGACGAGCGCCTGACCAAGGTCGATATCCGCAAGAAGTTCAACATTTCGCATACCGATTATGAGCGCATGATGTCGATGGCGCGCCGTTCTGGGCTGATCTCGTTCCGTAACCGGAAAAAAGATCCGTCCAATGCCTACACCTTGCGCAACGACAATCATGAGCGGGTGTCGGAACATGCCAAGAACTTTGGCCATACGCCGCAAAAGATGTTGAACAAGATTCTTGATGATTTCTTCGGGATGCTGGAAAAGCGCAAAAAGCACGAGGACTGATTTGATGGGAACCCAAGGCCATAAGGATGTCGGGCCGGCTATAAGCGCAGATGAGCGAGCCCGGATAGCGCGGGCCGCCAGGCAGGTGGTGGCGTACGCCAACTTTTTGCGCTGGACGGCGAACTTCAAACGGGACGAAGTGCTGCGCCATCCTGAGCACGACCGCGTGATGTTGCTCTCGCCCATGCAAAGTGGGCGATTCAGCTTTGCGCTGGAAGGGGACACCCTGTATGTGGGTGTGCAGCCCTTCGAGGCCGCCTGGGCCGGGTGCATGCCTTTCGAGGCTGCCTACGTATCCGACCGGCTGTATTTGTCGGTTGAGAGCGTCAACTTCATGGACACTCGCATGCCGCCGCTGGCGCTTGGCATTTTTGTCGACGAACAGGGCAAGCGCGAACTCATGGCTCAAGCCAGGTTCGTCCAGTTCGTGCGGGTGAGTGTGCATGAAGGCTATGTGGCTGAGGTCGGCGAGCCTTGTGGCGAGGCTTTTGCGATGCGGTCGGGCGATGTGGTGGGTCAGCTGCGCGAGACGCGAAAGGTGAAGGCACAGCAGCAAGACATGGGGCGGTTCTTCTGACGCGCTCAAGCAGATTTTTCAAGTAAGGACACGAGCATGACCAAGTGCAAACTCATCCTGCCCCTGCTGGCCGCTGCGGCGATGGCGGGTTGTGTAACCACCGAGCAGATGCCGGACGGGACCACCAAGATTCGTTTTTCGGACGAGGCTGTCAGTTCGCTCACCTCGATGATGCCTGGCAGCCTCGTTACCGGGATTGCAGGTGGCGCAGGTGGGGGAGGGATCAACCTTGTTCCGACAACAAGCCCGCTTGGCACGGGCGAGCAACTGTATCTCAACGGGCAGTTTGAGCTGGAGTGTGCTTCTGCCCTGCTCTACAGCGCAAAGTCTGGGCGCCCCATGGACGCGCAGATCAGCAACAAGTGCCGCTCCAGCTACTTCTTGCGCCAGGAGCAGCTGAGGATGGCGGGCAAGCCCTATGATCGGGGGGCGCCAGCTTATGATCCTTCGAACCCGCCCAATGAGTACTGGGCCAAAGTGGTGGGCCGCACTGTCAGCCAGTTGGCGGCTGCTGACAAGTTCACCGCGCGGTTTGCCGGATACCCGCGTATCGAGAGCAGCGGCGGCATCACCATTGCCGTGCGCTTGCTGGGAGAGTCCCAGGGCGCCCACGTAGCGCTGGCAACCACGCCGGCACGTACGCCGGTTGTTCTGGATGATGCGCAGTTCGAACTGGGTATGCGCCAGCGTGCCTCTCAGGTCAGCAGCCAGGTGGTGGATGCGATAGCGTGCGATGCGGTGCTTGCCTACAGCAAGACCGTAGACAAAGGCCCCAGGCCATCACGTGTTTCTGCAAGCGCCTACACGCGGTATGAAGTGTTGTTCACGGTTGCATCCATGGGTTGCAAAGACAGCACTCGTCAGTTCAAGACCGCTTCGCGATAACCTGTGATGGGCCGACCTCGCAGTCGGAAGCAGGCACAAAAAAACCGGACGCAGGTCCGGTTTTTTTGTGCCTGCTTGTCAGGCTATGGCTCTGCGTTCCAGGTGTCGTCCGCAGCTGCCGCTGACTCATCGATCCCCGTCCGTTGCGTATCGGCAGCGTTCAGCCACTCCTGGCTGACGTCCGCCTGCTGAGCCACGCGTTCGTGGGCAAATTCACGAAGCAGGATGGAGTCCTCGATCGACGTCATGAGCGCCGGGGATGCCTGGCCATAATCGCCGAGCAGCGTCCGTGTGGCTTCAGGTGGCAGCTGGCTGATTGCGTTGCGTAGCTCACGGCCGTAGTCGGCCAGTACGGGCTGCTTGGCAATGACAGTCTCCGCCGCCTGGGAAGGGAACACGGAGGCGGTGAAGCTCTGAAATTCCTGCGGGGTCGGCATGGCTTGAATCCTTACATGCTGTAGTCGTTACTGCTTTCGCTGCGTGGTAGCGATGGGTTGGCGTAGCGGGCGAACGTCTTGTCCAGGTCGGCAGCCAGGTAGGCTTGTTCGCTTTCACGCACCATCCGCTTCATGCTGTCGGCGTCGGAGGAGGCCGCGATTACCTGATCGCGCACGGAGGCCAGCAAACCTTCCCTGTCTGCCCGTGAGCCAGGGGTATTGTCGATTGCTTCGAGTGCATCGAGCAGCGACTGGCGCAGCTCGGACTCGGCGCCGCTCCTCCCGGACGGGCTGGCCATTTCCAGGGTCACGCTGCTGATCACGGCACGATGGATGGCTGTGAATGCGCTGGCTTCGGCTTCTCTGCTTTGCATTATCCGCTCGGAGCGCAGGGTGTGGGGAGGCGTGTTGCGCAAATATTCAGACGCTTGATCGGCCAGTGTGTCGATCGTCTGGCGGACTTTCTGGCCGTCAGGGCCTTCCCGCAGGGCGGCTTGCGCTACGTTGCCAAGGCTGATTGCCGGGTTGCCTGAGGCCTCGATGGCCTTTTGTCGCATTAGCCCGGCGCCGATCACGAATCGGCTCGCATCGCGTATTGATAGCTGCATCTATGTCCGTCGTTTTTTCACGGGGCTTGAACGTGCCCGAGTCAGTCGGCATTCAGCAACATCTGCTTCCCTGTGCGGCTCGCCGTACCCAGGCGCATAGGCTGATGCGGGCGGTCGAATGAGTCTGCGCTGACGTGCTGTGCCAGTCCACCGCGAACCCTGCGGTTCGCTTGCTTGAGTGACCATAGCATTTTTACTGTTATTTTTCTTGTGCTTGAGTCGGATAAATAGGTTTTTTGGTTGAATCAGGTATCCCCTGGAGCAAGCGCTGGCTTGTGTCCTCAAAAGCCCTCATCAGGACGCTGACGAGCGGGAGGCCCACTAAAAACGGGCTGTTGTGGCCAATCATGCCGCCCCTTTCGTGTGCTGACCAGTAGGTGAAATGTCTATTTACACAACTTTACAAGCCTGTAAGCCGTTCAATTGAGAGCCTTCTGTACGTTTTTTGTGCAGAAAAGGCAGGTTGACGGGGCTCCCGCCGGCATCTGAATAACGTGCTAGCCCGAAGGTTCAAAAAACCTCATGTTTGGCCTAATTATGAAATTTCGCGCTCATATCTCTTTATTTAAGCCAAATTTTCGGCATTTTCACGAATTTACAGGTTGGTCGCTTTCCCCGTGGCGTTAAAAGCACGGCTTCATGATCAGTATTGATCCAGATTTTGTTAATTTTCTTTCGTAGCATTATTTTGATTTTTTTGTCATTTGTGGTTTAAGATTGCCGCGTTTTCCATATCTTCAGGATCATGCCTGCAGAGTAGTATCATGAGCTCAGGCTCAAAGCATCGGTGTAAGCCATCGCCTACCGGGTGCAGCGAGCTCAATTCAAGGACGACGGAGCATTCCAAGGGGAATTCGTCGCGAACGATTTAGATCAACCGTCCGCAACTCGATTCAGGTAGGTATTCTCAATGGCTCAGATGCCGTTTTCACCGTGCAGCGATGCAAACGCCTGCACCGACCAGTCAGTCGAGATGCTTGGCAGGATCTTTGGCCCGGTAATCGATGCCCTGGTCAAAGGCACCGACCCCAACGCTGTGCAGGCAAGCGCCAATATCCTCGCGACGATGTTCGGCTTCTTCAACAGCGGGATCCTCATCATCGGTTCGCTGATCGTTTCCTACGTTGCCGTAATGGGTGTCACCAACACGGCCAACGACGGGGAGGCGATGGGCAAGAACTGGTCCTCGCTGTGGACGCCGGTACGGATCGTGGCGGGCGGCGCAGTGTTGCTGCCCACAACAAGCGGCTTCTCTTTCATACAGCTCATTGTGTTGATGTTTTCCCTGTGGGGCGTCGGCTTTGCCAATGGCACCTACAAAGCAGGCATGGCCATGGGCGTGCTGTCGCCGAACGGCATCGTCGAAGGGGTTAACTCACCTGGCAATTTCTACGGCTTGCGCGATTTCGCCCGCAGCTACCTGGCGGCGTCGTATTGTGCCAAGGCGGCCAACTCGATCTATGGCAACAACCCGGCATCCGGTGCGGTTCCCGAAGTAAGGGCGAACAACACGCAGGACAAGCTCAACACGGTAAATGGCCGCACGGAATACGTCTTCGAAATCAAGGACCGCAACGCCGATACAAACCTGGCCGGTGGGGCGGCTTTCTGTGGCACCGTTAAGGTGGCGGTGTATTCGGCACAGACCCAGACGGAGGCGATGGCCAGGGCTCTGGAATCGCTGCGGGTGAATGTGCAGGGCAAGAAGCGCGAAGCGGCCATGGGCATGATGACCCAGCTGGACACCTGGGTGAGAAGCTGGCCTGCGACGATCAACGACGCTGGCTGGGATGCGGTCGACTCCGACCAGTTCAATACCATCGTGAACGCGGCGGAGCAGAAGGTGGCCACGCAACTGTTCGCCCAGGTGAGCAGTGATCAGGGCGATGTCGACAATGGCCTCAAGGACTTCCTCGGTACGCTGACCGATGATGGCTGGTCGGCGGCTGGCGGATGGTTCCAGCGCGTGGGTATGGTCCGAGGCCAGATTGCCGGGGTGCTGTCCGAGCCGGTCGGTTCGGTCAGTGCGCCTTCTCTCGGTGCACTGCCTGCCGATGCCCGGGCCTCTCTGCTGACGCACAGCGTGACCACGGTCACCGAGGCAATCGACAAGAAGTCAGAAGAGAAGCCAGGGTACAAGCAATCGACCACGGCCAAGCCTGAGGATATTGCCAGCCTCATTCCCAAGGACCCCAACAGCGATATCAACGTCGGGTCCTTGAAAGCTGACATGGACTCCAAGATGTCTTCGTACGTCAACAGTGTCATGTTGAACGTGGTGGAGATTGCCACGGGTGCGGGCAGCAACGGGCAGACACCCCTGTGCGGAACGGCCGGGCAGATGGGGGGCTCGCTCAATCGCATGAAGTGTGTGGGCGATTACCTGACCGTTGCGCGTGCCGGCATTCTTGTGGCCGATGTAGCCATCAAGACTGCCGGGACAGCGATTCGGGTGATTGCCGGCGCGCTTTCCTCGGTCAAGGGCTTGGGCAACGGCCTTGATCTGGACAAGGTTGTGACCCCGCTCTGGGACTGGGTAATGACCGTGCCGGTCAAGCAGCTCGCCCTGATGGCCTCGTACATCGAGCCTCTGGCGTTCTACTTTGCAGTCTTTCTTCCAAGCCTGCCGTACACGCTGTTCATGATCGTCTTTGTTGGCTGGGTGCTGGCCGTGCTGCAGTCGATCATTGCTGCGCCGCTGTGGGCGGTCATGCACATGACACCGGATCGAACGTTCGTAGGCTCCCAGACCCAGGGTTACCTGCTTCTGCTTTCGCTGTTCGCCCGCCCTGCGCTGGCTGTTCTGGGGCTGTTTGCCGCGGTGCTGGTGTCAGACCCGGTGATCGACTATATCGCCCAGGGCTTTTTTGCCATGCGGGGGGCTGTGGTGTCTTCTTCAGGTGGTGTAGGTGCCATCTCCGAGTTCCTGACCTTTGCCTGGTGGTTCATGGTGTTCGGGCTGACGTTGTTGCCTGTGTTGTACATGATCTTCGGCTTGCCGCAGACATTGCCTGACCAGGTATTGCGCTGGATCGGTGCAGGCATTGGCGACCTGGGTGAGACCAATGCTGTCGGCCAGATGCGGGGCGGTATGGCTTCTGTAGGCGCAGGCATTCAGGGTTCGGGTTCTGGCATGCGCCTCGGTAATGACAAAGGCAAGCTGCCGCCGCCCGATGGCTCTTCGCCTGGCGGCGGGCCCAGAGGTGGCGGGCCTCGAGGCGGGGCGGGTGGCGCAACACCTCTGCTTAATGCCAACGGCCAGGGCGCCGGTGGGGCAGCTGCCCGGGATTCAGGCGCACAGGCTTCGGCCGAGTCGGGTGACACCCGAAGCCTTGGCGAAAAGCGCTCCGAGGCTGCTGGTGTCGCGCTGGGGCGGGCAATCACGGGCGGCACTGCTGCAACTGCCAGGTCGCTGCGCAGCGCGGGGAGCGCCGCGCTATCGGCAGGGCGTTCGGGGGTGGAATCCTTCCAAAGCTCGGGCTCTGGTTCGATGGGCGGGCGGCTGCGTGACGGCGTCAGGGCCGGCGCGCTGACTGCCGGTGCGGGCCTGGCTTCCACGGCCAGCGCTGCTGGGGCTGACTATAAGCAAGCCTTCTCGACTGCCAAGGCAGAAGGCAAGGCGGCGTACCACGAAGGTGCGCCTGCCCGGGTTCAGGCATTCAAGGACTCGCTCAAGGGTGGTTCGGCACCGGCCGGGAGTGATGCGGGCCAGGATCAGGCCGCTTCGGCTGATGCTGCTCCTGAAACTGCCGGCTCCCGGGGGCAGCAGTTCAATGACGCTGGGCTTCCTGCCGGGGCTGGTTCGGCTAACGCCAAAGACGACGATGAAGAGGGTCGATGAGCGGCAAAGTGCCGCTCTTGTTTTGGCATTTCGTGGGTGCAATGACGGTCCGTCGGCTGCCTGCGGGGGTGGGAATTTTTCAAACCTTCGGTTGTCTTGGACGATGACGCGCAATCGTGTGCGCACCTTGATACGCGACTCGGATCGCTTGGCGGAGACATCGCATGGATGAGAATCAACTGGAAGACCAGCTTCGACGGCTTCTTACCGGGTTGGCTGACCAGGCCATCGTGCGCGGTGAGCAGTTCATCTATGACGGCGGGGAACTGTACGCTGATGATGTAGCGGACATCGGGCTGGTCTCGGTGCTGTGCATTGCGCAGGCGTTGTCTGAGCGGGCCGGGTTGGGTGGGTTTGGTTATGAATTCCAGTTGGCTGCACCGGCCAATCCGGTGTTCCCTATTCACGCCACTGCGCCGGAGGTGCTGCCCGACTTTTTCAGGGTGGCGCCTTTTGTGTCGGCGGTTTTTCACAGTGAAGTGCTGAATGCCAGGCAGGACCTGACGCTGCTCTACCATGCGGCCGTGCTGCGATTGCAGTAAGTATCTGGAACGTGAAACAAGGCTGGCCGATTTTCTACCTGTAGCCCAAGGAAGTTTTTATGCACGACGAAGACAGTTCAAATGAAGGGAGTGGCCCAGCCGTCGAGCTGCCGCCTGGTGTGTTTCCGCCGATGGCGGGTTACACCATTGGAGATCTTCTGGCGGTAGCCAATGCCCCGTTCGAGGCATTGCTGGAAAGTCACGATATCGACCCTGGGCTGATTCGTGAAACGGTTATTGCGCTGGCCCAGCACTTGTACGCGGCATTCGAAAGAGAGGACGCCCAGTACCAGATTGCCACGTGGTATCAAAAGCCATATGACCAGCCTGGAAAGCGCCAGCGCAGTATCGAGATCATCGCCGAGCAATTCGGCGTCATCACGCTGAAGGCAACGGCCGAATCATTGAAGGGATCACCGTTGCTCGGCCTGGGCAAGCCGTTCTATCTGAGCCTTGTCGAGGCAGCCGGGCAGGCCATAAAGGCGCATATTCTGAAGTTGAATCAGGGCTGATGCGGCAGTTTGTTCATAGGGATATGAAGTGACTAATACAATTTATTTTAGTGTCTACATGGATGGCACCGATAACAACAAGGACAGGGACACGCCTCTCGGTAGCCATACCAATGTGGCCAGGCTTTATGAATACGACACCGCGCACGGCACCAACCTTTCCCTCAACTCCGGCGCTGCGCCCCGCAAGTATGGCCCTGGCGGCCTTACCGGCCAGTCGGAGAAAATTTACCTTGATGGGGTGGGGAGCCAGAAGGGTAATGCGCCTATCGCCTTGATCGAGCGGGGCACAGGGCGCGGCAGCCAGAACCGGATCGAGCAGGCTTATGATGCCTTCGTCACGTTCTGCAACAAGAACCCTGATCTGAATATTGAATTGAATGTGATCGGCTTCAGTCGCGGGGCGGCGCAGGCCCGTGCTTTTACCAACGAGGTGATCGACCGTGGTGTGCCCCGACTCGACAGCCAATGGAAAGCCACCGACGATTACCTGATCCCGCCTGGTGAGGCGCAAATCAACAAGCTTGCCATTTTTGACACGGTTGCCTCCTACGGTATTCCCATTACTGAAAGCCACGTCAGGAAAAACCTGGAGATTAGTAACAACGTCAAGTCCACCACGCATTTGGTGGCCATGCATGAATACCGTGCGACATTTCCCTTGACCAGCGCGCTGCGCAATGACGACAACTCGCGCATCGAAGAGGTCAAGTTTGCAGGGGCCCATTCGCAGGTTGGGGGTGGCTACCGTAATGACTTGCTGGCAGCTGGCCCGCTTGCATTCATGTATGACCGCTTGAAGTCAGCAGGCGTGGAACTGGTGAATTTTCCGGCCAAAGAGCTTGAGCGTATCGAGCAATATAATGCGTTGATCAAACAGCCCGAGCGGTTGCAGGAGGCTTTGATTGACTCCCGGTTGCTAAAGGGTAATGAAGCGTTCAAGCGGGAAGCGGATGGGTCTTACACCCGCATCAATAACCGGCCGTTTCCTGCTGAGAGCGGCACATTGAATTTTATTGGGTGGGAAAGCACGTCCGGGTTTATGGCATGGCAACGAAAACCCTTCGACCATCCAGTGAGCGGTCGTAAAGTCATTTTCGAAAATGATCGCTCGCTCGCTGCACCTCTCATCCAGCAAATAGGCAGGCATGTGGGGCAGACGCTGGCTGGGTGGAACGGCAAGGTCAGCAACGATTCAGCCGTGCCTGATAACCCTTCAGAAAACATGGCTGGCGCCATGGAGCTGATCGATGACGACTTCGATGCCAATGCCGCCGAGCCGCGCAAGCAATTGGCAGAGCTCTCGTCATTGCTCGCGGGCTCAAAGCCGGAGGCCGAACATATCCAGCGCCTGGCCCTGAAGGAAGTGCCTCTTCCCGGCGCGAGCGTGTCGGCGAAGTATGCAGTGCTTCGCGTCGATCCCGAAGGTTCTTCTGCCTTTGCTGACCTGGGCTTTGGCTACGAGGCCGCCCGCATTGTTGCCGATGCCGGTGAGTTGACCGGCAATCGAGGGCCGCTGAGTATCAATGACCCGATCGCGCTCCACGATACCAATGGCAATAGGGTGGGCAGCCTGGAGGCTGTGCGTGAGGCGCCGGCATTTGCGGGGGAGCGCGGCATCCTGATCGCAATAGACATGCAGCATGTGGCGCCAGGTGCACAGGCGGGGGTCATTCGCGAGGGCCTCACTCAGGTTGCGCAATGGATCGCTGAACGGCCGGAAGGCAGCTTGAAAAACGAATACGAAATTGCCGGGGCGGATGGCAGGCCACGGGTTCGTGCCATGGTTGACTGCCCTGTTGTGCCCGAGCAGCAGCGAACCGTTGCCTGGGAGGCCCCAGCGCCCTGAGTGAGCCAATGCTGTTACACATACGGGCGATGGCACACACTGCAGTAACGCTTTTTGCAACCTGCTTGCTTAGAATGCACCTGTTGCCGGCGATGGTCGGCCAGTCAATCGGTAAGGGTTAGAACATGAAAATCCACAAATACCAGCCAGGCAGCTTCATCGAGGTCGATGACATGGCGGGTGGTCGCCGTGTGGGCATGGTCTGCAAGGACGGCGTGACATTTTGGGATTTGCTCGATTCCGAGCGCTGCACGCCACTGACGATTCATCCTTCAATGAATCCGCAAGAGCTGGGCAACCTGGTGCAGTTCAGCCGGGACAAGGGGTTGGGTAAAGCGACCCAGGCACTGGTCGGCCACATGCAGGCGGCGGATGACCAGCGCTTGAGCGGCGACCCGCTTTTCGTCATGCGTGCGCTGTGGTTCGTGGCCAAGAAGGCGAGCGGTGAGGACTATGTTCCTGATGCCGGAACACTGCGATGGGCCTGCGAGCAGGCCCAGGCGCAGACGCAATCGGCGGAGCGTGTCCACCAGCTGGCAGACCAGTACTGCTCCGCTTAGCCCGGAATGAAACTGCCCCTGCAGGGGTCGATCAGTCTGGGCTCGGTGCTTGCGGAGTTGCCTGCTTGGCCACCTGGTGCTCATGCAGGGCGGCATAGCCGTCCACCGTGGCGCGCAGGGTGTGCAAGGCCTGGCTGGAGATGGCGCCTGGGCTGTGCCGGGCCAGCGCATCGTAAACGCTCTGGGCATCTAGCCGGTGCACGCCAAAGGCTTCATCCATTGTCGCTTGCTCGACGCTTTGCCAATTCACCGCGGTCGGCAACTCGTCACGAAGGCTGGCTGCTGCGTGCTTGCCGAACAAGTGCGCCGCGCCGGCCTTTGCTTCCAGTTCGGGCAGGGCTTGTATGCGGCAGCGTATTTCATCCTGGCGGGCGCGACGCTCGACTGTGGCGTCGGGAGAGGCCAGCGCCATCAGTAGTTCGCCCACATTGGTAAAGCCTTCACTCTCGAAGATCTCTGCGACCTTGCGTGAGCGTGCTTCATCTCTGGGCAGGAAGATGGCTACGCCATTGTCATAAGGCTGCGGCAGGTCGCCCCAGTAGTGGGTGGCCTTGAAGTCGCGCATGGCATCGAGACCTTCAGCAAAGAATACGTCCTTGGTGACGGCGTAGATGGCGTAGTCATCGTTCAGCTGGGCAGCGGCTTCGGCATCGAGGCCGTTACGGACGAGGCGGCCTTGCAGCGTAACCGTTTGCTGCAACTGCCTGGCGATATGCTGGGCGGCGACGAAATGATGCGAGCCACCGCTGTTGGCCAGGTACAGTCCGTCATCCCAGTCGTACTGGACCAGGAAGTCGCTGGTGCCATGAACAATGCCGATCTCGGGCCAGCGCAGGTTTTGCGCAAGCCCTTCCTGGCTCACATCCCGGATCAACGCCTGGCAGGCCTGTTCCGCCATCTGCTGCATGGAGTAGAAACGATACAGGTCGGACTTGGAGGCCGACAGGCCCGTCACGTCAGCTATGTCACAGGTGAAGTGGGCCGTGGTTTCGCTGCTGCCCAGTCGGGCGAGTGCCGGGATATGCCGGTGTTCGCTCTGGTAGTGGCCGTCGCTG
Source organism: Pseudomonas sp. XP2 (assembly GCF_053557975.1). Lineage (NCBI taxonomy): Bacteria > Pseudomonadati > Pseudomonadota > Gammaproteobacteria > Pseudomonadales > Pseudomonadaceae > Pseudomonas > Pseudomonas sp. XP2. The sequence goes on from NZ_JBNRIK010000001.1 coordinate 478,938, forward strand.
GCGCGCCAGCCCCTGACCTCACCGTTCTTTTCGCTGCCTTGGCTGAAGCCGATATGGTTCGACCACTCATGCCAACGCACCACGCTCGAGGAGGCGATGACGGCGGCGGTGTCATCCACTCGCATTCGAATGTTCGGCGCCTGCGCGATGACCCGGCGCAGCCGGGCGGGGATGCCCAGGTCGTCCTTGACCGTTTCCAGAAACTTGGCAGCCAGTGTTCTGAAGCTCATGGCGTGACTCCATTCAACGCAGGGTGATTGGCACTTACTGGGTGACGCGCTGCACTGCGTCCGCTGCCTCGCGCGCTTTGCGTTTGAGGGTTTTCACCACCGTGCGTACATCGTACGAACAGCTGATGTAGGTATCGCTGCCGTCTGCATAAAGCCACAGGTCATGGTTGCCGACTTCTTTCTTGTAGTCGCCAACCTCGTCCTTGGGAATGTCGGCCAGCTTGGCGACCGTCTGGATGCTTTCGCCGCTGAATGCGCCGCCGTAGGCGTTGAAGTCGCCTTCGCCATTGGAACCAGGGTGCAGCGACAGCCGGGTGACGGGACGGCCGTACACGTCCAGCGGGTTTGGAACGGTGAATTCACCGTCGGACAGGTCCGATGCCTGGACGATGGCTTTACCGTTCGCGGCCTTGATCAAGGCTTCGAACTGCTCGGGCGATACATTGCGTTTGCAAGTGAGCGCCTGGGTCAGGCGGGCACTGGCTTCTGACGGGTCGATTTTTTCTGCGTAGGCCGAGGTGCAGGCGAGCGAAACCAAAAGCGGCAGGGCGAGTTGCAGGGGGTTCATGCGTCAGATCCTTCTGGATGACAAAATGCTATCAATTTTAGTTGTCAGAAAAATGTTTTTTGCATAGGGCGAGTGTGCGCTACGCCTTGCCCAGGGTCAAGCGATCAGCTGTTCATGAGCAGGATTCAAACCTTGACGGGGCAAGGCCTCAAATTCATACTCGCTATCCATATCAACATTTTTCTAACAGGCCATTTTGATAATTGACAGGACGTCGAGCAGTGGCTGACGCACTTCGCTGTCAGTTGTTGCGGCGTTTGCGCTGGGCCTTACCGTTCAGCTGGCCCTTACAAGGAGTTTCCTGGCATGTCCTACCCATTACCTCCACTTGCCGTGGAGTCGGGCCTGAGGGTGGTGGGCGATCGCCGCGCAGCCTTGTGGCTGTTGTCGGTGCCTTTGCTGGCGGCGCTTGTCGCTTTTGCCATCGCGGTCATTGCAACCCTGATGGGTGAAATGGCGCAAGGATCACCACGTTTCTACGCCGCCGCGCTGTCCTTTTCGACCTTGCTGCTAAGCGTGATGCTGCTGCCTGCGTACCTGTTGAGTCTGGGCTGGTACGCATGGTGGACGCGCGAAGGTGACCATCATCGTCTGCGCCTGGGCCTGTGGCTCGCGCCGCTGGTAGCGGTGTTGTTCGCATGGTTCCCGGCCACGCTGGTTCCTGGGCTGCAGCCGCTTGGCCAGGATGCTATCGACCCGCTGCGAACCTATTTGCTCGCAGGCATGCTCACCCTGTTGCTGGGCTATGCCTGGTCCGTCATCGTTTTCGTGATCCTGCGGTACTGGAGAGATGTATGAACACCGTGCTTGCCACCCCACGCAGCGTGCTGCCGCTTGTTCTGGCCGTCATGTCGGCGGTAATGGTGCCCAGGGCTTTCGCAGGGTTCGAACTGGTAGAAAGCCCCGCGGCGCCGGTCCCTTATGCCGCACCTTCTGCCCAGGGGCAGGACACGGCGCACATGCAGCAGACCATCAACGCCTTGAATGTCGAGATCCAGAGCCTGCGGGTTCGTCTGGCGGCTGCAGAGGCCGATGCCAATGCTAGCCGCCAGGAGCTGCTGGCAATTCGTGCGCGGCAGGACCACATCCAGTCCTCGATCAACCACATGACCCTGAATTTCGCCTTCGGCCACTCACGGTTCAGCCCCAGTGCCGATGATGGCGACGTCCTGGTGCGCTCCGCGCAAGACGCACTGCAGGTGAAGATCGTGGGTTTCACCGACGGTGTTGGCACGGTAGAGGCGAACCGCCGTGTGGCCTTGCTCAGGGCCCAGGCTGCGAAGATGTACCTGGTTCGCCGGGGGGTGGCAGCGTCGAAGATCAGTGCCGAAGGGCAAGTGGGCGATTACATTGCCCCGAACGACACTGCAGATGGCCGCGCCGCCAACCGCCGGGTTGAATTCGAGTTTTTCGGCCAGTATCAGGCAAGCACGCCCGTCAATCGTTAACGGCCAGGGCCATGCCGATAAGTCAGGCCTGCAGGCGCTGGTTGTCCAGGAACAACCGCGCCTCGGCGGCCGCGGCGATGGTGGCGTCGGCTGGCGCCTCCCAGGCTACCCCGTTGTAGCGCAAGCTGTAGCTTTCGCGGCAGGAGTGAAAGCCGATATGGGCCCAGTCAATGCTTTCACTGCCAGCCCATTCACCCAGAATTTCCGACCTTGCTGCGCCAGCCGCCCGGCGCTTTTCGATCTGCCCGACCACATCGGCGAACAGCCGCAGGTTTTCAAGGTCGATGCTGACCGAGGCAGGGCCAATGTTCAGCACGCCGCCGACATTGCCGGGCGCGGGTTGAAATGCACAGTGAAACTGATGGGTCATTGCTACATCCTTGAAGTTTGGGCTGCAAACATACAAAACACGAACGACTGCCGGTTGGACCTTTCAGCAGGTTGAAGTTCAGTCTAGCCGAGCCGGTGCGAGGGAGTTGGACCATGTATACGCTGTATGAACTCGAGGCTTTTGTGGCGCAGGCCATCAGTGGCGATATCTTTGCGCAGGCAGGGGGTGGCTTCGTCAGCGTTATGGCCAAAAGCTCGCCTGCCATCCAGAAGGACATTCCCGCGGCTTTCGAGATGTACACGCTGCTGGAGCATTACCTGAAATCACTGCCCGTTCGGCACGCGGCAATCGGCTATGGCGCAAAAATGCTCGACCTTGAGCCGGGCATCGTGGTTGATGACGACGGGCGCAAGGTGATCGCACTGCTGCCGATTCAGGCCAACCAATTGGCGCAAGTGGCCTTCTGGCTGGCCGATGCGTTGCCCAGCCAGGAGGTGAAGGCGATGCCCGGGACGCTTGCGTTGATGTTCAGCGTTGAAACCCATGAAGGCACGGAACACTTGCTGCCGGAATGGATGGCCGTATTTTATGTCCAAGGCGATGCAAGGCATTGTGTGCCGATTCTCGCGCTCAAGTCTGTGCTGGAGGACGAGCGTTTCGGGGGTGACTGGGTAGCGGTTGCCTTGCACCGGCTGACTGATTTTTCTTTGCCTCAGGCGGATGCCCAGCAGGCCGCCGGGGCTGAAGTACACACGACAAAGTAGCCCTGATCCGCCCCCTTTCGCGGGCAATGGGCTGACCGATTCACCCTGAAGCTGATGTCGGCAGCGCGTGTGCCGGCGATATGCAGATGCCTGGAGGCAGCAATGGACCATAACTGGGGGGCAGGGCGGCGCAGTGGCGGCCTGGATGGCGGGTATACCGGGTCGCTTGATCATGCAATCTCCAACCTTCATGTCGGCCGCAGCCAAGGCCGCAAGCAAGGCCTTGAGGAGGGCCACAAGCAAGGCCTTGAGGAGGGCCACAAGGAGGGCTTTGAAGAGGGGTACTCGCAAGGCTGGTATGCCGGGGCGGCGCGTGCCAACGAAAAACTGGAGCCGCTGCGTGACTATGTTCGCCAATACTTCGACGAAGCCGTGCAACTGCGGGCCGAAGTAGAGCGCCAGCGTGAACTGATCAAGCTGATGCACGGGCAGATGCTGCAGTTTGCACAGGCCAGGCGCGCCGGGGCGCAGGAGGGCGGACCGGAAGCAGGGCTGGCCGAAGAGGTTGCCGCGCTCAAGAAAGCCAATCGGCTATTGCATGCAACCATCGATTCGATGGAAACGCAGTTCCAGTCCACGTTTGCGCAGTCCGGCCTGAAGACGCAGCAATACAATCGAACCCTGGTGTTCGCGCATGCGGCGCAGGCGCTTGTGGCTGAGCTGGTTGCCGATGGCACACCTGAGGCTCAGCTGGTACGTGAGCGATTCGTGGAGCACTACCGGCAAGAAGTTGCGCATAGCCTGCGTGAAGGCGATATCCAGATAGCCCCGGAGCTCGATGAGGCGTTTCAGAAACAGCTGCCCGAAACGCATCGGTTCATCATCGACATGCTGCAATCGGTTGCACCCCGGCCAGAAGCGGGTGAACCTGACCCAATGCCGTAGGCGCCGGGCCAGGGCAGCTGCCTGTCGCAAGGGGTACCGAGGGGCTATTGAGCAGGCTGGTCGATTGCGGGTGGCGGCGCAGGCTGAGGCGCGTAGGGCGACTCGTGGCCTGGGTTGGCGGGGGCATCACCCGGCGTGCCCTGGCTGTCGATGGGTACGCATACCAACGCCGTGCGTACCTGCGCAGGGTATTGCTGCACTTCGTAGCCGTATGCCGGCGGCTGTCGCATTTCCGGGGCCTGGCAGGTGCCTTCGATCACGCCCTGGCGAGGGGTGGAGAAGTCACAGCTTTCGCCTTCGTAGCGATTGGCGCACGAACGGTAAGCGGCCACCGGCGTGACCTGCTTCGGCACAGGCACGTAGATGGTGGTGTTGCGCGGTAGCTCCTGCCACTGCTCCTCACGGGGCGCGGGGGCGTCCTGCGCCAGGGTGGCATTCGCCATGGCCAGCGCGCCGAGCGCCAGCACTATCGTCATGCTTGCTTTCACCGAGCCCCTCCAGCCGTCACATGCCGGGTTCATAATCCGAACCACTGCGGTTTCTGGGCGCAGGTTCGCTGTGGTCCAGGCCTGCGTCCACTTCCACGCCGCGCTCTTTCATCTCGCTGATCATGTATTCATAGCCGATCGTGAAGTGGGCCAGGTCGTAGCCAGGGTCGGCCTGCTTGATCTTCGAGGTCAACTGGACGATTTCCAGTTTCACCGGGTCCGGGGTTTCGTCGGTGTCCCAGTTGCCCGAGTTGTTTTCCAGGTTGTTCAAGTGGAAGGCTTGGCTGAAAGCCTTGCCATTCACCGTGATTTCCTTCGCCAGCTTCTCGTACAGGTTTTTGCCACCCAGGCCCTCTTCCAGGCTGGCGTCAACCACCCGCAAGAAGTCCAGATGGGCCTCTGGCGTGGCGGTGACTTCTTTCCAGTTGCTGTACTCTTTCATTCCGTTCTCCTTGCTTGGATGAATGCCTGCGCCCTCATGGCTCCCGTTCGGCATTGGCTGGGGGGTGAGCGTGTACGCGTGTCTGGCCTCAGGGAGTGAAACCGTTGTCTTGCGATGAGCCTGAAGGCTTGCCGCGGACCAGGCTGACGATGCCCTGCACCATTTCCTTCAGGCGCTCGAAAATGCGCTGCATGGCGTCTTGCAAACGCTCCAGGTGCGATTGCGATTCGCCTGCGAATGCGGGGGTGTTGCCTGCATTGTGGTGCATGCTCTCGCTGGAGTTTTCCAGCCGGTTCTTGAGCTTGTCGTAATGCGGGCTGCCTTCGGTCTCGGGGTTCAGCAGCTCTTCCTGGGCGCGGCCGTACTGCCTGGCCCAGCCGGTGAGTGCCTTGTCCATGGCCTTCTTGCTGGCCTGTGCGTCCGGTGACTGCCCTACGGCTTCGACGAATGCCTCGTGCAAGTCGGTGAATTCACCGTCGGGTTTCATCTTCTCGACCACTTCGGGCACGGTAAGGCCGGTTTGTACGGCGCGTGCTTCGATCTGTTCACGAACCTGGGGCAGTTCGCCCGCGTTCCAGAAAGCCTGATGAGCCTTCTCGTAATTGCTGGCGGCTTTCTCGACCTGATCCACCCGGTATTCGGACAGGCGGGGCAATACCTGCACCCGGCCAGCCAGCTCTTCAGCAAACGCAGACTCACCCGCAGCGGCAGGTTGTTCCTGCGTTGCCGGCTGCGCCGCAGCGGCCTCTTCAGGCTGCTTGCTCGTGCCTGCACGCAAGGTACTGGCCAGCGCGCTGGCACCCTTGCCCAGGCCTTGCATGGCTGCACCCGTCAGCGAAGCCACGCCACCCACGAGCTCGGCACTGCCATGCAGCAGCGTTTCGGCAGCGTTGCGCTCTCGCGCCTGCGGGTTGGGCGCGTCTGCAGCATTGGCGGTATCCGACTCGTGGAGGGTGGCGTTGATGCGTCGCACTTCTTCCGGGTCGAGCGAAGCGCCTTCGGGCTTCAATTCGCCGGCAACCTTCATGATGGCGTCAAACACGCTTGCGTCGAAGTCTGGGCTGCCTTGTGCCTGGCTGGCGTGTGGGGGTTGGCCAGCGCTCATCCCACCGGCTTCGACCTTGTAAGCCGGCAGTGCAGTTGCATCGATCGAGCGCGCTACCCAGGCGTCGCCCTGGTAGTCCATCAATACAGGTTCGCCGCGCTGCGCCGTTGTGTCGTGCATGGCCTGTTCAAGCCCTGCCCCCCACAGCGTCTGGCTGCCGTCGGGTGTTTCCAGGGTGACGTAGTAACTGCTCTGGTTTGTAGGGTCATGTTTGTAGGGCGCTGCGCCATGATGGACCAAGATGCCTGCATAACTCCGCCCTGGCTGGGCGGGTTGCCCGGCCGCAGAATCAGCGACGGCTTGATCAGGCTTGTCGAGTTCTTTGGGTTCCATCTGTGTTTACCTTTCGTGGGCGCCGCATTATTCAATGGATCTGGACACAGCTCCTTTCTGAGCACGCTGGTGCGCCCATTCGGTCTGTGCCCTTTGACCTGCCAATTTCTGCGACGCGTAAACGGCAAGCAATGCTTCAACTTTTTCCTTTTTGCGATAAATCGCTTCCGACAAGTAGTTGCTGACACCTATCGCCCGGTTGTAGTCAACCCATAGCGCGCGGCTGGAAACATGGGTGATGCTGTTGTTCCACTCGGCATCGCTGAACCGTCGGGAGGCTTCGGTCATCATCATTTCCGAAACCGACATGGTGTCGTAACCACCGATGGGTGGCGTCGGCAAGGCACCATAGCCATCGGCGTCGGACAAGTACATCGGTGGCGTCTTGCCGTCAGCCTCTGCCAGCGCCGCATCGGCATTGGCCGCTGCCACTTGCACGGGCTCGGCTGTGGAGTCTGGCGCAACACCGCCTGAAGGTACATTGCCGAACAGGATCTCGTGCTGTGCCTTGGTATCCTTGCCCAGGATGCGCTGATGCTCCGGGTGACCATCCTGAATGGGGTAAGTTTGGCAGAAATAGGGTGCCGGGTCAGTCTTCCAGCCAATGCCGTCCTGACGCTTGAACACCGGTGGCAGCTGCGCGGGGTTGAATGGCCCGCGCTGTGCGTTTTCGGTGAATGCCTTGGCCCTGGCGGCGTCTTTGGTGGAGGTGCCGTAGGTGAAGTGCAAATGCTTGGTCATCGAGCTGCTGGGGGTATTGCCCGAAAGGCCCAGCTGTTGCCCGGGTTTGACCTGGGCCTTGCGCTTTACGCCGTTGGCAAAGCCGCTAAGGTGGTAGTAGGCGACGATGTCGCCGTTGGCCCGTTTGATCAGCACGGCGTTACCCGCAGACCCTAGCGCCCCGGCGAAGGTGATTTCGCCCTCGGTGGTGGCATAGACCGGTTGCGACGCGCCACTGGTGGAAAAGTCCAGGCCATCGTGCATGTGCGCTTTCTGGTTGGCCGAGCCAAAGTTGCCCGAGCCACCACCACGGAATTTGCCGAAACGACCAGAAACAACTTCCTTGTCGGTTGGCGATACCATGCAGGTGTCTGCAACGGCACTGTGGGCGCAGGCCAGCACGCCCAATGTCGCAACGCCGCGCAAGATCGTTTTTTTCATCCCTTGCGCTCCGTCACTTCACGCTCTGCTGCATGTTCTGCCTGGCAGCATCCGTTGCCGCTTTGCTGGTCAGGGTCTGGCCGCCAGCTGTGCTGACGTTCATCGATACCAGCGACGCCAACTGAGCTTCCATGTTTTCGTACTGCCGGTACTGCTTTTCCTGGATGGCCAGGTCCAGCGCCTTGATCTTCAGCAACTCGACCAATGCACCGCGCTCGTTCTGTGCCGCCATGACCCGCGCCCAGCTGTCGTACTCCGCCGTGTTGCCCGAATAGCGCTTCACTTCGTTACGGAAATGCACTGCCAACGGCAGGTCGGTACCTGTTTCCTTGCCTTCAACGCCTGAGTAGTCGAGCTGGATCGCCTTGAGGCTGGACAGCGCAGGTGAAACCAGTGCGTCCTTGCGGGCTTTGGAAAGGGAGTAATCCTCGGCGGCAGACGATTTGCCCGCCGACGACGGGACCGGGCCGTCTGGCAGGCCGGCAACGTTGTTCACGAACCCGACCTTTGCCTTGTACAGGGTTTCGTTTTCCATGGCGGGTTCGAACAAGGTGGCGACGGTGAGGTCGGCGCCCGGCATCGTGCCCACCGATTTGCACAGGCCAGAGTCTGCCTGGTCCTGGGTGCAGAACGGCTTGCGTGCTTCTATCAGTGCCGTCTGGGCGCTGATAGGTTCGGCGTAGGTGCCCGGTGCGGCCACGATCTCGGCCTTGACCCGCTGGCGAACCTCGGTGCCCATGTCGGCATCCCGGTTGCTGATCAGCGTACGGGTCGAGAAAATCTTGCAGGGCGAATAGCCTTGCCCGAACTCGCCGCCGTAGTCGAAGCGCGCCTGTTTTACCCGCTGTGTCTGGGCCAGTACGTTGAGTGCCGTCGCTGTCTGCTGCGCTGCATTGCGCCCGGCCTCGGCAACCGTGTTGGCTGCAAGGGCTTTCTGCTTGGTCATTACCGCAATGGCCGACGTCAGGCGTTGGCTTTCGGTTTCAAGCAAGGCAGAGAGGGACGCATCGACAGCAGAAACGGCCGCGTTGAGCGTCTGGGTAGCCGTCGTGAATGCGGGGGCTACGGTAGTTTCCTGGTATTGCGGAGGGCAATAGGCCCAGGCCAGTGTGGAGGTCAGGGCCAGCGATACGCCGAATGAAACCTTCCATCTGCGCGCATCGCGTGTTTCGTCGAAATCCTTTTTCATGGCTACCTCACTTTACCGACCGTGCAGCGGTTTCAGACAATACCTTCTGGTACCGCGCTTCCAGCGTGGCGTCGAGGCTGTCGGAGGAGGCGACCACCAGCGTTGCCAGGTTGGCGAGCAGGCGTTGGTTCTGCTCGTACTGCTGCTGATGAATCCATACCTCAAGCCCACCCATCTTGGCCGCCTCTACCAGCAACCCGCGCTGGGTCTGGCGTGCCAGGTTGCCTGACCATTGTTCCGCTTCCTTTCCACCGAAGTACTGGTTTACGCGCAGCTTGAGCACTTCATTGGGTGACTTGTTGCCGAAGCCCGCGCTGCGGGTGTTGGCTGCGTTGATCATCGACAGGCTGTAGGCCGGTACCGAGAGCAGCGAGTCCTTGCGATTTTTCTGCACCATGTAGGTTTCACCGGCAGGCGTCGCACCGGCCTCTTTGCTCAGCGCCTGATCTGGCGGGCCCATTACATGCTGGATATAGGCCGTGCGTGCCTCGGTGGTCAGCGAGTTTTCGTCCGCAGGCTCGAACAGCAACGCTGCGTTCGTATCGCCGCCTGGCAAGGTGCTGAGCGTGCACAGGCCGGCGTTGGCTTCAGCTTCGGTACAGAACTTGTCGCGATGCTGCTTGAGTCGTTGCTGCATGGCCTGGCCCGTCGAGGCAACCAGGCGCCCTGGCGATGCGTCCAGTTCACCAACCGAAGCTTTGGCCTTGGCCGCCATGGTGCTGAAGGCGATGTCCATCGACTTGTTCTTGGCCACCGTGCCGCAAGGGTCAAAGCCCTGGCCGGTCGCTGCGTTGAAGTCGAGGTAGGCTTTGGCAACGGCCGTGTTCTGCTGCTGGGCGCGGATGGCGTTGACCAGTTGCTCGGATGTCTGCCGGTTGTTGTCTGCTACCACGTTGGCAGACAGCGCTTCCTGCTTGGTGGCAATGGCCACCGCCGAAATGATCTGCTCGAACTTGTACGACATCTGGGTACCGAAGCTCGTGCCAAAGGCCGCTATGTTGGTGGACACGCTTGTTGTAAGCGCAGCTATCTGGGCTGCGGTCCAGGCTTCTGCCGGGCCGAAGCCATACAACGCGCCATACGAAACACTCGAGAGCATCGTCGAGCCTGCGACGATGCTGGCCAGTTTGAGCCGAAAATTCATATCACTGCCCTGTGAGCATTGGCACGCGACGGTCCGTCACCTGCCCAACAAGAGAATTGGCAGCCATCGCGCTCATCGCCGAGGCAGCGAGCTGTTGCGACTGGGCGTCATTGCAGGCCACCGAGGTGCAGTCGATGTGCGCTTCGGCACGTTGGTCGGTGATCATCGCGGTATAGGCGTAGGCTGCCGCCTCGCCTTCAGGGGCGAGGGTCTTTTCGCTGAACGGCCCTGCGTAGTCCACGTCCCAGCCCTGCATGCCGTTGGCATTGAGCGCGCACATACCCTGCCTGGCTTCGGACACCGTGCAATAGGTATCCCGGTGCATGGCCAGGGTGGCCTGGTCGGCACCCGCCCTGGAGCCGACCCGCTGTGAGGCATAGGTGGCCATCAGCCGCGCTGCATCCTTGTCACGCTGTGATACCGCCTCGACGAAAAGCTTGCCCTGCTCCTGGGCGGTGCACTTGATGGTCACCGGCTGCCCGACTGCGGAGTCGAACGAGGTCGCGGCTTTCATCACCCGGTCGGACATGTCGATGGCCCCTACCGCGTTGGCAAGCTGCTTCTTCGAATCGCTGTCCATTTGCGAGACAACGTTGGCCGACAGCGCGGTCTGCTTGACCGTCACCGACCAGGCACTCATTTCTGTCTGCATGGTGCTGATGAAGGTCAGCACCGAGGCCCAGGACAGCGCCTGGGCCGGCAGCGCAGTTGCCCCCAGCCCAAGGCCCACGGCCAGAACTGCCGCGACTTTTTTCATTGCCGGCCCCCTTTAGTTGAACAGGCCGGCAGCCGAGCTGGATGACCCGCTGCTGCTACTGGAAGAGGAGCTGCCGGTGCTGCTCGAAGAGGTGTCAGGTGCGGGGCTGGGCGCCGGTGCCACGGCTCGGGTTGCCGCCGCGCTGCCGGTCGTGGTGCCGCTGCCGGTGCTGGCGCCACCACCAAAGTCGGTCTGTACGTAGTTGAACGGGTTTACATCCACCGTGTAGGTGGCCTCGTACCCGGCGGCGGCGTTGTGGTAGCCGCTGCCCAGTTGTGGGTCGAGCGTGCTCATGCCCTTGCTGACCAGGCCATTGGTAAGGCCATTCAGGTCGCCCAGAGAAGTACCACTGCTGACCTTGCCGATGGCCTGGTTGATCGGGCTGGTCACCATCGAGGCAACCTGCTGGATCGCGGTGCAGACCTTTTTCTGTGCGTACTGCAGCACGGCAGCCTGGGCCGAGGCCAGGATGCTGCCCAGGCTCGGGATCGAGCCGGACAGGTCGAACAGGCTGCTCAAACCGCCGAAGCAGTCTGCCGTGGCACTGAACAGCGACTCGACATTTGGCGTTGCCGACGCCAGCTCGGTATGGATTTTCAGTGCGTCACTGATGGAGGCGCCAATGGTGCCTTCCTTGGTGCCTTCGGCGCAGGCTTCGGCGTCGGCCTTGATGGCTTCGGCCACCACCGAGTCTTGTTGTGAAATCAAGTTGCTGGAGGTGGCGCCCAGGCTACTGGTTGCCGCAACAGCCGGCCCGGCCAGCAACAGCCAGGCCCCCAGCACGCCGCCCATGACTGCGCGTTTGCCCACAGATTTGCCCACTGCCACAGCGACAGGGTTCAGTCGTCCGTCATACATCTGCGTAACTCTCCATGATCTGTGATATCTCGCGCAGCCGCTCCCCGGAGAAAATCTCGCTGAGCAGGTGAGCCTTGCTGAACGCATCCAGCCGGCGGCGAAATGCCGTGAGCTCTGCGGGCTGCGACAAGTCGCCAGCCAGCAGGGGGGCCAGCGCGCCGGTGAATGCGATGTTGCGCTGTGCCACATACCGCACCAGGTACATGCAGCGCGAAGAGGTGAGGTGGGCCAGCAGCTCGGTGAAGGGTTGTGGAACCTGGTGCAGGACGAGTGCGTAGGCTTCGACGAAGGCCTGGATTTCTTGCATCAGCAACTGGATTTCGAACTGCTGCGCAGGGGCATCCTCATCGAAATCCACTGCCCAGCGGTCAAGCCGATCCATGCTCATCAGGAAACCCACCAGCTGGGCGTTGCGCGACGACTTGGCAAAATGCCCCAGAACGCCGTGTGCCGTGAGGTCCAGCTGATCGATCGGCGGTGTGCCCGCTTCGGAGGTTGTGTATTCGTCCATTCCCTGCACTCGCTTAAAGCATACTGAAATACGCTAAAATGCATCCTGTTTCTAATTCTGTATAAAAAATGCTGGCGTATCAACTTTTTGACATGGCGAGGCCCGGGAAAAATTTTGGCAATTGGCCATTATTTCCGGGTAGTTGCGAGGATTTCATGTGGCGCCAGCAGGGCAGCTGGCGCGTTATGGGGTGATGGGTGGGCGGTTAGCGCAGCACTACCAAGAGCTGAAAAGGGCAGACCTTAGCGAGGAGTTAGCAGCTAGAGACTCTGCATGGTTCTGCATTTGGGGAATGCCGAGCAGCCCCAGAACTGCTGCCCCACCTTTGCGCCTGACTTGAAGGTTCTGATCAGCAGCGCATTGCCACACTTTGGGCACTGCCGTTCTGCGCTCGGGTCGCTACGGCGTTTGAGGTTCTGCACATGCTCGCGATGAGTTGCCAGGGTTGGTGCCCGGCGTCCGGTTTGCAGGGCTTGCAGCATGGCGTCTACATCGGCCTCGCTGAACACCGGTTGCTCGAATGATTTCATGTAGCGAATGAACGTGCTGCCTTGAGTGACGTTGGCTGGCATCTCGGTCTTGAAGGTGCTGTCGCCAACAAAGGTGATCACTGAGTGCAGGTGCTCGGGGCTGACGTTCAGTGTCGCTTCCAATGCCTTCAGGTGCTTGTAGTTCTGTCGCAGCGGGTTCTGGAATTTGAAGGTGCGTTTGTAGAGCTTCTGTGTCCACTGGGCCTGCTTCTCGCCACCAAAGATCCAGCCGCTCATGTTTTTGGTTTCCAGCACGAAGATACCGTAGATCGAGACAAAGACATGGTCGATCTGCGTCGTGCCGTCAGGTGTATCCAGTGTGATGTTGTGCAGGCGGCGGTAAGTGTTTTCGTCCAGCTTCAGCCATGCGAAATAGCGCACCAGCAGTTCACCAAGGTACCCCTTGGTTTCTGGCCTTTTGAGGATTAGCAGCAGAACGACGAGCGGGATGAACCAACTCAGGGTTGTCCAGTGCTGGCTAATGATTGCAGTGAAATCCATTTCTTGACGCTCCATAGATGCTTGACCTTGTGGATTTTACCGAATCAGGCGAGGTGCCACGACGGCCTTGTCCCGAATTGAAAAATAAATGAGGTGATTTCTCATTCTCGTCCGGCCTGTAGAGAAGGCCGGATTACAGGCCACCCCGCCGACCCTCTTACACGGAGCGAGAGAATGAGTTCTACCCCGGTTCCACAGCGCCATCCACTGAGCCGTGCCTTGCACGCGGCACTGTTCGGTTTGATGGTCAGCAGCTACGCACTGCCGTCGCTGGCGCAGCCTTTGAGCGCTGATCACGACACCCCGCTCAAGCAGTGGAACATTCCTGCCGGCCCGCTGGCGCCCGCACTGGACCGCTTTGCACGTGAAGCGGGTATCAGCCTGTCGTTCGATGCGCAGAGCGTGGCCAACCGCAATACCCAAGGGGTGCAGGGTGCGCTGGATACCCCGTCGGCATTAGCGCGGCTGTTGCAGGGGACCGACCTGCAGCCCGAGCAGCAAAGCCAGGCTGCCTACCTGGTGGTACCGCAACCCCAGCCTGCCGGCCCGCTGGAGCTGGGCGCGACTGAGGACTACCGCCTGGCGCCCGTCATCATCAATGCCAAGGTCAAGGCCAGTGCCGACGATGACACCCACTCGGTGGTTGCCAAGGAACTGTGGGTGGGCGGCAAGGTGGCGACCAGCATCCTCAACACGCCAGCCTCCGTGTCGGTGGTGACCAACAAGGAAATGCAGCAGCGCAGCGTCAGCACTACTGAAGAGGCGCTGCAATACACCCCAGGTGTGGTCAGCGACTTCTACGGCTCGGACGACCGCAACGACTACTTCCAGATCCGCGGCTTCCAGGCCACCACCTACCGTGACGGCCTGACCTTGAGCTCGATGCGCGGTGTGCGCGAAGACCCGTTCGCCTACGAGCGCATCGAAATTCTGCGCGGCGCCAACTCCACCCTGTTCGGCCCGGCAGACCCAGGCGGCTCGGTCAACTTCGTGACCAAACAGCCGCGCTTCGAAAAATTTGGCCAGGGCTACGTGACCTACGGCTCCTATGACCATGCCGAAACCGGTATCGATGTAGGCGACGCCCTGAACGACGAACAGACGCTGGCCGGCCGCTTCACTGCCAAGATGCAGAACAGCGACCGTGAGTACGACCATTCGCAGGACGACAACCGCTTCGTGATGGGCGGCCTGACCTGGGCGCCTACCGACTTCACTTCGGCCACGGTGATCCTCGACTACCTGAAGACCAACAGCTCGCCAAACAGCGGTGGCTACCCACTGGACAAGGAATACGACCGCAGCGATTTCTACGGCGAGCCCGGCTACAACTTCCACGATGTCGAGCGCACCAGCCTGAGCGGCAACATCACCCACGACTTCGATAACGGCTTCACGCTGCGCGGCAACCTGCGCTACAGCGAGTTGAGCGATGACTTTGGCTATGTCTATCTGAGCGACAGCGCTTCGCGGGTGGGTACCACCCTGCCGCGCTATGTATTCGGAACTGACAGCGATGCCGATCAGCTCAACGGTAACCTGATGCTGCAATACGATGCCCAGTTCGAGCACATCGACAGCAGCACCCTGGTGGGTGTGGAATACCTCGACTCCACCACCAAGCAGAGCTCCGTATACAGCCTGGCGCCCTCCATCGATATCGCCAACCCAGTGTTCACCGGCGTGCCGGGCGGCATCACGCCCTATACCCGCAAGAAGAACGACGCCACCACCAAGGCCGTGTTCCTGCAGCAGAACCTGTCCTTCCATGACCGCTTGATCGCTACAGCGGGTGTGCGTAATGACTCCATGGACCTGTCCAGCACGGAGTACGTCGGCGGGGTGAGCAAGCAAAGCGACAACTTCTCTGAAACGTCCTACCGTGGCGCGCTGACTTACATCGTCAACGATGAAGTCTCCACTTATGTGAGCATGGTGGAATCGGTTTCGCCGCCGCAGGTGGGCGTAACGCCGCAGACCGGCAGGCAGTACGAAGTGGGTGTGAAGTACTCGCCACTGGGCATGGATGCGTTGTTCTCTGCCGCCGTTTATGACCTGACCCAGGAAAACGTCACCATCGCCGTGGTGCTGCCGAGTGGCATCATCGAGCAGCAGACGGTGGGCGAGTCACGTGCCCGTGGCCTGGACCTGGAAGCCAAGGCGCAAGTCACGCAAAACCTCAGCCTGATCGGTGCCTATTCCTACATGGAAACCGAGGTGCTGCGCGGTGCGCTGTATGACGGCAGTTCGCTCAAGGGCAAGGAATTCACTGTGGCGCCGAAGCATACGGCTTCGCTGTGGAGCTACTACGACATTGCCAACACTGATGTGAGCGTTGGTCTGGGTGCCAGGTACGTTGGTGGTTATTACATGGATGCTGCCAACACCAAGAAAAGCGACGGCACCACGCTGTTTGACGCGGCCTTGAACTACAAGATTGCCAAGGGGACAGACCTTGCCCTGAATGTCAGCAACCTGTTTGACGAGCAGCATGTGGTGGGCTCGGGGACGGCGAACTATTACAACCCGGGGCGTGAGGTGACGGCGAAGGTGAGTTACAGCTGGTAATACGGCTAGCGGATGGCACGGGTTGCGCCCTGTTCACGGGCAAACCCGTGGCCACAGGGGCGCAAATCCTGAAGCTTGCAAAGGCCCCGGTGTTTGTCAGGCGCTCAAATCGGCACTACTAAAACCGTTGCGCTGATAAAAGCGCTCCAGCTCACGGGCTTCCGGCTCCCTGCCGGTAAAAATCTTCAGGTACTCGGGGATGTAGCGCATGCGCTGAGCCAACGGCTCCCGGGTTTTCATGCTGATGTAGCCGATTTGCGTAAGGTAGATCGACCGGGCGCGGGTAATCGCAGCATCGTTTTCAAAGCCGAAACGGTCGAACATCTGCCGTAACGCCTCGACGCGCTGCGCATCTGCCTGGCCGATTTCCTGCGCCACTTCTGGTGACTGCAGCGCCCAGCTGCGCATGGCGAACTCGAATTGCGAGTCGAACAGTTCGCTGTTCAGCCAGCAGTCGAAGACGTTGAGAATCGCCTCGGTGATGGACTCGGCATAGGCCTGGGACTGGGTCACCAGGTTGAAGGTGTTCTTGTTTTTCCACTGCTCGATCAAGGCTACGAGCAGGGCATCGCGGTCTTCGAAAAACCAGTAGAAGCTGGTGCGCGACAAATTCAGTTTTTTTGCCAGCGGCATCACGCGCACGGCATCGACACCTGACTCAGTCAGGCTTTCATAGGCCGCATTAAGCCAGCTTTCCAGTGAGCCTCGGCCTGCGGGTTCCGCCTTTGAGGTGGCGCCTTTCATGGGCATTTCTCCCTTTTCAATCTGCTGTTTGTGGCAACTGTACACCATCGTCAAGAGTATTGACACCTGTGTACAGAGGGGCATATTGTCGGCTTGCCTGATGACCTGTTTGCGAGACCGATATGAAAAACGATCCGCTACTTCAGCCTTATCGCCTCAAGCATCTGACCCTGCGCAACCGCATCATCACCACGTCCCACGAACCGGCTTACCCGGAAGACGGGATGCCGAAAAAGCTCTATCGGGCCTACCACGTCGAGCGTGCCAAAGCCGGTGTAGCCATGACCATGACCGCAGGCTCCGCCGCGATCTCCCGTGACAGCCCGCCCGTGTTCAACAACATTCTGGCCTACAAGGATGAAGTGGTCGGCTGGATGAAAGACCTGACTGACGAGTGCCACGAACATGGCGCGGCGGTGATGATCCAGCTTACTCACCTGGGCCGGCGTACCCGCTGGGACAAAGGCGACTGGCTACCGGTGGTGTCGCCCTCCCACAATCAGGAACCCGCACACCGCGCCTTCCCCAAGCAGCTGGAACATTGGGACATCGACCGCATCATTGGCGACTATGCCGATGCCGCCGAACGCATGAAGGCCGCCGGCCTGGACGGCATCGAGTTGCAAGCCTACGGCCACTTGATGGACCAGTTCTGGTCGCCCCTGACCAATGAACTGGAAGGGCCTTACGGCGGCTCGCTGCAAAACCGCCTGCGCTTCACCTTCGATGTGCTCACGGCCATTCGCAAACGCGTGGGCCCGGACTTTATTGTCGGCATCCGCTACACCGGGGACGAAGTGCTTGCCGGTGGGCTGCAAAAAGAGGAGGGCTTGCAGATCTCTCAACTGTTGAAAGACAGTGGCATGATCGACTTCCTCAATGTGATCCGCGGCAATATCGCCACCGACGCCGGGCTGACCGACATCATCCCGATCCAGGGCATGCGCAATGCGCCGCACCTGGACTTTGCCGGTGAAATCAGGGCGCTGACCGGCTTCCCGACCTTCCATGCAGCGAAGATCCCCGACGTGGCCACAGCGCGTCATGCCATTGCCTCGGGGTTGGTGGACATGGTCGGCATGACCCGCGCGCACATGACCGACCCGCACATCGTGCGCAAGATCATCGAAGGCCGTGAAGACGATATCCGCCCATGCGTGGGCGCCAACTATTGCCTGGACCGCATCTACAACGCTGGTGCTGCGTACTGCATCCACAACGCCGCGACCGGGCGTGAAACCACCATGCCCCATGAAATACCCAAGGCGGTGCACAAGCGCAAAGTGGTGATTGTGGGCGCCGGCCCTGGTGGCCTGGAGGCGGCACGTGTGGCAGCAGAGCGCGGCCACGAGGTGGTGGTGTACGAGCTGGCGGACAAACCCGGCGGGCAGATTCGCCTGACCGCGCAGTCCGAGCGGCGCAAAGAAATGATCAGCATCATCGATTGGCGTATGGCGCAATGCGAGCGCCTTGGCGTGACGTTCCACTTCAACACCTGGGCAGACACCGCGGTTGTGCTCGATGAAAATGCCGACGTGGTGATCGTGGCGACCGGGGGCATGCCGCACACCGAAGTGCTGGCACACGGCAATCAGTACCTGGTTTCAAGCTGGGACATCATTTCTGGCGATGTGAAGCCTGGGCGCAATGTGCTGGTGTACGACGATGCGGGCGACCATGCCGGCCTGCAAGCCGCCGAGTTCATAGCCCGCAGTGGCGCCAAGACTGAAATCATGACCCCCGACCGTTCGTTCGCGCCAGAAGTCATGGGCATGAACCTGGTGCCCTACATGCGCGCGTTACAGCACCTGGACACCACCTTTACCGTCACCTACCGGCTCAAGGCGGTGGAGAAACAAGGCGACCAATTGCTGGCCACGATCGGCACCGATTACAGCGACCTGACTAAAACGCGCCTGGTGGACCAGGTGGTGGTCAACCACGGCACCCGGCCGCTGGACGAGCTGTATTTCGAACTCAAACCCCTGGCCAGCAACGAAGGCGCCGTGGAGTACATGGACCTGATTGTCGGCAAGCCGCAAACCGTTGTCAGCAACCCCGAAGGGCGCTTCCAATTGTTCCGCATTGGTGATGCAGTGGCGTCGCGCAATACCCATGCGGCCATCTACGATGCCCTGCGGCTGGTCAAGGACCTGTAGCTACTGTGTGTTGCCCACAACAATAAAGACAGCCGTCACCCGATTTAGAAACCTTAAGTTACTGCCCCGAAAGTTGGTCTGACTCAGCGGAGGTTGTTGCATGCAAACGGGTTCTGATTCCATTGAGCTGCTCACGGCGTTAACCGAACGCGACCTGCGCTTTCGCAGCGATGCCAAAGTCACTGAACATGCCATCGCGCCGGTCGACACGGCGTTACTCGATGCGTATGCCGCCATCGACCGCAAAGCCTTGCGCCATTACCGCCTGGAGCGCATTCGCGAGCAACTGCGCGCCCAGGATTACGCCGGCATTCTGCTGGCCGACCCGATCAATATTCGCTATGCCACCGACACCAATAACCTTGGTTTGTGGGTGATGCACTCGCCCAGCCGCTATGTGTTCGTGGCCACCGACGGCCCGGTGGTGCTGTTCGAGTTCACCAGCAGCCGGCACAACAGCGAGCACGTTGAAACCATCGATGAAATTCGCCCGGCGATTCCCTGGCTGTATTTTCTTGCCGGCCCCCGCGTGCAGGAAAAAGCCGAGCGCTGGGCACAGGAGGTGGCAGACCTGATGGCCCGCCACGGTGGCGGCAACCGCCGCTTGGCGGTGGACCGCTGCGACCCTTGGGGCGCGCAGCGCCTGACGCAACAGGGTATTGAGCTGTTCGACGCGCAGCCCTTGATGGAGCAGGCACGCTTGATCAAGTCGGCGGAAGAAGTGGCCAGCCACCGGGTGTCCATGGGCGTGTGCGACCTGGCCATTGCCCGCATGCGCACAAGCCTGGTGCCAGGGGTTACCGAAAACCAGCTGTGGAGCATCATGCACGGCACCAACGTCGCGCACGGCGGCGAGTGGGCCGAAAGCCGCTTGCTCAGTTCCGGGCCGCGCACCAATCCGTGGTTTCAGGACGCCACCGACAAGGTCATCAAGGCAGGTGAAATGGTCTGCTTCGACACCGACATGGTCGGACCCGGCGGTTACCTTTCAGACATCTCGCGCAGCTTCATCTGCCCCGGCAAGGCGCCAACCATGGCCCAACGCGACTTGCTCGACATCGCCTCGCAGCAGATCAACCACAACGTCGAACTGCTGCGCCCGGGCCTGTCCTTTCGCGAGTTTGCCGAACACTGCTGGCCGGTGCCCAAGCGCTTTGAGCACAACCGCTACATGATGATGCTGCACGGCGTCGGCCTGGTGGACGAGTACCCCAGCGTCGCCTACGCCGTGGATTTCGCCGAGTGGGGCTACGACGGCCTGTTCCAGGAAAATATGGTGGTGTCGGTGGAAAGTTACATTGGTGAGCAAGGCGGTGGGGAAGGGGTGAAGCTCGAAGAACAGGTGCTGATCAGCGCCAACGGGCCGATCAAACTCTCGCGCACGCCCTTAGTCGACGGCGATCGATAGCTGGAGCAAAACCATGAGCAGCATGACCGTGATTGAAACCGCACCCACCTTGGCGCCGCGGCCGGTGGCCAGCGCCGAACCGTTCTTGCGCCTGGAGGGCATTCATAAACAGTTTGGCCCTTACCCCGTGTTGCACGACGTGTGTTTTGAAATGAACAAGGGCGAGGTGGTGGCCATTATCGGCCCCAGCGGGTCGGGCAAAAGTACCTTGCTGCGCTGCATCAACCAACTGGAGCCGCCGACCAAGGGGCGGGTCAGCATGGATGGCGTGCACATCGAAGCGGGCAAGGCGTTGCCCCGTACCGAGCTGCTCAAGTTGCGCCGGCGCATTGGCATGGTGTTCCAGTCGTTCAATCTGTTCCCGCACCTGACAGTGCTGCGCAACGTCAGCCTGGCGCAAATCCGCACCCTGGGCCGCACCCCCAAAGACGCCGACGTCCGCTCCTTGCAACTGCTCGAACGCGTCGGGCTGGCCGACAAAGCCCAGCATTATCCGGCGCGCTGTTCCGGTGGCCAGCAGCAACGCATCGCCATCGCCCGCGCCCTGGCATTGGACCCTGAGCTGATGCTGTTCGATGAGCCGACCTCGGCGCTGGACCCCGAGCTGGGCCTGGAGGTGCTGGCGGTGATGAAAGAGCTGGCCGGCGAAGGCATGTCGATGATTGTGGTAACCCACGAGATGCACTTCGCCGAAACCGTGTCTGACCGGGTGGTGGTGATGGCTGACGGGCGCATCATCGAGCACGGGCCAAGCCAGCAGGTGATGCGCGAGCCCCAGCATGAACGGGTGGTGCAGTTTCTCCAGGCCGTGAGGAATCGCTGATGCAAGACATCCTGATGATGCTGTTGAACGGCGTACCCTGGACCATTGCCGTTACCGTGCTGGCATTCTGTGTGGGCGTAGTGCTGGGGTTTCCGATCTGTGCCCTGCGCATGTCCAGGGTCAAGGTACTGAGTGTGCTGGCTGCCATGCTGGTACTGACCCTGCGATCGATCCCCCCGATTGTCTGGCTGTTTTTCATCTTCTTCGGCATCGGTGGCGGCTATGTCAGCCTGTCGCCGTTTACCGCAGCGGTGGTTGGCCTGGGGCTGATTACGGCGGCGCACATGTCCGAGGTATACCGCGGTGCGTTCGCGGCGATTCCTGCCGGCCAGTTCGAAGCCGCCTACGCGCTTAACCTGTCGGCGCCACAACGGTTTTTCGATGTGGTGTTGCCGCAGTTGGTGCGCATCGCCATTCCCACCTCAGCCACCTACGCCATTGGCCTGCTGAAGGATTCGGCCGTGGCCTCGACCATTGGCGTGGGTGATATCAGCTTTCAGGCTTATCAGGTTTCACAGCAAACCTTTCAGGGCCTGAGCGTCTACAGCGCGGCGGCGGTGGTGTACCTGGTGCTCAGCGTGCCAGTGGCCCTGTGCTCACGTTGGCTGTCGGCCACGTTGAAACAGAGGATTGCCCGATGAGCGAACTGCTGACGATGTGGGCGCAATGGTTGCCAGAATTGTGGAAGGGCTTTGTGCTGTCGATGCAGGTGACAGCGGTGAGCCTGGGCCTGGGCGTTGTGCTGGGCCTGCTGCTGGCCCTGGGCGTTTCGGCGCCGAACCGCTGGTTGCGTTACCCCTCCCTGGTAGTGGTAGAGCTGGGGCGTGGTGCACCGGCATTGATCCTGCTGCAGTATTTCTACTTCGGCCTGCCCAGCGTCAACCTGACCCTTACCTCGTTCTGGGCCGCTGCGCTGGCCATGGCGTACTGCACGGCGGCCTACACCAGTGAAATCATCCGCGGTGGCATCGAGTCGGTGGCCGCAGGGCAAACCGAGGCCGCCGAAGTGATCGGCCTCAACCGCTTCGACGCACTGCGCTTTGTGGTCCTGCCTCAGGCCTTGCGGGTGGCGCTGCCATCACTGCTGGGGTTCTCCATCATGATGTTCCAGGCCTCGTCGCTGTGTTTCACCATCGCCCTGCCAGAAATTGTCAGCCGGGCATCGTCCATTGGTTCCTCCACGTTCGAGTACATGCCAGTGCTGATACTGGCCGGTTTGATGTATGCCGCTGTCTGTGCCCCGGCGACCCTGGGCGTGGCAGCGCTGGAAAAAAGACTGGCCCCCAGCCAGCCATAACAACAAATGCCACTCGCGCCGATTTCGGCTGCTGCTCTCTTAATGCAAAGGTGACGTCATGACTCGCTCATTCAAACGTTTTACCCGTTGGATGTTCTTGTGCTCCACCTTGGCCGGCGCCCCGTACGCCCTGGCCGAATGCACCCCCGCGAACCAGTTTGAAACCATCACCCCAGGTGTACTCACCGTGGCGGCGTATGTGTTCCCGCCCTACTCGATACCGGGGCCCAACAACCAGTTGAGCGGCGTGGATGGCGAGATCATCAAGCGCATCGCTGAGCGCGAGTGCCTTAAAGTCAAAACAATGGTGGTGGACACTGCCGCCGTCGTGCAGGCGGTGGTGGCAAAGCGAGCCGACGTCGGTATCGGCGACTGGTATCGCACGGCAGAGCGCAGCAAGGCATTGGGCTTGTCGGCACCGTTGTACCTGGACGTGATGGGCATTATTTCGGATGAGGGTTACACCAAGATCTCCGAACTGGATGGCAAGCGTATCGGCACCGTGCAGGGCTACCTGTGGGTGGACGATTTGAAGAAGGCCTTTGGCGATAACCTGGTGCTTTACCCAAACCCGGTGGCCATGGCCCAGGACTTGGCGTCCAGGCGCATCCAGGTGGGCGCGGACAGCTTCGCGGTGGCCGTTTCTTCGCAGCAGAAGGGCGGCTACCCCGGCAAGAGCATCAAGGTGTCCGAGCCCGATCAACGGGTCAAGGCCACGCTTGAGCCCGGGCAGAGCGCCTTCCCGTACACCAAGGCCAACGCAGCCTTGGGCGAGGCGCTGGGCAAGAACATCCAGGCCTTGCACGCCTCGGGCGAAATCGCAGAAATCCTCGCCACGTTTGGCCTGGACCGCGAGGCTGCAAAAGTGGGTGAGCCAAGGATGATTCAGTAAAGGCAATCAAATCCTGCAGGAGCGGCTAACGCCGCCCCCTGCAGGTTCTCAGGCTGCGGCACACCTTCAATCCGAGAACACCGAAGCCATCATGGACAACCACAAACCCGAAAAGCGCCTGTCTCTGGCCGATGCCACCGCCTTTGCCCACCAGCTCTGCCTGGCCCACGGCGCCAGCCACGCGGTAGCCTCGGCGCTTGCCGATGCCACGGTGTCAGCCCAGGCCCACGGCCAACACGAACTCGGTTTCGGCCATTTGCCGGACTACCTCAGCGGCTTTGCCACCGGCCGAATCGCCCCGGCGGCCGAGCCCATCGTGACCCAGGTCGCGCCGGCCATGATCCGCTGCGACGCGGCCCGAGGGATCGCGCAACTGGGGTTCGATCGCGCTTTCCCACAGCTGTGCAGCAATGCGCACCAACTGGGTATCGCCCTGTTTGCGCAGTTCAACGCTTTTACCTGTGGCGAGTTGGGTTATTACACCCGCCGCGTGGCGCGCGAGGGGCTGGTCGCGTTGGCGTTTACCAATGGCTCACCGCTGCTCACCGTGGCGGGCCAGAGTCGGCCGCTGTATTCCACCAACCCCGTCGCATTTGCCGCCGCCAGTGCAGCGGGGCGGTTATTGGCGATTGACCAAGCTAGCAGCGCCACGGCCTACGTGAACCTGTTGCGGGCTGCTGAAGCGGGGGAGGCGATACCGGCAGGCTGGGCGGTTGATGCGCAAGGCAATGAAACGTGTAGTGCGCGGGAGGCATTGCGTGGGACGTTGCTGGCGTTTGGGGGGGGGCGGGGGGCTAACATTGCGTTGATGGTTGAGGTGCTTGCGGCGGGGGTGACGGGGGCTAATTGGTCGTTGGATGCAGGCGATTTTCGGGCTGGTGGCGAATCGCCGGGGGCTGGGATGCTGGTGATTGGGATTGCTCCAAGGTTGCTGGACGAGGGCTTTGCTTTAAGGTTGGGCGAGCAGATGGCTCGGCTTGAAGCCTTGGGCGTTTACTTGCCGGGGAAGGGTAAAGAGCAAGCTTATGCTCGTGCGGTTCGTGAGGGGATCAGCTTGCCGTTAGCGGTGTACGATGCGTTTAGGGGGGGTAAGTCACACCCTTCGCCACTGCCGGCTGCGGTAGAGAGCGCTCAAGAGCAGCGGTCACTTTGGGGAAGTCTTTGACCTAGCGGATCTGGGGGCTTGGGCAGTAGGTGAGTTGCAGTTTGTGGGCCGGGGTAATTTGAAACAAAGGGGTATCTAACTGTTTTTGTTGGTTAATAATTAATGAGCACCCTGGTTTGGAATACCAGTTGGAACGCTGCGCGATTTGGATTCCGATGGACGGTGTAATTCGAGCTCTGCCCCTTACACCGTCGGCATTGAACCTATCAAGCAAATGGTTGTGAGAAAGCTAGACATGGCTGGTGAAGAGTTGCTCTTGATCGTTGCGCGCCACCCGAGCCAGACTGGATCGAAAAATCTTTTTGAATTCTTGGAATTGAGTGCCGGAAGCCGATAAGCTCAGTTTACTGTAGGCGGATAACTGGGGACGAGCAGGTCGGAGTAATTGGGCCAAGAGACGTATTTTTGGGTACAGTCCGGGATCGTTTCCAGAAGCCAGTTCATCCCCGCTTCCGGTCCGCGTATTCCGCACTCCCAGAGCTCGATCACTCGCCAGCCTGACCTGAGCAGTTCATCTCGGTTCCTGATATCACGTTTCACGTTCTGATCGAATTTCGTCTGCCAAAAGTCCTCGCGGGTCTTTGGGATGGTGGCGTATCTGCAGCCCGGATGTCTGTGCCAGAAGCAACCATGAACGAAGATGCAGACACGATGACGAGGGAGCACGATATCGGGTTTACCTGGAAGATTTCGCTGATGTAAGCGATACCTGAAGCCTTGATGATGAAGCAGCTTTCTGACCTTCATCTCTGGCAATGTATCGCTACCGCGAATGCCCGCCATCATTCGAGACCTGACTTCTCTGCTGACTATGTCCATGAACCACCCCCAGATGAGCTTGCCCCTGTCACAGGATATCTCCTTGGAAAAACATTTCTGCTTCGTGAGCCAATTCGAATCGTGGATTCTTCGCAAGTCCGAAGGGCTCGGCGAAGGCTTTGCCCCATCAGGCAATGGCAAGCGACTGGATATCATCGTTTAGGTCGAGATAGACCCCGTTGCCCGTGAAATCTTGAGGTTATGGGCATTCTTTCGCTGGCTGAGGCTGGCTAAATATGAAGGTTCACGCAGTCTGCGCAGGCGACACCTCGCGGTATTTTCATTACACTCTGACACAATGTAACATTTGGCGCCCGGTTGACGATTCGTAAAGCCGGGCTGCGCCGCGTGGTATGAGCAGGCCTTAGCCGCCGCCCTTCTGCGCTACGTGCAGCTGGTCTTGGCGCATGTTCCCTATGAGAGATACCGGATGTCCATCCAAACCGAGCTGCTCAGATCGCAGCCCAGCAATACCTACGAAAAGCCCATTACCCCGGCTGCAGACCTGTCCCCCTCGACTGGCGAGAATTCCCGCGCCTCGACCCCGGACGACGAGTTGATCCGCAGCAAGCTGCAGCGTATTCAGGAAGGCGGCGAAATCCGCTACATGGACATGTTCGCAGGCTGTGGCGGCATATCCCTTGGCTTCCTGACCGCCGGATTTACACCGGTCGCATCGATCGAAATGGACCCGTGGGCTGCGAAGTCGCACGGAGCCAACTTCGGCTCGCGCTCGGTCGGGGGTGACAAGGAAGCGCACCACGTCCCGCGCGACGCGGTAACCGAAACCGCAGACACCGTCTTCGGCGAGCTCGGGCTGCAGGGCGCCACGGACCGTCAGATCGATGTCCTCGTCGGCGGGCCACCCTGTCAGGCGTTCGCCCGTGTAGGCCGGGCTAAGCTCCGCGAGCAGGCCCGCTTGCGCGAAGAGGTGACCGCAGACCAAGCCTTCCTGGTCGATGGACGGGTCAGCCTGTGGGAGCGCTACGTCGCATTCATCCGGGCGACAAAGCCTGTTGCGCTTCTGATGGAGAACGTGCCAGACATTCTCAATCATGGCGGCACCAATGTTGCCGAGCTCGTTTCCAAAAGCCTTGCCGAAGAAGGCTACGACGTAGCCTACACACTGCTGAATTCCGTCTGGTACGGCGTTCCGCAGATGCGGGAACGCATGATTCTGGTCGGCTTCCATCGTTCGACCGGCATCAAGCCAAGATTCCCGGTGCCAACGCACCATGTGGTTCTTCCATCCGGCTACACCAGCTCCAAGAATGCTGCGAGGCGGGTTATCAAAGCCGAAGGCTCGGCGCACCATCGCTGGATTCCCGATCCAGCTCCCGACTCTCCCGCGGCCACATCGGCTTCTGATGCGCTGGCAGATCTGCCGCACCTGTACGCCGAAGAAATGCTTCGCTCGGGTGCCATTCGTCGCGGGGCGAAAGACCCATCAGAACCTGTCGAGTACACAGCGAAAAATCCGTCGACTGCCTATTCGCGCCTGATGCGGGAGTGGCACGGATTTACGACCAAGTCTACGACTGGCCATGTTTTCCGGTATCTGCCGCGCGACTACAAGATCTTCGCCGAGATTCAGCCTGGCTGGGAGTACCCGCAGGTGCATGCCTATGTAGAGCAGAAAATTGCAGACTGGCTTGCTGACCGCAGGAGACTCGGTCTGCCCACCGATCCTAGAAACGCAGACGTCAGCGCATACATCATGTCCTGGCGCATCCCGTATGACCCGGGAAAGTTTCCGAACAAGTGGTGGAAGCTACGCGCCGATGCCCCGGTACGTACGCTGATGGCGCACCTCGGCAAGGACTCTTATTCCCACATCCACTTCGACTCGGAACAGGCACGCACCATCACCGTCCGTGAGGCTGCGCGGCTCCAGTCATTCCCGGACGGCTTTGTTTTCAAAGGTTCGATGAACCCGGCATTCAAGCAGATTGGCAACGCCGTACCACCACTGTTTGCCTATGCAATCGCTCGTGGAATGAGGGAGTGCCTGGGGGCACCGGAGACACAGGATATGCGCGTGGCATTGTTCGATTTGGAGCAATCACAGATCAAGACGACAGAGGGTAGGAAGTGAAGTTCACCATTCTCCGACTGCTTACTCATTCTGAACTCGGCATGTTTCATGAGTACCGCCGCCAGGGGAAGGAACGCGCCAAACAGCGTTCCATAAATTTCGACTGGGACGTCGTAGGCAAGGTTTTTCCTTCAGCAGAGAGCCCGGACATCATTCCAATCACCTGCCGACGTCTTGATGACGAAGGCACCGTGGTTGAGATCGATTCATGGCTCAAGAGGCAGCACAAAAATTGGAGATTCGAAGGCGATTGCCCGAAAAGCGCCTTCTACAGTTTCGTTGACCCAGGCGTCCTGTTCGCGATGGTAGTTGATGCCTCGAGCACCCCAGCCAATGCATCCTGGGTTGTCATCCCGGCAGACCACCCAGCCTGCTCTTCTATCCTGAGCCATGGAGAGAGCGCCCAGCTTGGCAAATCCGCAATGATTGCGTTGTACGGCGAGGAAGGCCAGCACTGCCAGGCAGTGCTCTCGGATCACTTCCCGGAGCTATTCAAGGAGGCAGAAACAGTGTCCGAGACGTCACAAAATGAAAACGACAACATCCGCAACGATGATGACGCCGCACCTGACCCGCTCGGTCTCTTCAAAATCCTGGCACGTGCCGGTCACAGCCTGCCCAGCGCCGTGGCCGATCTGGTGGACAATAGCCTGTCGCATGGCGCTCGGGAAATCGACATCACCTTCCCGAATCCCAATACGGGCGGCCGGTGGATGTGCATTCGCGACGACGGCACGGGCATGACTCCATCGGGTCTGCGCGACGCCATGAAGATCGGGCACCAGCGTGAGTATGACGACGGCGATCTGGGCAAGTTCGGCTATGGGCTGAAGGGGGCGGCCTGGTCCCAAGCCGATCGACTGACGGTCGTATCGAAAGCTATCGGAAGCGACAGCACGACACTCACCTGGGACAAGGACCATCTTGCCAAGACACGCCGCTGGGAGCTTCTGAGCGACCCGGTAGCTCCCGAGCACGCTCCGGCAGTGGACATCGGCGACTCGGGCACGGCCGTGCTGCTTACGCAGATGCGCCCCTCGATGGAGCCTGCGAGAGGTAGAGTCGACTCTCCCTACGCGCAAGAGCTCGCTGCCATCAAGTCGCACCTCGAGTTGGTCTTCCACCGGTATCTTGAAGGCAAAGCGCGCGGGCGCGAGAAGGTAGTCATTCGTCTGAACGATGACGTTCTGCTTGGCAACAACCCTATGGGGCACCCGCTGACGAGAGAGTACGACCAGCATCGCATCGAGCTTCCCAGCGCTTCTCCGAACAAGACGCCTGTCCTCTATGTTCGTGCGTACGTCGCTCCAAATGAGGCAGAGTTTGAGGAATACATCAAGGATCTGTCTCCGCTGGAACAGCGCGTCGAACGAGAGCGCCACTCTCTGAATGGCCGCGCAAACGATGCTCAGGGCCTTTACTTCTATCGACTTGACCGCCTCATCAAATGGGGCGGCTGGGAAGATCTATTCGCCAAGGATGAGCACACCAAACTGATTCGTGTCGCAGTCGACTTCGACAGGCTGGCAGATGAGCAGCTGCAGGTAGATATCAGCAAGCAGCTTATTCGCCTGCCTTTTGCGATCACCAAGCCCCTTGGAGACCTGCTGAAGGCCCCTCGTTCAGCAGCCCGCTCCCGTTACAACAAGAAGGAAAAAACTGCGCCGACTCCGAAAGGTGGCGGCAAGACTGTGTTGCCGGCCGGCACACCAGCGCCAGGCGGCTTCTTGCCTCCAACGACAACAGCGGGAGGCACTCCCGTGGCCGCACCTGCTCCGGCCCCGACTACAAAGAAGGACAGAGCTTCAATCCGCCTTGTCAGCAGCGGCGACAAGCCATGGCAACGCAAGACCGGGTTCAAGGGGGAGGAAGTTGAGGTCACCCCGCTGATGCCGACGCTGGTGGCGCTCGTGCAGCTCATCGACAAGGATGCCGAGGTCAAGACGGCTCTGTCTGAATTCCTTCGCGCATTAGAATCGGCCGGGGTTCCGGACCAGTTGACGGACAAGGTCTGATGAAAGTCCGGCTTCCGCTTCCCCTTACACTGAAGCCCAGGCTGGCCTTGTGGACCGATGCAATCACCTGGACCAATTGGTCTCGGCATGAAGCCTATCTGCGCGCCCAGCCCAAATGGAAGCCGCACCAGATTGCGTCGGTCGCAGAAGAGTCACTGCGGATCATCTCGAAGACCACACCGGTAGATCGTCCAGAGTTTCAGTGCCGCGGTCTGGTCGTCGGCTACGTTCAGTCCGGCAAGACCGCCAACTTCACGGCCGTCGCAGCGCGCGCAGCCGATGTCGGCTACCGCCTGATCATCGTTCTTTCAGGCATTCACGATTCACTGCGAAACCAGACGCAGAAACGCCTGGATCTGGAGCTGACCGGAACCGGTGTAGATTGGATCTCGCTGACCGATGAGGCATCAGACTTTCGTGAGCCGGAGGTGGCCGACGGATTCGCATCGACCGGTACCGTTCTGATCGTTGCGAAGAAGATCACGCCCATCCTTAAACGGCTCAACCAATGGTTCGGGAAACTCGAAGGCCGGCTCGCTGATGTACCGGTTCTTCTTATCGATGACGAAGCCGATCAGGCCTCCATCAATACACGCGGAAATCGGCGCGACCCCAGTATCGACACCGACACCGACACCGAACCTGATGACAACACGGCCCCGTCACTGACCAACGCCCTGATTCGCGATATTCTCAGAAAGATTCCGCGGGCCACATATATCGCCTACACGGCTACACCGTTCGCCAACATCCTCATGGACCCAGACGCTAGTGATAGCCAAGTCGGCGAAGACCTGTTCCCCAAGGACTTCGTCGTGCAGCTTCCGAGGCCGGACGGCTACACGGGAACGGAAGAGCTCTTCGGCGTCAGCTCGCAGGGGCGCGATGTAATGCGCCCTGTAGACGCTGCGGATGTGAAAGCTTTGAAGCCCAAGCAACGCAAAAGGAGCGAAGCAATTGTTGCTCGCGGACCGCTCGATCTTCCACAGTCGCTTGCCGATGCCCTCCTGACCTTCGCGCTTGCTGGCGCCATCAGACTGCAGCGCGGCCAGATGGGTAAGCCGAATACTATGCTGGTGCACGTATCACGGCTCCAGCAGGACCAGTTGAGCGTTGGGGAGGCGATCGAGGAACAGATTCGTAACTGGTTCCGGCATGAGAACGCCGAGCCCGGTGTGCTCAAACAGATGTTTCGATCAACGCTCGCAGGGCTGGGGCAGGTAGATCTGCCTTGCAGCGTAGAAGTTCTACTGGAAGAGGCAGTGACGAACTTGGCCCGGTTAGTGGTCGTTGTGCTCAATAGCACGACGGGCGACGAACTTGATTACGAAGCCAAGCCTGGACGGCAGCTCGTTGCGGTAGGTGGCAATAGGCTGTCGCGCGGATTGACGCTTGAGGGACTGACAATTGCATACTTCCTGCGTACTACAACGCTGGCAGATGCTTTGCTGCAGATGGCCCGCTGGTATGGTTTCAGAGCCGGCTATGAAGATCTGATCCGTATCTGGACCACCGAAGGCATCGCTCAGTGGTTCGTGGAGCTGGCGCTGGTCGAGGAGTCCCTGCGGGACTCCATTACAGCACTCAACAAGGCTGGCCGCAGACCGGACCAAATGGCAATCCGGATGCGCGCCCATTCAAAGCTCCTGCTCACGAGTAAGAACAAGAGCAGGATGCAGATGGACGATGCGCGATCATGGTCTGGCGAGAACCCGCAGACGATCCTGTTTCCCATGCAGGATCGGGAACTGCTGGAGCGGAACGTGGACCTAGCGTCCGCCCTGCTGCGACAGCATCCCCCGACACAGGATGCACACGGCGGCGCCATAGCACACGATGTACCGGCCGAGCATATCGCACTGTTCCTGAGGCGTTATGAAGGGCACCCGAACAGCATTGCATTTCAGGGCGCGGAGATTGCCGACTGGATCCTGGAGCGAGCTGAAAAGGGAGAGCTCACGAACTGGACCGTGTTCG
The DNA here is from genome assembly GCF_053557975.1 of Pseudomonas sp. XP2. NCBI lineage: Bacteria > Pseudomonadati > Pseudomonadota > Gammaproteobacteria > Pseudomonadales > Pseudomonadaceae > Pseudomonas > Pseudomonas sp. XP2. The sequence continues at coordinate 510,145 of NZ_JBNRIK010000001.1, forward strand.
TAGCCAACCCGGATCGAGAACGACAGGTGCTCTTGGGTGGAAGGCCTTTCGGCCTTGTTCGGCGTTCGTTGCAGGCCAACGAGTCGATCGGCATCCTTATCGATCCACGCCATGAAGGTGCCGACCTGTATGGCGGACCGGAGAACTACCGCGTTGGTTCAGGCTTCAATGCACGAGCAATGCGCGAGGACCGACCCGTACAGCAGGGCCTGCTCCTGCTCTACCCCCTCGATCCCGAACCGCTCCGCGCGCCAACGCAGACGGTGCTGGGCCTAGCACTGTCGCTGCCACGCACTACGGACGGTGAACAACGGTTTGTTGTGAACCGCGGGGTACGCAATGTTTGAGATCACGCAGGACCGCTGGGCAAGTCTGCGAGAGCAGCGCCTTCCACACGAGAATATTTACGAGCAGGCCGCTAAAGACCTGGACGCAGCCCTGATAGGAGTGTCAGACGACGGACGTCTGCACCTGATGCTGGCCATCGAGATCGCCCCGCAAAAACTACCGCCGGATCTGCAGAGCCTTCAGGTCCGCATCCTGGAGGGCGGACAGATTTGGTTGGACGTGTCCGCACGCAGCCACCACGAAGAGCTACTTACGCTGGTAGCCAATAAGGTCATCCACGCTATTTGCATTGAAGGCCGCGATCCTGCTATTTCGGTTGAACGTATCATCGACGATATGCGTGCGGCTTTGCGCCCGCTTGCACTTGACCTGAGTGCGGCAGAGCAGATCGGCCTTTTCGGCGAGCTCTGGGTGCTGTCCAATGTGCTGCTCCCGACCATCGGGCCGCGCGTCAGTCACCTTTGGAGCGGGCCTGAAGGCGAACGCCATGATTTCATCGGCCAGGGAGTTCACGTTGAAGTAAAAACCACCACGCGATCAGAACCGAAGCACGAAATATCCCGTCTCGATCAGCTGAAAGCGCCCACCAGCAAGCGCCTCCTGTTTGTCAGCGTTATGCTGGAGCGTAGTCTGGGTGGCGATGAAACGCTTGCAGACCGCGTCGATGAAATTCGGAAGAAGCTGGTGTCCGATGGGCATGCTCTAGATGTATTCGACTCACGCTTGGCACAACTCGGCTGGCACGAGGGCTTACGACAGACAGGTGCTCTTCTCCGGTTCACATTCCGCGATGTCCATGTCTTTGAAGTTGCCGGAAACTTCCCCAGGCTCCCCGATGACTACGTGCCGCCACTCGGTGTGACCGGCATTAAGTACAGCATCAACGTCGGCAGCCTGCCGTCCCTCGACGTATTGGAAGTTCAGGAGGTTCTTCTAACCGCCTGATGGGCGCGAGGGCAGCAGGCAACTGTCACCCTTGCCGCAACCAAGCATGTGGTGGGGAATGAATGGAACCTAATCCTTGTTTCAGCTTGGGATGCTGACAGCCATGCGGAGCTAGTATTCTGGCAGCGATCCCAAGCTATTCAAGGTGGCAGATTAGTCGAACAGCTCGCCGCTGTAAGTCTTACGGTGATATTCCTGAACTCCGTCTACCGAGTTCAGATAGTCTATTAGCTCTTTTAGAGCGATGACATAGAATTTAGTTGTTGAGGAGTTTAAAATGTGAGTAATTCCATGGTAGTCTCGCAGGTGCAAGTTGTCCAGGTCTAATAACGAAACGACATCATAATTGCGGTGACATTCCGAGCCTAACTCCCAGGCGATGGCCAGATGGATTTCTTTTTCGCTTTTGTATTCGGACTCAAATTCGCGAATTAGCGCATCAATATTGAATTTGTACTCAAGGATTTTTGGAGGGCTCGTGTACTCTTTGTTGTACTGAAGCTGTTGAACTCCCAGTGGGTTGTTTTCTTTGTCATACTCATGGTTGGATAAAGGGTCTCTAATAATAAACTTAAAAACTCCATCGTACTGCTGGGTCTGGCTGGTGGCCAATAATTTTATCCCTCGAATAACTCCGCCAGCAACTAGCTGATTGAATAGTACAATCACGTCTTGCTCTGATACAGGCTCGGATGTTATTGCGATTTCATTTGTGGGTGCAAAGAAATTCTTGTTTGTGAGGCTCAATGGTCGTTCTATTTCATGGGCTTCTTGCGCCCGTACCCAGTCATGAAGTGACCCTTCCCTGGTTATATCGTTCTTGGCACCTGTATCTATTCTTAGGAGGCGACGCCATTTCTGGAAACGTTTCACTATCTCAACTGAAATATGTTCTGCAGCCTCTTTCAGTTCAGGTTGAAAACCTTTCCGTCCTAAATCTGGATCTGCATCTACAAAGTGAACAATGACATGGCACTGGTTCTGGTGGCCAATGTTAGAGGTCAGTGGGATTGTGATCAATTCACCCTGTATCATCTGATTGTTAGCAAGCTGTAGGCCACCTTTTAAGACTCTGTACTGTTTTCTTAGCTTTGCAAGCTCGTCATTGAATTGATCCCATATAGACGTAGAATAAGCAAAGTAGCCGTATGCTGAAATCTGATATTGATCGATTAGAGAGTTAAACTTATCGCTGGGTGATAACAGGGAAAGCAAATTGTCAGGGCTAAAGAATTCATAAATTCCATTCGCCTTCAGATATTTCATAGGAAGGTTGGATGAGTCTTTTCCCTGGGCTTGAAGTTTTTTCTGAACTTCCAGTACATCTTTTAGGTTGACGCTGGCGCTTAATTTTGTATGTGGATATATATAACTGCAGCTTTGCTCGGATAGAGCTGAGACTTCGCCCTGCTTGTTTTTGACTGTGAGCTGGAATTTAATCTTTGAGCTTTCTGATGCAAATGTTATTGCGCCGAGTGGGGTCTTAATAAGCAGTAGGTACAACCATTGTTCGGCAGTAGTGGCTGAGTACCAGGATAGATCTTTCGGCCGAGTGCTGGATCCTCCAAATTTTATTTTGAACGTAGATCCCCTTGTTACCTCTGCGAACGCTGGGTCAGTAATCTCCGCGGATGTAACCATTGGACGCGTAACCGTGCCGTGAAAGTCTTCTACCCAGTCCCGACCCTTCAAAAGCTCTCCATGGAATGTATGGCCGGAAACTTTTGTGCCAAACTGTAGGTAGTCGAAGCCATAGCCTATGTAGGTAGCTCCAACTCCTTTATTGCCCCTTGTTTGCCCGCCATTTTTAAATGAAATATTTGGAGCAAGGAATGATTTAAATTCTTTTTCGTTGAATCCAATGCCGTTGTCAGTTATGGAAAAAGAATTTTCCTCAAGATTTATGGTCAGCCAAAGCTTGGGGATGTAGCCTGGCTCCTCAAGCTCAGTTGCGCGGCGGTCCACGGCATCCATCGCATTTTGAATAAGCTCGGAGAAAGAGTCATACATACCAACGTAGGACTTTAAAATATTCTTGATTTCACGCTTCTTCGCAGCAAATAGGATCTCTGCATCCACATCTTGACCGCTGGTCAGCGGATCCCATGATTCTAGCTTCATAGCAGTCCCTTTAGGTCAGCAAATGATTGGATTCTGTCTCTTAGCCCAGCTTGAGAGCCCTGAAAGTTTCATTAGCAGGACGTTACCAGCGGGCTTGACCTTCAATTATTAAAAAAATTAATCAGGATTCGCTCCGTCTATAGAACTAATTGTGAGATGCAGCTGGTTTCTTAGGTGCGTCCTCACCTATCTATGGTCGCATGATGTCCTCCATGAACGGCAGCCCAGGTGGCGACAGCAGACAGTTTCAGTCAGGGGTTGAAAACCCATGACTTGTCTAGACGACGAGCGAGTAGCCGGACGGTCAGCAAGTAGTAGTAGTTTCGCGTAGCATCGCTGCGTTGGGACATGCGATTTTCGAGGAACCAAGCCAAATGTTTTCTTTGCCAAGCCCAAGGTGTTTCTCGCTGCCAGCGCTTTGCGATGTCAGCCTGGATGATATTCGCTTGCTTCAAATGACGTTGGCGCGTTGCATGCGACCCCGTCAACATCGCAACCAAGAACACCTCCATATCGAATGGCTTGCTCATACGCGCCCTCCAATGTAGGCCCCGACCACATCGATCCGACCGTGCCCCAGCTCATAGCTGATTTGCCTTCGGGCCTCACGATCTAGGTGCCTATCTACCTGGAAACATTGGCCGCCGTTGATAGGTGCGCAGAGCTGGGTGATTTGCTCATAGCGCTCACATGCGTACCCCGCTCTTAGCTCATGGAAGCCTTTGAGATTGTGTGCATGCAGGACGGTCCGCGCAGGGCGAATGACTTCTTGCAGAACATTCAGATAGCTTTCGTGTGGCGCAATTAGGTTGCGGCTACCCGGAGATGACACCTTCTGTGCAAACCTGAGTGCGTCACGTATATGCTCATCCACCGTAATCCAACGGGGGGCAGATGCACCGGCGCGGCCGCCTTTGGTGCCATCCTGGATGTTGATCCTGCCTAGGCCGTTAGCTTCACGGCTCAGCCGTGGCAAGTCGGCTAGGATCGACTCACGCAAGCGCATGCCGGTGGCTCGCGCCAACAGAAGGATTGCAGCGGCTCGTAGCTGATGTTGGCTGCACAGCGCAGTGACGATCTGGTTAACCTGTTCGCGGTCTTGGCCCTGCGGTACCGAATGTCGAACCCCAGTGCGTTGCATACCCAACGCCTTGCTAGGGCTGGGCAATTTCACACACTGATCACCGCGCAGCGCCGCCATTGTCCTGTTAACGCTGGATAGGCGGTTTTGTGCGGTGCTGATCGCGAGGCTACCGCACTCAACCGCATCGCGCAGGTACGCCGCATAGTCCACCAATACCTTCCGATCAATCTGCCGCGCATCATTGATACCGGGCCCTTGTTCGGAGCGGCACCATCTGACGAATGCCCGCCACCGATCACAGTGTGCCTTGACCGTGCCGTAGTGGCCTCCGCCGAACATATCTTTCAGCGCTTGTGCCCCTGCGTAGCTCAATTGCCTGCCGTAACCGAAATTGCGGCCATCGCGTCTACCCACCAGTGCCATGTCGATCACTTCATCTGCCGTTCTCCGATCCTCGCCCCACGTCATCCCGCTAAGAATGTTGAGTGTTATCAGGGATCAAGGCCCCTGCGACCTGTGGGGAGCGTCCACTACGCAGGACTGGCGGCTCCTTACGTCCGGGAGCAAGGGCATCTCATGATCTGGCCTCCTGAGCACCGTTACTGGTGGGCGGGTGGAGGCAGTGCTGGCTGACTATAACAGCACCTGAAGATCCTGAGCCTGGTCCACGCAGCAATGCGATGACCGGGGCATGCCTGACTGTCAGTCAGGTGCAGCCCATTCCTTGGTCTGCAGCACCATCATCTGCATGGCTGTTGCTGGTGACATCGGCGTTTGTCACGCCGATTGTCACGAGGGGGAACGCCGCAAAGCCGTGTGCGATCAGGGCTGCAGCAGTCTTAGAAGTGAAGGTTCCCGTCACCTGGGATGCTGTCAGCGACGGCGCTTGCGCGGGCAGTTCTTCGCCTGTGAATAAAACCTGGCCGAAAATCACCGCAACTTTGGCCTTGGTAGTTTGGGCCACGGGTTCGAATTGTCGTGATCGGTAGGCACACAAGTTCTGAGGTGGCCCATCCCGCACGGGCAACATGCATACGGCTATCACACCCCAACCAATTCATGCTTCACTGCCGCAGATCTGAAACGCCAAAGGAATAGCCCGTGCCCATCAAAACCGACGTTTGGACCGTTGGTTCAACACCAAGCAAGCTGTATCAAAGCAAGTTACCAAGTGAGCAGCTTCTAGAAGACATGATCGTCAATTCCCCAAGCATCCTTTCTGAGGAATGGATGCTGATAGGACGGCAAGAGGCCACCGGCATGGGCGGGCGAATCGACCTATTGGCCATTGCCCCTGACGGCAGCCTTGTGCTGATCGAGCTCAAACGAGACCGGACGCCTCGTGAGGTGGTTGCTCAAACACTTGATTACGCAGCCTGGGTGGACAACCTCACGGAAAATGAGATTGCCGGGATTTATCAGCGGTTCTGTCCAGGGCGCAGTCTTTATGTGGACTTCCAAACGCGCTTTGGTCGCGTTCTGGATGATGATGAGCTGAATGCTAGCCATCAGTTAATCATTGTCGCTACCGAACTGGATGCGAGTAGCGAGCGAATCGTGCAATACCTGAGCAAGCGAGGTATTCCGATCAACGTGCTCTGCTTTCAGGTTTTTCAGTCTGGTGGGCAACAGTTGCTGAGTCGATCGTGGCTGCTCGATCCTGTTAAAACCCAAGTTAATGCCGCCTCGACCAGTGAGGGGCAGAGCGAGCCTTGGAATGGTGAGTTTTACTGCTCATTCGGTGACTCTATCTCTCGCTCATGGGCGGACGCTGTGGAGTTCGGCTTTATCTCCGGTGGCGGGGGCTCTTGGTATAGCAAGACTCTCCAGCAGCTGGCTGCTGGGGACCGTGTGTGGATAAATATTCCGCAGCAGGGGTATGTGGGGGTTGGCCGAGTTCTCGGTGGTGCATCACCTGCAAATGAATTTACAGTGATGAAAGACGGCCAGGAGCGGCCAGTTCTGGAGGTCGCAACCCGTGCTAGCTACCACGCAGCATTCATCGACGACCCAGAGCAGTGCGAGTATTTCGTTCCGGTGCAATGGTTGCAAACCGTACCGATCAGTCAGGCAGTCCGAGAAATTGGGATGTTCGGCAATCAGAATACGGTGTGCCGGCCAAAAACACCTAAATGGAGATCCACGATTGAGCGTTTGAAGGAGCGCTTCCCGCATTTCGATGATATGGCCGCTACCTAGGTCGTGTGGTGGCGGCCGCGTAGATGGAGGCGCAGGCCTTAGCGCATCATGCCGAGTTCGGCATCATCCAACAGCGCTTTGCCCAACGCACAGAGGTAGTGCGCTGCCCAGATCAGTTTGGGCTTGTCTTCCATCAGGCCATCAATGGTCAGGTCCCGTGCGTAGCCCATCAGTTCCGAGGCCTGTTCGCGGGCGTTCTGGCACGGGATGCCGGGTTCGATGCGGAACAGTGGGTGGGTCTGGTTTTCGCCTTGAAAGAAGATGGTTTTGCCGACTGTGCAGTTCGTGTCTTCGGTGGTCATTGATCAATCTCCCTGGTCTGGTGGTTGCCTGGGCTGGCCCTATCGCCGGCAAGCCGGGCTCCCACAAGTTTTTCGCTCGGTCTGCGAATCAGTGCATGGGTTGCGGGTTCGCTGGCTGCTGTATTTGCACCAGCGCTGATTCGAGTAATCGGCGCAGGGTATCGAGCTCGTGCATCGCCGCCATGATCAAAACCGATGCGGGCGACCTGGGCTGCATCAGCATCGCCTGCTGGGCTACGGCTTCTGCACAGAGTGCGTAGTCCGAGGCCATCATGATCGTGTCTTCCAGGGAGTGGAGGTGGTGAGGTGGGTCAGGAACAATCTTTAACATTGTGCTGTGTTCTCGATAGGGGCCACCGCCAACCCGCTGTCAAACGGAATGGTGGCAGCTGTGCATGGGTTGACAGACCGGCGAACACAGAAACCGGCGCACGCGAGCGTGCCCCATGCACAACCGCCATGAACGGTTATGCGCGCTGTGTATCGTTGCGGCCTGTCAAAGCCGGTCGTTGATGAGCAACGACCCACCGAGACTAAAACCCTGAAAAAATGACCGCAACGGAAAACAGGCGCTGGGAGTATCTTTGGGAAACGCCCTACAAGAAAGGGGGGAAATCCGATTTTTCGCCCGCAAATCCCAAAATTCAGACACAAAAAAAGACGCCCGAGGGCGTCTTCTTCTTTGGATTTGGTGGAGCCGGGGGGATTTGAACCCCCGTCTATCCTAGTATTTACGCATGCCTCAGCGTTAAGGCTGCCATAAAGCTGTCATTTGATGGGCGGTATCACGCTCATGGACGCCCAGGCTCGCAACTGAGCCTCGGGAAAGCTCTTGGTGATTCCTTTGAAAATCTGCTTATAGATTCCAGTGCCTTCTCGCCCCACGATCCCTGCTGCATATAGGTTTCTGTAGGTGTCTCCGCCGGATTTCTTATGCTTTTCAAAAAATCGCAAAGTCGCCACATCTGCGTAGATTTCAGCTTTAACTAAGTTTACGCTCATATCTGAGCTGTCAAAGTTTTTTTGTAAATACAGGTCTTTGGCATGCATCAGCTCGTGATGAAGCAGAATAGTTTGCAAAGCCCAGTAAATATTAGGAGCTTCAGCTTCTGTAACACCAGCTGGTTCTTGGCCGAGAAAGACGGCGGTTCCTACTGTGCCGTTCCTCGCATAGTTGGTGGCAAACCCTCCGGCATTGACCATTGTATATCCGTTGTCCTCCAGGGACTGGATAGATTGGTCTTTGAAGCGCAGTATCGAATCAAATTCGATTCCAGCTTCTAGCAAGTTTTCTTCTGGTGTCTTACTGAATGATTGTTTACTAATAAACCTAATGGATACGTTTAGTTCCGGATAAAAATTGGAGATGGCATAGAAAATATCCTTAGTCTCCAGGCTTTGCTCCAACATGCTTAATCCCTTCGTTCGCTTTAACTGATGACCAAAATTTCTCGGCTTTGAAACCTGCATCCACATCTGCCGATGGCATCCATCGACCATAGACGCGGGCAATCATGGTCCAATCAGTATGCCCCATTTGCTTCGCCACCCACATCGGGTGTTCTCCTGCCGAAAGCATCATCGAAGCGTAGGTGTGCCTAGTCTGGTACGGACGCCGGTACCGCACGCCGGCCTTCTTCATCGCAGGCATCCACATGGTCTTACGGATGGGTTGATCCCCTGCCCAGCGCTCAAGTGTGCGTGGGTTCTGGAATACCTCTCCATCAGCCAGGAACGTGTGGGCCTTCTGCGCCGTCAGCGCTTCGAGAGCAGGGCGCAGCAACTTCACTGACCGCCGGCCGGCAGCCGTCTTGGTCACCTCGGCCTCTCCACCTGCAGCCTGGGTCATTGCACGGCTGATCATCACTTCCCCCCGTACCCAGTCCACGTCACCCCAATCCAGGGCGACTAGCTCGCTTGTCCGAAGCCCGGTCCATAGCGCGAACTGCACCATGTTTCTTGCCTGGCCATTCAGTGCAGCGAGAATCGCCTGCTGCTCTTCGGGCGTGAACGGGTCCACGTCGTCATCCTTCGGCGGCGCTTCCTTCCTGGCGTAGGTCCAGCCGGCCAGAGGGTTGATGTCCAGCAATTCTTCATCGACGGCATCATTGAGTGCAGACCGGAGGCAGCTCTGGATGTTGCTCAGTGTCTTGTTGCCAACCTGCAGGCCATCCAGCCAGTCGCGCACCAGCTTTCGTTTAAAGTCCACCACCAGGTGATGACCGAGCGCGGGCACCAGTCGAAGCTCGACAATCTTCCGGTAGCCCTCGAAGGTGCTGCTCGATATGTGCTTCTGCTTGGCGGCCAGCCACCTGGTGAGAAACCCACCCACGGTTTCCTGGCTGGTCTCTGGTGCAAACTTTGCGGCCCGGGGGGAGCCTGGGAACGTGACAGAATAGTCAAACGTCCCCTGGGCGATGGCGTGCTCGATCGCCGCCTTGTGCTGCTGGGCCTTCTTCAAATTAGTGGCGGTGGGCTTGAGCGCGACGCGCTCGCGGCACCTAACACCCCGGTACATGAACGTGATCTCGATGCTCGAGTCTGAGACTGCCCTGACACCGCTCCCGCCTCTACCCATGATTCATATCCTTCCATGTCAATCAGCGTCCGGCCATCCGGCGCTTTTAGCCAAATCTCACCCAGCCGCCAGATCCCGTCGCGGATCTTTGAGCGGATCGCGTCCTCGGTGTAGCCAGACTCGCTGGCGAACTTTCTGACGGTCATGTAGCGCATTGATCTACTCCACCTGACGCGCCAGGTTTTGGTTGTCACGCTGACCTGTCACAACAGCCGTTGCCAGCGCCGCCAGCTCAGCTACCAATGCGTCCGTGCGCCCGTAGAACTTGCCGGTGTCCTCGTTCACGAAGCGCTCGATTACAGTGGCCACGGCATGCTGGCTGGCCAGCCCGCGCAGACCTGCCTCGGTGGTCGGCGTATCGGCTGATGGTGCGTGCACGTACGTCTCTTGGCTGATCAGCAGCGTTCGCACCGGCCTGATGCCCTTGCACTTGCTCACCCAGTTCGTGTCGGGCACGCCCCAGGGCAGCATGTGCAAGCACCAGGCGGTCGCGGCGTTCGATTTCTGACTGCTGGTCCAGTACTCGCTCAGACTGAACGCCTGGGGCGCGCCCCTGACTGTGTACGACCCGTCGTGACCCCATTCTGGAAGCTGCAAGAGATTGCAGCGCAGTACCTGCAGCTCCTCGATGGAAGGGATGTGCCAGCCCCAGGTCCCACGGATATTCATGCCCAGCACCTTGCGAGCGATAACGCTGCCCTCGGCGGCCATGGCTTGGGTGTTGGCCATGCCGTCGAAGCGCGACGTGGCGCCACGGATGCGCGGGCGCGGCCCCTCTTCCTGCCACCAGTGGGCGGCGATTTCAAAGTCCCGGCCCGCATCGATGACCGCATGTTCGGCGCCGTCGAAGAAGATCCGGCCTGCGAAGAAGCCGCCTGCCAGGGGCTGGCCCACGGTGGGGAGGGCGGCAGGGTTGATTGAGCGGCGCTTGGTCATGCCGGCAGTCCTCCCGAGGCGATGAGGTTTCGTGCAATGGCCACCATGCCGTCATGCTCAATGCTCTCGGCCTGTGCGGCGTAATCCAGGACGCGCAGAGCCTCGGCCTTGTCGCGTGGCTTGATCTCCGACAGCAGCCCCTGGACAAACCATTCGCGCGCGATAGCCTCATGCATCCCATCACCCCATTCGCCGGCAGCGTGACGCAGGACATACAGCCGGCCCCAGTACGCAATCTCATGCAGGCAGTCGTCGAGCGTGTGGGGCATCAGCTCTGCGTGTTTGCGGAATCGCTTGGCCACCTGAGCCTTGTCGTTGTCGAAGTAGCTCTTGAAGCCCTTGCAGCGCTTCAAGGCCTTCTCGCAGAACTGCTCGGCGGGCGTATCTTCAAAGATCGTCTCACCTTCGAAGCGGGCCCGGGCCTCAGATACCAGAGCAGCCTTCTCCAGCGAACCCTTGGCCAGTCCCTCAAGGTCGGCAAATCCGAACGAGAACATCACCGCGAATGGATTGCCCCCACTGTTGCGATTCACATAGTCGACATACCGCTGCTCGATCTCCTTGAGCGGTGTCTTGATCTTCTTGGCAGCGTCCAGGGCAGTTGCGATCGGCCCGGCTTGGCCGGTCTTGATCACCTCGCGCAGCCACAGAACTGCATCCACCTCCTTGTCGCCAGTGATGACCTTCTGCTCGGGCAGCACCTGAACTGCTGGCGTCGTCTCTACGCTTGGCCGGATCGGGGGCAGGGTGAAGAGGGCGCGATGCGCCAGGTTATTAGTGAGCATTGGGTGCCTCTCCAGATTCAGCAACGGCACGCATGTGCAGCTTGATGCCGCACGACTTGGCCAGGTCGGCCAGCTTGCCAACAGTGGTGTTCGGGTCCTGTAGGGCCTCGCCAAAGCGGATCAGGCGTTCGCCTAGTTGGCCAAGGTCGTCTTGCAGGTGCAGGCGGGTGCCCTGGGTCATCATGTGGGTCATGGCTGATCCTCCTGCACCACCTGCTGCTGCATGGCCTCCAGGCGCAGGGCGGTGTCGATCTCCTGATCCAGTTCTTCGGCAGAGAACCAGTTATCGCCGCGCACCACCAGCAGGTCTTCGTCGGGATCTTCGATTCGCTCTCGGTCACGCAACCAGCGGTATCGGCGAGCATCGGCCACCAGCTTGACGTGGTCGTCGATGTTGAACCCCGGCGCATCCTTGGCGGTGCCTTCGGCAACCCGGCGCTGGTGGATCTCCTCGCGGTCAACGATCACGCCACGCGGCGCCTCAATCCCCAGGCGGACCTGGCAACCGTTAACCTGGGCCACGCTGACCCGGATGTTGCCGCCGATGATGACGGCTTTGCCGATGTTGCGACTTAGCATGAGCATTGGTGAATCTCCTTATTTCAGGCGAGAGAGTACCCGCCGAGTAACTTGGCGTTCGAATAAAGTTTCGGATGTTACAGAGCGGAAGTTACACCTTGAACAGGCTGAATACTTCGCGCTTTCCTTTTCCGACCATTCCGGCGATCGCAGATACTTTCAGCTGCGCATCGGTATGACGCTTAATCTGGTCGGCATCAAGTTCGCCAAGTCGAGTATTCTTCATGACCTTCTCGCACTTGCTGAACTCCCGACGAACTCCTTGCATGGCGTTGTCGACAGCGATGAATGCTTGATCGCTTGGCGGGACGATCCGGTAGCCTTTGCCGCGCACGCTAACGATGTAGATTTGATGCTGAGTCAGCAGGGCTTCTTTGAACTGCTCGACACGATCCAGTATTACGAATTGGCAGTTCACCATTTCTTTCGCGGTACTGGGCTTCGGCAAGTTCAACGCCCACTCAAGCCAGGCGTGGCTGATGAGCTGGCCATCCTCGAACTTGTCAGCAAGGAACTGCGCGACGGCCTTGTCCAGGCTCCAGCTGTTCGGCTTAAGCGGGACGACAGGCATCACAGCACCTCCACGGCGAAGCGGCCGAATTTCGGGCGGTAGTCACCGACACCACAGTACTGGCCGGCGTCCTCCAGGCATTTCAGCACCTGGTCACGGTCGATGGATTCCTGGTCGTAGGCGATCTCGCAGACCACGGCCCAGGAGCGGAAGAGGGGGCGGTACCGGGTGATTCGGGCGGTGCCGACCTTGACCGAGCGAGCATCGTAGAACTGCTCATCCCACAGGCCCTCGACAGTGCGTGGGCCTTCGTAGATGATCGGGCAGCGGGTATCCATGATCTCGACGGAGCGCTTGAGCTGGGTTCCCATTTTCGAAAGTTTGCCGCCCGCCACAAGTGCGGACTCAATATTGATACCGGGCAAGAAGGGGCCGATGGATTCATCAAAATAAAGTCCACCGCGCCATTCGCTTCGAGCAATAAGCTCATGGTCTTCGTCAGACTTTTTGCGCTTCGCGGTCAATTGCTTGTGCGCTTTGGTCAACTTATTCAACGGGTCAGCAAACACGTCGCTATGGACCAAAAGCGGACGGGTGCCAATGATTTTAACTTTCAAAACTTGCATGGTGGTTCCTCTTAGTTTCGCTGCGTGTGCGAGTTCGCCCTGTGCGATGCACTTTGCTTGCGTTGATGAACTTGAAAACATCCTTATTGAAGATGCTTTCAAGTTGTCACCAGATACGCTGGTGACCCCGTGCGGATTACCGCCCTTGCCCGACCCCGCCCTAACCTGCCGTGCCCAGCCGCACCGAGCAGTGCCTTACCGGATAGCGCTTTCGCACCGCAATGACCTCTCAATGAAAGGCCATTACGCTGACAAGCAGCCCTTGCCCGACCCAGCCTCGCCTCACCACGCCGTACCTGGCATCGCCTGGCCATGTGGCGCTTCCGCACCGCTCAACCACCTCCAAGAAGTGGCTGAACGCTGAATCAGCCCTTGCCGCACCGCGCTCTGCCCGACCGCGCCAAGCCTCGCCTCGCACTGCCTCGTGGTACTCGGTACCGGAAAGCACCCTCTGCGAAGATGCTGGCCGCTACGTTGTAGCCCTTGCCTCGCCTCGGCGTGCCTTGCCAGGACGTGCCTCGCCAAACCTGGCCGTGTGGTGTTTTCACACCGCAATACCGACTGTTGCCAATCGGCATTACGCTGTTGTCAGCCCCTGCCACGCCATACCCAGCCAAACCACACCCATGCCTGCCCCGCAATGCCGTGCCTCTTGGTGACTGAAGCCACCGGAAAGCCCGCTCTGTGAACGGACTCGCCGCTGATTACAGCCCTCGCCTGGCCTATCCTTGCCTCGCCGGGCCGCGCCACGCCTAACCCGGCCATACAGTGCTCTTGCACCGGACAGGGTTCTCCGATCTGAAATCGGAAAACCCTCGCCGCTGCTACGCCACCTGCTGCTCGACCCGCCGCGCCGCAACACGAAGCTCGACCCGGCGCTCACCGCCGTTACCGCTGCGCCGGACGCGAAGCATGTGGTCTTCACCGATCACTGCATGAGTGGTCAGCAGCGCTATCAGGGCCATGACCGATGGGGTAATTATTTGGCGCTTGAACGCCTCAAGGACCAGACCACGCATGGTTTTGGCACCGAGCTTGAATCGGGCGTCCTCGATGCGCTTTTCAACGGTCTTGGGGCTGATCCCCATCAGGCGTGCAATCTCTTTCTGGGTCAGGTCGCTGGCTGCATGCAGCGTCGCCTCAAGCTCACGCGGAGCAAGCCCCATGCCGAGAAAACCGGTCCAGCCGCTGACGGTGATGGTCTGAGTGGTCATGCGAGGTGCTCCATGCGACGAGTCGATGGAGATAAAATTACCAAAGGCAATTTATTGTGTAAATGCTTTTGGTAATATTTATTTGGTGGCGCGAAAAAAAACCGCTCGAAAGCGGTTTCAGTGTGGCCCTATTGGCATAGTCATCTGGAGCTTCCTCCGCGCCAGGCTATCTGGCCTACGACAGGAAGCCTATCGGCAGCCTCACTGCTAAGCGTCTCATCTGGATACCTCTGTTTATCCAGGTTGTCACACCTCAGTGCCCAGCCGCCGGCAATCATTTGGAAGACCCTGCGGATGCTGGTCTTCCCATCAGGACGCCTGATTAAAAAAATCTTTCCATCCTCAAGTATCTTCTTGAATGTGTCGATCATGACCACGTCCTCGCGAGCGATATGTGGAGCCATGCTGTCGTCTGTAACGTACAAGATTCTGAGGTGAGGGTAATGAAGGCCCATGTCTCTAAGCCAGCCGCGGCGGAACAACATTCCCTCAGTAAGCCCTACGTGCTCATCGTTTACCCCAGGAACAAATGAGTTATCGTCCAAAAGCTGAGGAATGAGCACGTACTGTTCGTGAGGTACGGCATCCAATACCTTGGCGCTGCGAGACCAGGTTTCCTTGAAGTCATCCGCAAAGGACTCAATCACGTCCGCAAGGCGGGGGCTGAAATCCCTAACAGGTACCCCAAGACTTTTGGCGAAGGCTGCGGCTACTGGGGCGTTCAGTGGGTTCACGCCGTTCAAATAATGGCTAACAGAGCTCTGGTTGATACCCAAGCGGTGCGCAAGCTTCTCTTGAGTGAGCTTCAGCTCTTTTTTTTTGCCGTCGAAGATCGCCTTGAGTCTTTGGCATTCTTCAGCGCGATCAGCAGGTAATGGCTTTTTCATGGTCACATAATATTCCCGTTAGTAATGCCCATCAAATGCCAAAGGTATTGCAAGCAATAAATGCCAAAGGTACTATCACTGCAAAGTACTAGCTGGAGGCAGACCATGATCATGGTCCCCTTGAAAGATTTTGCTAAAGGATATGGGCAGCCGCATGCCGCGTCACTGCTGGGCATGACCCAGGGTGCGTTGAGTAAAGCCATTCGCATTGGGCGTATGGTCTTCGTTTCACAACAGACCGACGGCTCTTTCGCTGCCGTAGAGGTGCGGTCGTTTCCTGCCCGGCATGATCGGGAGGCTGGCTGTGCCCCTACCTTGGATCAAACGATACGCCAGCTGGCTGCTGCCGTTGAGTCGGGCAAACCCTCTGTGAATCCATCCAGTACCGGAGGTGCGCAGTGAACAACGTGATTCCCTTCACCTATCAAGGGCAGCCGGTGCGCTTCACGACGGATGGCTGGCTTCATGCAACCAAGATTGCCGAGCGCTTCGGCAAGCGCATCGATCACTGGCTCGACAACGCAGAGACGTTGGAATACGTCCAGGCACTGGACGAGTTCCTGACAGGGGCCGAATCGAATATTTCAGATACCCGGAATTCCGGGTATTTGAAAACTCGCCGTGGTAACGGTGGCGGAACGTGGATTCACCCGAAACTGGCGGTCGCATTCGCCCGGTGGCTGAGCGCAAAGTTTGCGGTTTGGTGCGACACGCGTATCGAAGAGCTTCTGCACGGCGCCCCATTGGCGATCGATAACTTCAACCGCGCCTGCAAACGGTTTGACGTGCGCGAGTCTAGCGCGAGCGCGGCCGGTCGCGAACTCAACAGTTGGCGCCGCGAAAAGCCAACGCTGCTGGCCGAGGTAGAGCGTGGGCGCCAGCTCCTGCAAATGACCTTCGGCTTTGATGACCCTGGTCACCACCCCCGAGAAAGCTGTCATGGGCAAGAAATACATGAGCTTGGAAGGCAAGGGCAAAATTCTTTTCAAGCCAGATCGGCCTCCAGGCCTTGATTCCGACTTTTTCTGTGAGAGCTTTGAAGGCAGGGGGAATTTGAATGATTAGCACAGACACCGCAAAGCCGCCTTAACCGCGCGGCCCCACCAATTTCTGCATTTGGCCTAGCCCAAAAAGCAGAAAACCCGGCTTCGTTGGCCGGGCTTCTTAACCAGTCCCCTGGCAGGGACCTTTTGAATCTTCGTCTGTGGAGGACGACTTCATGCACCCAAAAAATACCACCGCGCCATCACCGGCGCAACCCATCCTTACCGCCGAGACGGGCTTCCTCGATACACCGATTGATAATCGGGGCATTCAACTGCTCGCCGTTGCGCCTGGTACGAACGCCGAAGACGCACTGCGGGCAGCTCGCACGCTTTCCTCGGGTTTGAGCCAGCTTTGCCACCACCTGCACGACAGCCTGAACTTGGGCGAGTCGGCGTATTGCGATGGCGCGGCGACTCTCGCGTTTCTGGGCGAGACAGTCCACGCGCTGATCTGGTCGGTAGAGAAGAGCGTTGCCCACGCAGCTGCCGGCGGGGTGAGCAATGACTAATCAGCCCACAACGATTGCACATCCTTTCGCTTCCAGTGGCGCCAGCGAGGTCTTTGAGGCGGTGGCGGGCGTTCCACTTCACGAGTCCTTGGATGCTGCCACTGATCGCCTGGAAGCGGTTCTTGCTGGTCTGCGCGACCTAATGACTGAACCGACCGTTTCCAACCAAGCCACCTTGATTTACTTCGCCGCCGACGCAGCGCTCGCGCTTTGTTATGCCGCCCATGCCGGTGTCGCTCCGGAGCAGAGAGGTGCCGCATGAGCATGGACGAACTTGAAACCATCGCCCAGGACGCTACCTTCCAGGTTCAGTGCGCCGTGTGCCAGATCGACTGGCTGCGCAGCGTTTTACATTTGCTTGAGGATCGCCTCAAGACCGCAGGTGATAAGCACGGCGCCAACATGGCGAACCTGGCAATTTACAACGCCGATGACTGGCACAACGCCTTGGATGGCCAGCGGGAGACCCTGGAGGAGCGCATCGATTCGGCATGCTCCGCGCCACAAAAACCTGCCCCTGCAAAACGTGGCGCGGGAGGTGCGGCATGAACCTGGTCACCACCGCCTCCGACGCCATGGACACCATCGAACTGCTGGCGCTGGTCAATGACGCTCGAGCCGAGTTCGGTGAGCCCACTGTAAGGCGAAACGTTTTTGTCGAGCGCTGTAAGGATGAGCTTGAAGGCGAGCACTACAAAACTTTTGTAGTGCAAAATTTGAACAATACCCAGTCCGAAGAACTTCGCCTCACCGCCGACCAATGCAAGTTGGTTGCTATGCGTGAGTCGAAGGGGGTGCGTCGGCGCGTCCTGGCTCGACTGAACGAACTGGAAGGCCAGGCCCGCCGACCTATGACCCAGGCCGAGTTGATCGCAGCTAGCGCGAACCAGCTTGTGGCAATCGAGCGCCAGCAGGCCGAGCAGCAGCTGGCGCTGGAGCGTGTCGAGGATCGCACCGCCAGGCTTGAGCAAATCCGCTACCTCGATTCGGTGCCCAGTGGCTTCGAGACCATCACCACGATCCGCGACCGCATCAATCGCCGTCACGGCCTGCCGGCCTGGGTGGTGAATGCTGTGATGCGGGAGGTTTCCTGTGCTCCGCTGCCGTACGCCTTTGTCCGCAGTCGCCACGCTGATGAAGGCGGGCAGCCCTTCGCTATCTGGCCCAGGCCAGCCGTCACCCAGAGGTTCGACCGGTTCGTGACCGAGTGCGCCTACGAGACCGCGGAGCGCGCTACCCACCCCGAAATCCCCCAGGGACGGTTCAAGATTCATCCGAGGCAGCAGCCATGAAGAAACCAACTAAGCAGCAACTAATCGAGCGCATTGCCGAGCTGGCTGTTGAGCACCGCCACGCCCATTACGCGGTCACCTGCCTGCGAGAAGACTACAAGGGCGAGGTGTTTCGCTACTTCCGGGTTCATGGCGAGCCGTACCCGAACCGTCACGGCATCGACTATTCCGATCCTGCCTACGACGGCGTCATCCGCGCGACCGCCCAAAGCTATGAGCGTATGAGCCAGGCCAAGCAGCATCGGTACAACGTCAAGCGGCGTCTCGACACGGCTGTGCGAAACCTGATGGACAACACCGGCGACCAACTGAAGCGTCCGGCCCCGGCAGTTGTGAAGCGCGCCACGCTGAGCGGGGAGACCCTGCAATGACCACGACCCCGAACCCCGCCCAGGCGCTCCCACAAAGCGTGGGCGCAGCGATCATCAGCGGCCCTTGGCCAAGCTATGCCGCATTCCGAAATCTACCAGAGCGCGAGCGCTGGGTGCTGTACGGCAGCGCGAAGGCGTATCGCGAGGCGCTGGAGCTTCAGGGATTCCAGATGGCCGAGAGCTACGACCAGTTTGTCCGTCGTGTCTGTACTGAGTTGGACCTCTGAGCCATGCATTACTACAAGTTCAACATCAAGGATTGGACGCGGGATACCGCGCACCTCTCCGTGGAAGAGGAGGGCGTCTACCGGCGCCTTCTCGACCACTACTACGAGAGCGAAAAGCCGATCCCACAAGAAACCAAGTCGGTTATTCGTCGGTTGCGATTAGCGGGCCACGAAGAATCGGTCGGGGTGATTTTGGGGGAGTTTTTCACGTTGGAATCTGACGGGTATCACCATCATCGGTGTGACGAAGAGATCGCGAAGTACCACGCGAAAGCGACTGCAAATCGTGAGAACGGGAGCCGTGGCGGGAGGCCAAAGAAACCCGTTGAAAACCCAAGTGGTTCCCAAGACGAACCCGACCATAACCTTAACCAAGAACCACTAACCATTAACCAAGAACCAGAAGATCAAGAGCAGTGCGCCGCTGGCGCGCCGCCTGGCCAGGTTGAGCCAAAGCAGGATGGCCGAAAGCGCGGTACTCGCCTGCCTGATGACTGGGTTCTATCTCCAGAACTGGCTGCATGGGCGAAAGCGGAAAGGCCGGAGCTTGATGACCGAATGGTCAAGGCGATGGCCGACTCGTTCAAAGACTTCTGGATCTCCAAGACCGGTAAGGACGCCACAAAGCTCAACTGGGATGCGACCTGGCGTAACTGGGTGCGCAACCAACGGGTCAGTGTTAATCCGCGCGCCAGCCCTGCGCAGGGCCAATCGCACCACACCGACCTCGACAAGATTGACCACACCGAAGGCCTGGTTCGCCAGCCAAACGGGACTTACCGGGTAGCAAGATCATGACCACTCCAAAAACTCTCGAGTTCAAACCTGGCCAGTGCCGTGTGCACGGCGACTTCACTGACGAACTGATCGAGTCGTTTTCCGGTGACCACTTCTGGCAGGGATGTACTCGCTGCCAGTTCGACGCGCTGCATTCTGCCGACGAAGCAGTCCGCAAGCCGGCGCAAGCTTTGCGGCGCGACTGGACGATGAATGTCAGCCTGATGGCCGCTGAAATCCCACTGCGCTTCCGCGGTGCCACCCTGGACACCTACCGCGCCGAAACCGAAGGGCAGGCCGTGGCCCTGAACGAGTGCACCGAGTACGTGAATGGCTTCGAGCGCAACTGGGAGCTGGGTCGCTCGATGCTGCTGCTGGGAAGCGTGGGCACCGGGAAGACACACCTGTGCTGCGCAATTGCCCAGCAGGTGATCCGCAGCTACGGAGCGTCAGCACGCTACACCATGGCCATCGAGATCATCCGCGACATCAAGATGACCTTCGACAAAAAGTCCGAGCAGACCGAGCGCGATGTGTATTCCTCCTTGCTGGCGCCGGACCTGCTGGTGATCGACGAGGTCGGCGTTCAGCACGGCAGCGACTTCGAGCGGCAGGTGCTGTTCGAGGTGGTCGACTCACGGTACCGGCAGCTGATGCCGACCATCGTGATCTCCAACCTGGGCCTAGCTGGCCTGCGCAAGTGCCTGGGAGACCGTGCTGTCGACCGACTGACTGATGCTGGCGGGCCTGCTGTCCTGTTCACCTGGGCTTCGGCGCGAGGTGAAGCATGAGCGAACTGGTAATGGGCTACCCCGAGGCCGAGCACGGTGTGCTGGGGGCGATCATGCTAGCGTCTCTCGATGGCAACGCCGCGCTTGTGGATGACATCGTGAGCCAGATGACCAGTGCCGATTTCCTCTACGACGACCACGCGGCCCTGTTCGACGTGATTCGTGATTGTCTGGAGCGTGGGCTGCCGGTTGATGCGGTGACGGTCGGTGATGTGCAGCGCACTCTGCCGAGCGGGCAGGGCACCCTGGCATTCGCAGTGGACCTCTGCCGCAACGTGCCCTCGGTGGCCAACGCGATGGCCTACGCAAAGCAGGTCAAGCAGTGGGCGGTGATTCGCCAGGTGGTCGATATCGGCCATTCCGCGAAGGCTGCCGTAGCAAGCGGCCTGGTGCCGGACGAGATCATCGCGCAGGCCCAGCAGTCCATCGCTGACTTGCGTGACCTGCAGGGCTCGGGCAAGGCCGGGTACAAGCGCATGGCCGAGGTGTTGCCCAAGGTGTTCGATGGGATGCAGGAAGTGCTGGATGACCGCGCTCCACCGAAGCTCTCGACCGGCCTGGTCGACCTGGACAAGCTGATCGGCTTCCTTCGCCCCAAGAGCATGGTGGTGATCGCCGGCCGCCCAGGCAGCGGCAAGACCATGCTCGGCCTGCAGATCGTCAACCACATCGCTATCCGTGGCGCTGGCGTGGGTCTGATCTTCAGCCTGGAGATGGACGAGAAGGAGTTGACCGTCCGCACCATCGCTTCCCAGGGCGGGATCGACCTGCGCCGGATGGAGGAGGTCAAGAGCCTGGATGAGGACGAATGGCAGCGCATTGGGACGGCCGGCAGCAAGATCGAGTCTGCTCAGCTGTACCTGAACGACACGCCCGGCTTGACCATGAGCGCTATCCGGTCAGATGCCAGGCGGCTTCAACGCGAGCAGGGCCTCGACATCCTGATGATCGACTACCTGGGCCTGGTGGGCACCGAAGGCAAGAACCAGAGCCGTACCGACGCTGTGGCCAAGATATCCATTGCCCTGAAGAACTTGGCCAAGGAACTGAGCGTTCCGGTGCTGGTGCTGGCGCAGCTCAACCGAAACCCGGCGAGCCGCCCCGGCAAGAAGCCACAAGCCAGCGACCTGCGCGACTCCGGCCAGATCGAACAGGACGCCGACGCCGTGATCCTGGTCCACCACGACCCAGAGTCGGAAGCGGGTGAGCAGGGTGTCACCGAGCTGATCCTCGACAAGGGGCGCCAGGCCCCGCAGGGCTCGTGCCTAGTCCAGCGCCAAGGGCAGTACGCCCGCTTCGTCAACTTCGCCGGCAACCGCCTCCCGCCTGACGACGAGGTCGAGATGGGCCGCGTCGTGAATTTCTCCAAACACCGTAAGGGGAGCAAGCACCATGAAACTTTCTGATCTGTGGCCAGGCCACAAGCCGCCAGCCCGCAATCCTGCAAACCCGGTTGTCTCGGTGACTGTGACCAAGCGAGCCGGCGCCGACCAGCCTGTTGCCACTGGCAATGCCCCGAAACTCGCAGAAGCGCATCCACGGCTTGTGGGGCCCCGCGAGCTGCCGGAAACCCTTGAGGCCTGCGAAGCCCTGCACGAGCAGCTGGTGAGTGACGCAATTCGGCTGGAGCTGGCGCTGAGCCAGGCGCAAGAGGGCGCTGTTCAGGGGCGTCCATACGACCGCAGCTGGTACAACCGAGCAAAGGCTGCGCTCAAGCACATCAACCATGACCGCACCCGCCTGCTGTACCGATGCGGCCAGTTGCGCAAGGAGGCCAAGGCGCACGCCCAGCAGAACATGGACCGGGTCATCCTCGATGTGATCAAGGAGTCGCTGCCCGCCGACCAGTTCTTGGGCTATGTGCGAATTGCCGAGGCCCGTGTGGCCCAAGGAGTCGCTCGATGAGCAACGTAACTGCGGCGCTGCCGCGCAAAAGCCTGACCGCCGTTGAGCGCAAGTTCCTCTCAGTCGGAAACCGCATGCTGCTGGACCTACCCAACGGCCGCCTGGCCTCGGCAGCCTTGATGGATATCGTGACTGACTGGCACGCTGCCCGAGCCAACAAGGGGTTCGAAGAGTTCGCGAAGGACTGGATCATCGAGGGCAACGCCAAGAACAAACACGCCCACAAGCTCCTGTGCGAGCTGTTCGGCCTGGATACCGACCCAACGCCCCGGAGGGCTGCATGAAGAAACGAACCTACGCGGACAAGGCGCTGGGCGATACCGAGTACATGCTCGAGCAGTGGGGCTGGTGGCGAATGTGTGAGATGGGAGTGCCACGTTACGTGTCGCCTCTCTACGCACTCATGCGCGACAACGTTCCCAGTGAAGGTGGCATTCGCCAGCATGTGATCACTGACGACCTTGCGCTGATCATCGACGGCGCTGTGGCCAGGCTGACGAAGCGCAATCAGCAGATGGGGGATTTCGTGTGGGCTTACTACGGATCGAAGCACCCAGCCATGCGTGTTGGGAGGGAAGCGGGCATGTCTGAGCGCAAGGCGCGGGAGATCATCAAGGCCGGCGTTGCATGGATCG
Organism: Pseudomonas sp. XP2; assembly: GCF_053557975.1. Lineage (NCBI taxonomy): Bacteria > Pseudomonadati > Pseudomonadota > Gammaproteobacteria > Pseudomonadales > Pseudomonadaceae > Pseudomonas > Pseudomonas sp. XP2. The sequence goes on from NZ_JBNRIK010000001.1 coordinate 532,813, forward strand.
ACTGCGCCCTCGAAGAAATTCGAGAGGCTGCATAAATAGCTCTATGCGGGCGGATAAACACCTGTTTTCATAGCAGCGTGTCCAGCTTGCAACGTTACGCGACACAGACAAACCCCGGCCATCGTGTCGGGGTTTTGTGTTTTTGAGGGGCTTCGATTCAGGTAGCCCTCCAGAAAAAGCATTTTTCTTGTATGAGGGAACGATTTGATAGCGCTATGATTCTGATAGGTTGCTACTCAATAATATGGAAGACCGTGAGTATGAAAAACGTTCTCGCCGTTGTGGCGCTTTCCCTTTTCGCTGCGTCCGCCGGAGCGGCTGAGCTATCCGGAGCGCTTGGCGCGACAGGCCAAGGTGGTCTTACAGCGCGCGTCGGCATTGGCTTTAACTGGGACAAAAGCTGGTTTGAATCCAGTACTGGCCGTCTCACCGGTTATTGGGATGCTGGCTACACCTACTGGGAAGCAGGCGATGCTTCAGGTGGGGCTCACTCGCTGTCCTTCGCTCCTGTGTTCGTCTATGAGTTCGGCAGTGGGAATGTGAAGCCCTTCATCGAGGCGGGTATCGGCGTGGCCGTGTTCTCAGGCACTTCGGCAGGCGATCAGGATTTTGGCTCTGCTTTCAACTTCGAAGACCGTATTGGTGCGGGTCTCAAGATTGGCGAGACACAGAAAGTAGGCATCCGAGCGATTCACTACTCCAACGCTGGTATCAAGCAGCCGAACGACGGCATTGAGTCGTACTCTCTCTTCTACAGTCACCAGATTTAACCATTTTCTGCGTTGCTCCCCTTGCCCGCCCTGTGTGGGCTTTTTTATGCGGATGACACGCTCAGGCAGCTGGGCTAAGTCGGTAGTGGCGTCGATCAAAGCCGTGCGCTCCCTGATCGGCTACGCGATGAGAGTCTGGGGTACGTGACCCAGCGAGCCAGACCAACAAGCCGGGTAAGCACCGGCCCTCCGCACCCATTCCAAGCCTCGCACCAGCTGGGGCTTTTTCGTATCTGGAGGATGCATGGAAAAGCTACAGCTCGACGTTGAGGTTGAGGGCGCCGCTGACTTCCTGCGCCCTCTGGCTGAAACGCTCAGGTCACTTGAACATTTTCCCGAGCTGCCGCTGCAGGTCTTTCGTGACCTTGTCGCCCACAGCCTTCATGAGCTTCCCGTAAGTCTCGACAGCACCGCATTTGCCGCAGGTGACCTTCGAGTTGTCGTTCGGCCTAGCCGGAACCTCGAACTTGTCACTGCCGCACTTGGCGCACTTGAGGGTTACCTTCATCGTTTTTCGCTCCGTGGAACGTCTTGTGTGGAAGCTCGACGATAGCACGGGGCCACCTTTTCACGTATCCAAGGGCTCGCCATAACGGCGGGCCTTTTCTTTTTCTGCTTCCCGCAAGGGAGGAACCCGGATGTCCAACATGCCAGACAAACCAGACACCTGGGCGGTTGCCCTCGCATGGTTGAGCCAGCATTCGCCCCTGCTATACGCGGCCGGTCTGTCCTGCGCCATGGCTGTACTGCGCATCACCTATGGTGGTGGCACTCGCCGGCAGATGCTGGTGGAGGGCGCCATCTGTGGCGGCCTGACCCTCACAATCATCAGCGGCTTCGAGTTCTTCGGCCTGCCACAGAGCATGGCTGCCTTTGTTGGTGGGTGGGTTGGCCTCCTTGGAGTGGAGAAGGTTCGCGCGATTGCTGATCGCGTTACCGACTTCAAGCTGCCTAGCCGAAAACCCGAGTAATCCGCGCCACAAAATCAGAGAGCGCCGTTTCGTGGCGCGAGGAATCACCATGGAAAAGAAACCCCTGATCCTTGGGCGGGAGCTTGGCCAGACCGTCTGCCAAGTGCTTGGGCTGGACCCATCGAAAGTCACATCCATCACCATTCGCATGGAGCCCAACACCGCTGCTTGCGTGGAGGTGGTCAACACCATCAGTCAGGCCGAAGGCGAGAATATCGCAGGCGCCTTGGAGGTCTACGGACTGACCCGGCGTGGCATGTGATGGCCTGCAGCGGATGCGCCTCCCGGCGCGAGTGGATCAACAAGTGGACAAAGGTGGCGTATGAGCGAGCAGCAAACCTATTCGCAACAAATCGAGAAGCTGAGCCCGAAGAAGGGCGACCTGCTGGTGATCAGCGTTCCGTTCCCGATCAAGGCCGAGGTTCGCGAGCGACTGACTCAACACCTGGCAGGGACAGCTGATCGACTCAAGTGTGAGCTGATCGTGCTTGAGGCGGGCATCACCGCCCAGCTGCAACCAAGCGTCAGCGACCTACTGGCTGAGCAGCAGAAGCAGACCGCGCTTCTGGAGCAGATCGCAACCCAGAACCTGGCGCTGATTGAGGCGCTGGCGGACGACGACGATGTTGATCCGGACGCTGAGCCAGGCACCTACCTGGATGGCACGCCATGCCGCTGAGGCCACAGCGCCCATGCAGAGCCCAGGGTTGTCGGTCCCTGCACCGCAATGCCAATGGCTACTGCGACAGCCATGCAAAGGTGGCGGCAGAGCAGGCTAAGGCCTGGGCTACACGCAAGGGCTCAGGTCGTGGCGGCCGGCCATGGCGTCGGCTGCGTGACCGCATCCTCAAGCGTGATCAGTACCTGTGCCGGTGCGACGACTGCACCAGGCTGGAAAGGATTCGCGAGGCAGATGAAGTTGACCACATCGTCGCGCTGGCCCACGGCGGCACGGACGATGACAGCAACCTCAGGGCCATCAACCACGACTGCCACAAGGTGAAGACCCAGCGAGAGTCAATAGGGGGTGTACGTGGCGGCTGAAACACGTCAAAACCCCGATTTCTGCGCGTTTTTAGGGCAAAAAACGCCCTGAGGGGGTGGGGCACCCTCAAAGTCTGGGCCTTTTAGCTCGGACACCGCGCCCTCAGCTTTTTTTCCACTTCCGCAAAATTCAGGTTTTCAAAATGGCCCGACCGCGCAAGCCGACGAACGTGCTTGAGCTGACCGGTGCGTTCAAGAAAGACCCCCAGCGTCGCCGTGAGGATGCCGAACCGGTGGGTGAGCTGACCGCACCGCCGGCTCACATCAATGGAGCAGTGCTCCACGCCTGGAAGGAGATTGCAAAGTACGCCCCGCGGGACGTGTTGACCAACTCCGACCGACTCAGCCTGGAACTGGCCGCCAACCTACTGGCCCAGTTCCGCAACGACCCCCTCGATTTCCCTGCCGCCAAGCTAGTGCGCCTGGAAGCCATGCTCGGCAAGTTCGGCATGACGCCGGCTGACCGGTCGAAGGTGGGCGGGGGTAAAAAAGACGCGCCGAAGGGCAATGCATTCGCGGAGCTGTAATGGCCAAGGTGAAATTTCCGCTGATGAAGGCGGCCGAAAAGTACGGCAAGGATGTCGTCGCCGGGAAGATCCTCGTCTGCAAATGGATCCAACTGCTGGCCCAGCGTCACCTCGACGACCTGGCTGCCTCCAAGCGCAAGGACTTTCCGTACAAATTCGATCCAGCCAAGGCGGAGAAAGTCGCCAAGTTCCTGCAGCTTCTGCCGCACACCAAGGGTAAATGGGGTGGCAAGAAGCAGCTGATCAAGCTGGAGCCCTGGCAACTTTTCTCGGTTTGCGTGCCGTTCGGCTGGGTTCGCAAGAAGGATGGCACCCGGCGTTACCGGACGATCCTGGTGTTCGTACCCAGAAAGAACGGCAAGTCCATCATCGGCGGCGGTGTTGGCCTCTACATGTTCGTTGCCGACGGAGAGTTCGGTGCCGAGGTCTACTCAGGCGCGACCACGGAGAAGCAGGCCTGGGAAGTGTTCAGGCCGGCGAAACTGATGGTTGAACGGACTGACGACCTGCGAGAGCACTACGGCGTCGACGTGAATGCTTCCAACATGGTCGTCCTGGCCGACGGGTCCCGCTTTGAGCCGGTCATTGGCAAACCAGGCGACGGTTCTTCACCGTCCTGCTCGGTGGTGGACGAGTACCACGAACACCAAGATTCGACGCTCTACGACACCATGGAAACCGGCATGGGCGCTCGGGAGCAGCCCATCATGCTGGTCATTACCACGGCAGGCTCCAGCATCGGCGGGCCTTGCCACCAGCTGATCCGCGACTCCGAGCGGATGCTGGAAGGTGTCATTGAGCGTCCGGATCTATGGCCGGCCCTCTACACCATCGACCATGGCGACGACTGGACCAGCGAGATCGCGCTACGCAAGGCGAATCCGAACTTCGGCATTTCAGTCGGCGAGGATTTCCTGCTGGCTCGCCAGCGTGACGCGATGCAGTCGGCAACCAAGCAGGCCACCTTCCGCACCAAACACCTGAACGAGTGGGTAGGCGCCAAGAATGCCTGGCTCAACATGCTGCGCTGGAAAGAGGCTCCGGCCAGGAAGAGCCTCGCAGAACTGGAGGGCCGCCCTTGCTACGGCAGTCTCGACCTGGCGAGCAAGATTGACATTGCTGCGAACCTTCTGATCTTCCCGCCTCATGGCGACGACCCATTCTGGCATATCCATGCCAGGTACTATCTGCCCGAAGCGCGAGTGCTCGAGGAGCTGGACAGCAATACCGCGCGGTACCGCGAGTTCGATGCTCTCGGCCTGCTGACCCTGACAGACGGCGAGGTCACCGACTTCGAAGTCATCAAGGAGGACATGCGCGAGTTTGCCGGTCGCTTCGATATCCGGGCCTACGCCTACGACCCTTGGCAGGCAACGCAGCTAGCCCAGGAAATGGACGCCGAGGGATTGCCGATGGTAGAGCTGCGTCAGACGGTGCAGAACCTGAGCGAGCCCATGAAAGAGGTTGAAGCCCTGGTTCTGCAGCGGAAGCTGGCTCACGGTGACTGCCCGGTGCTGACCTGGATGGCCTCGAACGTCGTGGCGAAGCTGGACGTGAAGGACAACATCTACCCCAACAAGGAGCGCCCGGAGAACAAGATCGACGGCATGGTGAGTTTGATCACCGGCTGCGCCGTGGCCATCAAGCTCGGCATCGACGACTCCGGCCACTTCGATGACTTTCTTGCCAGCCCGATCGTGGTTGGCTAACGGGACACCCTATGAAAACTGGCCTGATCATCTTTCTGGTGCTTGCCGCCGGCGGCTTGCTGCTGGGCGTTGCTGGTGTATACGTGCTGGCCGGCCTGGGTTACGCGCTGCTGGCCGCTGCCGGTTCGCTACTGGTCGCCGCGGGCTTCATTCGCAAGGGGCTGATCGGTGGCTAAATCACTCACGCAGATCCTCGGCCAGGCCTTGGTGAAGTCGGCCGAGCCGGGAGTGGCATCGAGCCTAGCCGGCTGGGCTGGCCGCAAGATTGGCCTGACCGACGCCGCGTTCTGGAACACCTTCTACGGTACCGACTCGGCATCGGGGAAGGTGGTCAGCCAGCAGACGGCGCTCCAGCTCTCGACGGTGTGGGCTTGCGTGCGGCTGATCGCTGAGACCATCGCAACGCTGCCGATTGCCTTGTACGAGGACAAGAACGGCGCGCCGGTGGTGGCCAGCTCTCACCCGGTCAATTTCGTCATCAGCCAGCAGCCGAACGCCGACCAAACCCCCGTGGAGTTCTGGGAGAACGTCATGGCGAGCCTGCTGCTCCAGGGGAACGCCTTCTGCGAGCCTCACCAGAGCGGCCGGACGCTGACCAGCCTGGAATTTCTACTGCCGCAGAACATGTCGCCGCCGCGGCGCCTGGCGGACGGCTCCATCGAGTACCGCTACACCGACAACTTCGGCAAGCCTCACACGCTGACCGAGGATCAGATGGTGCACGTGCGAGCCTTCGGCATGGACCCGCTTTGCGGCCTGTCGCCGCTGGCCTACGGGCGGCAGGTGCTGGGCTCAGCCATGGCTGCTGATGAGTCGGCGGCCAAGATGTTTGCCAACGGCATGAAGCTGGGCGGCGTCCTGTCCACCGACCAGATCCTCAAGCCGGACCAGCGGAAGGATATCCGCGAGGACATGATTAAGCAGTTCTCCGGCGCCACGAACCACGGCAAGACCATGGTCCTCGAGGCTGGCATGAAGTACCAACAGGTCTCCATGACGCCGGAAGATGCCCAGATGCTGCAGACCAGGGCGTTCAACGTCGAGGAGATTTGCCGCTGGTTCCGGGTGCCGCCGTGGATGGTCGGGCATACGCAGAACTCCACCAGCTGGGGCACTGGCATGGAGCAGCAGATGATCGGCTTCCTATCGTTCACCCTGCTTCCCTGGATCAAGCGCATTGAAATGTGCGCCAACCGGCGCCTACTGCGACCGGATGAGCGCCGCCGCTTCTACGTGAAGTTCAACCCGGAAGGGCTGCTGCGCATGGATAGCGCGGCGCGGGCGGCCTTCTACAGCTCGATGACGCAGAACGGGATCTACACCCGAGACGACTGCCGGCGCAAAGAGAACCTGCCGCCTGAAGGTGGCAACGCGGCAAAGCTCACCGTGCAATCCAACATGCTGCCGATCGACAAGCTGGGCGAAGACCCCGGCGGCGCCAACCAGGCCAAGGCGGCGCTGCTCGACTGGCTCAACGACCAGCCAAGAGGTAATACCCCATGAGACACAAGGATCGACTGGCGGCGGTCAAGTACCGCTCCTTCGACTATGACGTGAAGGCTGTCGGCGACGACGGCCTTTTTTCTGGCTACGGCTCGGTGTTCGGCGTGGTCGACAGCTACAACGAGGTGGTCGCGCCTGGCGCCTTCCTTGAGTCGATCGAGGAAGCCAAGGCCAAGTCGCGAACCTTCCCGGTCCTTTGGCAGCACCGAACCGGCGAGCCCATCGGTAGTTGGGATATCAGCAGCCTGAAGGAGGACGAACGCGGCCTGTTCGGCGACGGCGAGCTTTGGCTGGCTGATGCGCCGTACGCCCGGATCGCCTATCGAGGCATGCAGACCCGATCGATCACCGGCCTGTCCATCGGCTATTACGTCCGCGATTCGAAGTTCGACGAGAAGACCCGAATCCGAACGCTGACCAAGCTGGACCTGATCGAGATCTCCATCGTCACCGTGCCCGCCAACGACGAGGCGCGCACCGACACCATCAAGTCGAAGCTGGCCCATGGCGGCCTGCCATCGATGCCCGAATTTGAGTTGCTCCTGCGCGAGGCAGGCTTCTCGAAGACTCAGTCCGCGGTGATTGCCAACCGTGGCCTGCAGCACCTGCTCCGGAGCGAGTCCGAGGGCGACCTGGCAGCAATTGAAATCGCTGAGGCGCTCAAGTCGCGCCCGGCTCTTTCCCTCCCTTCGTTTTGAGGAATCACCATGCATAACGCCATGAGCAACCAGGCTCGCTCCGAACGTCGCCAGTTCCAGCGCAAAGAGCACGCCGACGACAAGATCCAGCTGAAAGCGGTCAACGACCTTCTCGACGAGCGCGATCAGGAGATCAAAGCTTTCGCCACCAAGGCGGCTGCCGAGATCAAAGAGCACGGCACCATCCTGACCGAAACCAAAACCATCCTCGATGGACTGGTGAAGGATGGCCTGGGCCTGCAGGATCGCCTGCAGGAGATTGAGCAGAAGATGGCTCGTCGCTTCTCCGCCAATGACCCGGTCGACTTCAAGTCTGCGGGCGAGGAACTGACCGAGTGTGACGACTTCAAGTCGCTGCAAACTCGAGGTCGCGGCATCGTCCGAGTCGGCCGGAAGGCCGTTACCAACATCACCAGCTCTACCACTGGTACCGGCGGCGTCGGCGCGGCAATCCAGCCGACCCGCGTTCCTGGCATCGTGGTTGGCCCGGAGCGCGAGTTCACCATTCGCGACCTGATCATGCCGGGTCGTACTGGCTCGAACGCAGTCGAGTTCGTGCAGGAGGCTGGCTTCCAGAACATGGCAGCGTCTCAGGCGGGCGAGGGTGCGGCCAAGGCTCAGTCCGATCTCTCGTTCGGTTTGAAGACCACCAACGTGGTCACCATTGCCCACTGGTTCCGCGCTTCCAAGCAGGTGCTGTCGGACATCCCGCTCCTGCAGAGCTATATCAACGGCCGTGCAATCTACGGCCTGAAGTACAAGGAAGAGGAGCAGCTGCTGGCCGGCGACGGCACCGGGCAGAACCTCCTGGGCCTGATCCCGCAGGCCACCGCCTTCAACGAGGCGCTGCGCAAGACCGGCGACACCAAGATCGACACCCTGCGTCGAGCGATCTTGCAGGTGCGCGTTGCGGAGTACCGCGCTTCGGCCATCGCCCTCAACCCGGTGGACTGGGCCGACATCGAGCTGACCAAGGACGCCAACGGCTCCTACATCTGGGTGAACGTCCAAGAGGGTGGCGTCCAGCGCCTGTGGAAGCTGCCGGTGGTGGACAGCAATGCCGTACCAGAAGGTGAGTTCCTGGTCGGCGCAATGAACATCGCGGCTCAGGTGTTCGACCGGGAGGAAGCCGCCGTTGAGGTATCCACCGAGGACGGTGACAACTTCCGCACCAACATGGTCACCATCCGCGCCGAGGAGCGCCTGGCCCTGGCGGTGTATCGCCCCGAGTCGTTCGTGCACGGCGAATTCGAAGCCACCCCGTAACCAGCTCAGGAGCGCGCTCGGGAAACCGGGCGTGACCGCACATGCCAGACGTCAAAGTCAAAACCATCAAGGGTTTCAACAACGGTGGCGAGTACGTCAAGCGCAACCGAGAAATTACCGTCGACGAGCTGCGTGCTCGTGACTTGCTGCGCAACGGCCTGATCGAGGAGTACGACGTGAAGAAAGCCGAGGAACCAGAGAACAAGAAGGCGCCGGAGCCGGTCAACAAGGGCGGCAAGGGAGCGGCCACCAAGCCCAAGGAGTGATCCATGTCCGTGATCGCCATCGACCTGGCCATGCACCATCTGCTGGCTGAACCTGAAGACCAGGTGCTGGTCCAGGCGCAGCTTGATGCCGCGGAAGAGGCTGCCATGCAGTTCCTCAACCGCCGCTTCTACCTCGACCAGGTGACGCTCGACGAATCCCGCGCCGGCGTGTCGGCCGCCCTGCAGCAAGCCAAGGACGCGAACGCCGCGGCGGTCGCCGCAGCTGAGACCGAGCAGGACCACGCTCTGCGCTGCCGACTGCTCGACCATGCCCGCCAGGTTCTGGCCGATGCGTATGACCAGGCAGACGCCATTGCCTACGGCATAGTGCTCAATCCTTCTATCCAGGCGGCCTGCCTGCTGAAGCTGGGCCATTTGTTTGCCAACCGCGAGGATGTCGTGACCGGGACCATCGCTACCGAGCTTCCGGTGGCGTCGCAGCACCTGCTGATGCCATATCGCATCCGGATGGGTGTGTGATGCAGGCCGGCAAGCTCCGGCACCGCATCGACATTCAGGAGCTGAAAGCGGTGCGTGACCCGGTGACCCTGGAGTTCGGGGAGCCAGAATGGGTCACTCGCTGGGAGAAGTGCCCAGCCAGGGTCGAAGATCTGTCGGCCAGAGACTTCATTGCCGCCCAGGCCGGCCAGGCGCAGGCCACGAGTCGGATGGTTATCCGATACCGGCCTGGCGTCCTACCCACCATGCGCATCCTGTACCGGGGTGAGGTGTATAGCATCGTTGGCCCGCCGCTGGGCGACGCTAATTCTGGCCTCGACTACCTGACGATGTTGGTCGAGAAGGGGGTGAGGGATGGCTGATGGGGTCGAGTTCAGCATCACCGGCCTGGATACCCTGCTCGGGAAGCTGGAGTCGGTCAGCTATGACGTTCGGCGCAAGGGTGGCCGGGCTGCACTTCGAAAGGCTGCCCAGGTCGTGGTGCAGAAGGCCAAGGAAGGCGCCGAGCGCATCGATGACAAGGCCACTGGCCGCTCAATCGCAGACAACATCGCCTTGCGCTGGAACGGCAAGCTTTTCAAGCAGACAGGCGACCTGGGCTTTCGCATCGGCGTGCTGCACGGCGCCGTGCTCAAGGATGGCGGTGACCTCAGTCCTAACTCGCCGACGCCTCACTGGCGCCTGATCGAGTTCGGTACTGAGAAGATGGCCGCGGCTCCGTTCATGCGACCAGCCCTCGCCAACAGCATCAGCGAAGTCACCAGTACCTTCGTCACCGAGTACGAGAAAGCAATCGACCGCGCCATCCGGCGCGCTGCGAAGAAGGCGGCATTCTCATGACACCACCCATTGAACTCGTTTGCGCAGCAGATCCCGGCGTCACGGCGCTGCTCGGCAGTGGCGTTGACCTGCGCATGTACCCATTCGGCGAGGCGCCCGAAAGCGTGGCCAAGCCCTATGCGGTATGGCAGCTGGTGAATGGCAGCCCAGAGAACTACCTGGCCGGCCGCCCTGATGCCGATGGCTTCACGCTGCAAGTCGACGCGTATGGCACCACTAGCAAGTCAGTGCGTCAGGTGCGCGATGCGATTCGCGATGCAATTGAATTGCGCGCCTACGTCACCCGCTGGGGGGGCGAAACTCGCGACCCCGCTACCAAGAACTACCGAGCCAGCTTCGACGTGGACTGGATGGTCCCGCGGTAGAGCTGCAACAAACCCCAATAGCCCGCCCAGTGCGGGTTTTCTTTTGCCCGCAATTGGAGAGACCCATGGCGATTCTCGCTCAAGGCACCCAGATCTATGCCCTGGCGCCCAAGTTAGGTAACCCATCCCAGTTTGAAGTCATGGAAGTGGAGTGCGCGACCGCTTTCAACCCGGGCGGTAACCCTGCTGACCAAGTCGAGGTTACCTGCCTCAGCGACCGTGTTCGCAAGTACCTGCGCGGTCTGCGAACCCCTGGCCAGGCTTCACTGACCCTGAACGTCGACCCGCGTAACGCCTCTCACGTGCGCCTCCACCAAATCTCGGAGGATGATTCGATCGAGAGCATCCGCTGGGTTGTAGGTTGGTCGGACGGCACCGACATTGCACCGACCGTAGGCGTTGCCGGCGCGCTGGCTGCGATCGAGTTGACGAATGGCGGTACTGGCTACACCTCGGCCCCGACCGTCGCGTTCTCGGGGGGTGGAGGCACTGGCGCCGCAGCAACCGCGATTATCGAGGATGGCAAGGTGGTCGGCTTCAACATCACCAATGCCGGTTCCGGCTACACCAGCGCGCCGAGCATCACCCTGACCGGTGGTGCAGGTTCCGGCGCGGCGGCCTCCGCAGTCCTGGGCGATGCAGATGATTTCGTCCTGCCCCCGACCCGCACCTGGTTCCTGTTCGACGGCTACGTCTCCGACTTCCCGTTCGACTTCGCGGCCAACGCGGCGGTTACCACCGCGGCGACCATTCAACGTTCGGGCGGCTCTGCCTGGATCCGTAAAACCACTAACGCCTGAGGCAAGTGATGAAGCTGACGCTCGATTCGTTGAAGAAAACCGGCTCGTTCACTGGCCGGCCCGTGGCAAAGGAAATCACTTGGCGGCAAGGCGACGAGACCTTTACCGCGACGGTGTATGTGCGTCCGTTGGGCTACCAGGCAGCGGTGAGCGATGTTCTGGCGGCTGGCGGCAAGCAAGACAACATTGCCGGCCGCATCGCCGCGGCCATCTGCGACGAGGAAGGCAACACTGTCTTCACCGTGCTGGACATCACCCATGGGCCGCTTGATCCGGTGGAGCTCGCCAAGGATCCAGATAGCACCAAGCGCCTGGGCGCCTTGGACGGCAATCTCACTGTCGCTCTGATGGTGGCGATCAATGAGGTGACCAACATGGGAAAGACACCGAACTCAGCGACCTCGACGAGTTCTGGCACGAGTTAGTCCTCTGTGGCGTCGGGGGCAGGACCATCGCCGAGGCGAAAGAGCGGATCAGCATCCACGAGTTTCGCTCATGGATGAAGTACCGCAGCCGCCGCGGCTCCCTGCACTTGGGAATGCGCTTCGAGCGTGGCACGGCTCTGTTGGCCACGCTTTACGCGAACACCCACACAAAGGACGGCGGCTACACCGTTTACGACTTTATGCCTCACGAGTCCGCGCCTGCGCTGACGCTCGAGGAGGCCATGAAGACATGGGCGTAGTCGAACTCTGAGCCAGCGATCAGCAGGAGAAAGGCATGGCAAGTAAATCGCTGGGTACGCTGACCCTGGACTTGATCGCCAAGATTGGCGGTTTCACAGGGCCGCTTGACCAGGCCAGCCGTGAATCGCAAAAGCGCATGGCTGAGATCAAGAAGTCGGCTGAGAACCTCGGCAAAGGCATCGGTACCGCCTTTGCCGCGGTGCCGGCCATTGTCGCTGGCCTGGTCACCAGTTCGGCCATGGCGGCGAAGGAAATCACCAACCTTTCGAACCTGGCAGGCCTCACCACCACCGAGTTCCAGCGTTACGCTGCCGGCGCTGCTTCAGTCGGAGTAGAGCAGGACAAGCTGTCTGACATCTTCAAGGACACCAACGACAAGATCGGCGACTTTCTGGCTACTGGTGGCGGCGAGCTCAAGAACTTCTTCGAGACCGTCGCGCCAAAGGTAGGCGTGACCGCTGAGCAGTTCCGCAACCTGAACAGCGCCGACGCGCTGCAGCTGTATGTGACCAGCCTGCAGAAGGCGAACGTGAGCCAGGCTCAAATGACCTTCTTCATGGAGGCGATCGCCGACGAAGCAACGGCTTTGGTGCCGCTCCTGGCTGATGGGGGCAAGAAGTTCAAGGAGTACGGGGATGCCGCGCAGCAGGCCGGCATGATCATGGACGAGCAGACCATCGGCGCTGCTCAGCAATTCAGCACAGAGCTTACGGTCATCGGCCAGTACGCCAATTCTGCGAAGACAGCCCTGGCGGCCGAGTTCATGCCGGTACTGGCCCAACTTGCAAAAGACCTTGCCGGCACCACGAAGGAGGCCGGCGGGCTTCGGAAAGTTGTTGGCGAATTCGCCAACGATTTCATTGAGGTGACCGCCGTTACCGCCAGCTTGGCTGACGGCATCGGGCGGACCTTCAAGGTGGTGGCCGCCGGTATTGTGAGTGGGTTCTCCACCACCATGGCCTATCTGCAGAGCATCGGCGCAACGGCCAACACTTTGCTCGGTGCCGTGACCTTCGGCGACATGTCGAAGGACTTCAAGGCCAACGCTGACAAACTGACAGCGGATGCCATTGACCATGCTCGAACAGCCAGCACCGTCATGGAGGAGGTTGCTGAGGCGTTCAACAAGCCTTGGTCTGGCGACACGATCCGCGCCTATGTGAAGGAAGCCCGCAAGGCTGCCTCCGAGCTTCCCAAGATCGTTCCACCTGGTGGGCAGGGCGCCGGCTTCGTCGGCCAAACGGACGAGCAGAAGGCAGCTCAGAAGGCGGCTGAAGCAGCAGCCACGAAGCTGAATCAGTCCTTCGAGACCGCTGAGGAGAACCTGAAGCGGCAGATTACGCTGATCAATACCAGTACTGACGCCCGGAAAAACGCCACTGAGGTGGCAAAGCTGCAGTTCGAAATCGAATCTGGGAAGCTGGTCGGGATCAACGCCAAGCAGCAGGAGCGCCTGAACGGTTTGGCGGCTGAGCTTGACCGATTGCAGCAGCTAAAGAAGGCGAACGAGGACGCAGCGAAGGCCCAGGCCTTCGCCGATACGCTGTCTCAAGCGAACAGGACCGCCCGTGCAGGGTTCGACCTGGAGTTAGCGGGCGCGGGGAGCGGTGACAAGCTGAAGGAGCGGCTGAAGGCTGACCTGGCTATCCAGCAGGATTACCAGAGCCAGCTGGCGGATCTGCAGAAGCAGTACAACGGCGGCGATATCAGCGAGGAGCTATACAAGCAGGAAACCGAACTGCTGCGCCAAGCGCTTGAAGAGCGCATGGAGATCCAGCAAGACTATTACGCTCGGCAAGACGAGGCGCAGAACAACTGGCTGGACGGTGTCTCATCTGCTTGGGAGAACTACCGAGATGCCGCGGTAGATTACCAGCAGCAAGCTGCTGATTTCACGGCCAGCACTCTGGACAGCATGACCAGTTCGGTTGGCGACGGCATAGCCTCGATGATCTTGGAGTCGCAGAGCCTGGGTGACGCTTTCGTCAATGTCGCTTCGACCATGGCCAAGAGCATTATCAATGCCTTGGCGCAAATGGCCGCCGAGTGGCTGGTTTATCAAGCGGTTCAGCTGGTGGTGGGCAAAGCAACGCAGGCCAGCGCCGTACCCACCTTGATCGCGAACGCTCAGGCCACGTCTTTCCAGGCTCAGCTGGCTGCGTTCGCAAGCACTGCGGCCATCCCAATTGTCGGCCCGGCGCTTGCGCCTGGCGCCGCATTTGCGGCCGCAGCGGCTACAGCGCCGATGGTCGCGGGCGTGGCCAGCGCTGCGCTGGCCGGCATGGCGCACGACGGTATCGATTCCATCCCAGAGGATGGCACCTGGTTCCTTCAGAAGGGCGAGCGGGTGACCACTGCTGAGACCAGCGCAAAGTTGGATCGCACCTTGGAAGATGTTCGATCCAAGCAGAGCGGTGGCGGGACTGTCGTAAACATCATCGGTGACCGGAGCAAAGCCGGCACGGTGGAGCGAAGAACGAATCCTGATGGGCAAGAGGAGGCAGACGTTTTTGTTTCCGATATTTGGGGGGGCGGCGAGCGCGCGCAAGCACTCGAAGCTGCCTACGGCCTGAAGCGAAGTGCGAGTTAAGCAGAGGTTTTTATGAGCGAAGTAGAGACCCAGCCCGAACAAGGTCTTGAGGAGGGTGCAGATCATCCTATTCCGGAGCCAGCCGATGAGAAAGAGCAAGCCATTCAGCGCCGGTTTTCCAGAATTGAGGAAGCGCTCGGCCTCAGCCCATTTACTTAATACCAGCCACAACGGATACAGGGGTTGAGGAATGGCCGTCATTGATTACCCCAAGCAACTGCCGACACCGCTGCAAGACGGTTATGGGCTTGATACCCAGGATCCTGTTTCACGCACGCCGATGGTTACTGGGCGGGTCAGGACTCGCATCAGACATAGCTATGTGCCGCTGTATGTCGACGCCACATTGATTTTCAACGGGAAGCAGAAGGCTTTTTTTGAGGCATGGTACAGCCGGATCTTGAAAGAGGGCACCGAGTGGTTCAACTGTCCCCTGAAGATCGACGATGTGGTGCAGATGTACGAGGTCCAATTTGCTCGAATCTACGAAGGTCCGAAGCTGGTTCAATTGTCATTCTGGCGGTACACGTTCCGACTAATGCTACGCAGAAAGCCATTGATTCCAGATGGATGGGAGCATTTCCCTGAACTCTGGTTTGGTATGGAAATCATCGACTTGGCAATCAACAGGGAGTGGCCAGAAGCATGAGCCTGATCGAGGAGTGTTACGCCTCGGGCAGAGGCGAGCTGGTGGATACCATCGAGGCGCGGGAGGAGGGTGGCACTGTCTCCCACCTCTACTGCTCTGGCTGGGAAGACCGGGTGTGCACCACCGAGGACGGCCGCACGCTGACCTTTGTCGCGATGGCCATGGACTTGGCCCTGCCCAGGAACGACAACAGCGCGTTCCAGAACCTGGTGCTTGGCTTGGACAACGTCACAGGCGAGGTGCAGGAGGTGGTGGAGGCGGCCAAGGCTGCCGACAAGCGCTTCATCATCACCTTCCGGCGCTACCTGGCCGAGGACCTGTCCTTCCCGCAGGAGCGGTACCGCATGACGCTGCTCAGCCGGGAGTATGAGGACGACGTGGCCAAGCTCACTGCCGGCTTCTTCGACCTGCTCAACACCAACGGTCTGCGCACCGTGCTGACCACCTCTCTGGCACCTGGCCTGAAGTACATCTGACCATGATCGAGAAATTCATGCGCGCCCCGTATCGCGAGGGTGCACGGGGGCCTATTGCCTTCGATTGCTGGGGGCTGTGCATCGTCGTGCGCCATGAGGTGTTCGGCCTGCCGCTGCTCCCAAGCTTGGGCGCCGTGGGCAAGAACAAGCTCAGGGCCAACACCGAGGCCTATCACGACCTGCGCCAGGGCATGGAAGAGTGCACCCCGGAGCCTGGAGCCATTGCCGCCGTGTTCCGCGGCTCGCTGTGTCTGCACGTAGGTGTGGTGGTGGAAAGCGAGGGCAGGTTGAAGGTGCTGGACACAAACCCCGGCGGCGCATGCCTCCGGACGACTGGCGAGTTCGAGGCCGCTCACCCAAGGGTGGTGTATTACCGATGATCGAATTTTACCCGAACAAGCTGAGCAACACGGCTCCGCTCGGCACCTGGAAGACCGACCGCCGCATGTCGATCGAGGAGTGGCTGAAGTCGCTTGCTCCGTCCTACGAGCGGCGGGAAAGCCCCCCAATCAGCGTTGTGCTCAATGATGAACTGATCGAGCAGCACCTGTGGCACAAGGTGAAGTTCAAGCCTGCCGACCTGCTGCAGATCTACCGCGAACCGAAGGGTACCGACCCGTTCTCCATCACCTTCGCCTTGTTCAAAGGCGCGAAGGCGGTGCTGAAGTCGATCATGCCCAAGATGCCCGGTATGCCTTCCAGTGCAGGCACTCAGCAGGGCGACCCTCTGACCGAGGCCAGCGCCAAGGGCAACAAGGTCAAGCTGGGCGAGCCGGTGCGCCAGATCGCAGGGCACCAGCGGGTCTATCCGTCCTACCTGACCCAGCCCCGCCGGGCGCATGTCGCACCGCGTGACCAGCGGGTGGAAATGCTGCTGTACATCGGCGAGGGCGAGTACGACGTCCCGCTGGCCAAGGTCAAGGTGGGTGAGACCCCGCTGATCTCCCTGGGGTCAGACGCGACCTTCACCATCTACCCGCCAGGCGCTGATCTGTCGGCCGATCCCGCGCACATCAACTGGTTCAACGTGCCCGAGGTCGGGGCCAGCTCCAGTGGGTCGGCCGGCCTGGAGCTGACCATGGCCACCGACCTCACCAGGTCGGCCACGGCATCGGCGTACCAGTTCGTTGGCGACACGATCAGCGTGCCGGCCGGTTCCGGCCAGTTCCCGGCCGACTGGTCGAACGGGATCATCATCCGCGTGCTTTCGCCATACACCTACACGGTGATCGACGGCGGCGCCGGGCGCGACATCATCCGTGGCCCGCTGGAAATGTTGAACCCCACGGCGGGCATGCTCATCGAGGTAGCCGGGGCGAACGCGGGGCTGTACGTGGTGCACAGCTACACCCCATACACACCGGCGGTACCGGCCAACCCTGGGACAGCATCGACACGCACGGGATCGGCGGCGCCTACTCGCTACGACTTCAACGTCACGCCGCTCACGTTCAACCTGGTGCGCGGCAGCTCAACCTATCCCGTCACGCTGAACACGGCCACAACCGATCTGGCTGGCCTGGTAGCAGCGCTGAACACTCAGCTCAGCGGATTGCCGTTCGAGGCTCAGCAGAGCAGTGGTCGTTTGCGTTTCGTGGAATTGACACCGTTTAGTGGCCAGGCCATCTCTGCCACCGGTGCTTCAACCATCCTCGGCGCCTCCCCGGTAGGGGTCACCGGCACCGCAACTACCAGTGGCACTCCAGAACAGCCAGCAGAAATGACGCTGGATTATGACGGTGGTTCGCCAGTGGTCGGCTTGGCGCTGGGGCAGGGGCTGGCATCCATCGGCCCACGCGGGCTGCGTTACCGGATCACGGCCTTCAGCACGAGCCTGCTCGAGGTGGAGCGCCTGACCTCCTCTGGCTCGACCGACGCGGGCTGGCCTGGCTTCAACGCCATGCAGACGGTGAACGGCCTCATTACGCTGGACGCTTCAAACCTGCAGGGCGGATACCGGGGGCCATTCGCCTGCTGCCCTGAAAACGAGAAGGTGACCGAGCTGGAATGGACGGTCACCTACGCCAGCGGCCTGGCCGGCATTGGCAGGGAAGGGCAGATATACGAGATTCCGACCTACTACGTGTTCGAGTACCGCGACATGGATGTGGCAGGGGCCTGGACGGTTATTGAGCTTGAGAAATTTGGCGGCTCGCTAGACGCCCAAGGATTCACAGAGCGGATTTTCCTGCCCTACGCCATGCGGCCAGAGGCTCGCGTGCGAAAACTTTACAAGGATCGCCCAGGGCGGATAAACGACGAAGCCCGCGACGATGCCACCTGGGCAGATCTGCGTGGGCGCATGCTGAACTCCCCCATCAGCTATCCCGGTTTGACTGTGATGACCTGCAACATCAGGGGCGGTGACAGGCTATCTGCGCAGTCCGAGAGTCAGGTGAATGTTGAAGCAACCCGCATCTTGCCGCGTATGGATGCGAGCAAGGGCCCTACCCGGGATATCGCCCCTTGGTGCATCCACCAGCTCAAAGAGCGCGGTTACACCAACGAAGACCTTGATCTGCCTGAATGGCACGCCTTCCACGATCTGTGTGTGGCGAGGGGTGACACCTACGACGAGACGCTGGATTCGACGATCACCGTCAAGGACATGATCAATAACGCGCTGGCGTGTGGGTTCGGCGAGCTGGTGACTTTCCGTGGCCTGCTGCGCCCGGTTCGGGACAGTGCCCGGGCAGCGTTCGACGTTACCTACGGCCCCAAGACGCAGACCTACTCACCCCAGAACATGACCAAGATGCTGAAGATCAGCGGCGCCATGCCGTCGATCAACGACTTCGACGGGGTGGATGTGGAGTTCTTCTCGCGCACCACCTGGGCGTGGGAAACGGTCGAGTGCCGCTGGCCAGGCGACCTCGGCACCAAGGTCGAGAAGATCAAGATGCCTGGAGTCAGTGATAGGACCAGGGCATGGCGGGTCGGAATGCGCCGGCGTGGCCACCAGAAGTTTCGGACGGACATCTACACCTGGGAAACCGAAATGGACGGCAGCAACAGCGGCTACCTGAGTTTCGCAGCCGTTGCGGACGACGCGCCTAAGCGTTGCCAGAGCGCGATCCTGCTGGACTTCTCGGTAACAGGGTCGGGAACCTTGCTACACAGCTCCGAGCCGCTGGACTGGTCTTTCACCGAGGCCAACCTGATAGGCATACGGCGCTTGGACGGAACCCTTTCTGGGCCGTGGGATGCAGTTCGAGTTGACGATTACACCGCATCGGTCGCAGCACTGGACTTTGTGCCCGTGGTGGATGGCCCGCTTGAGCCGCCGCACATCCTGTTCGGCCCAGCCTCGCGCTGGGCCTACCCGACGCTGATCACGAGTTCAGACCCCGCCAACGGCAACGTGGCAATGAAGGGCATGCCCTACGACGCCCGCGTTTACACCTACGACGACCAATTCCCGCCGGCCTGACCGGACCCTGACGAGCATGCCCGCCAAGTGCGGGCTTTTTTGTGCCCGGAGTAAACATGGCTTACAACACCAACAACCCACTCGGTTCAAGCGATCCGCGGGACTTGTTCGATAACGCGGCGATTTTCGACAAGTACATGACGGGTAGCGACGAGATCGTTTATGACCGATTTGATCAGCCAAGGTGGGCGCCGCAGGCCTTTCACAACCTCGTAATCAACGCGAAAGCGCAGATTGATCCGACGGTTGCTGCTGCCAAAGACGCGGTGAATGCATCGCGAGATGCGGGGATCGGGGACATTGAGGCGTCCGTGGCTGCCGTGGACGCTGCCGAGGCCTCTGCCATCTCCCAGATGGAGGAGACCGCCGCTGACCTCGGCGAGGATATTGGGAACAAGGGTTTCGACGATTACGCCGAGATGCTTGCCTACACGCCGAAGTACGACGGCGTGCTGGCCTGGGTTCACTCCGATCCGGTTGCATCCCTGAATGGGTTCTATCAATGGGATGCTGATTCGGGGGCATGGGTGAAGCCATCGCCTCAGATGGCTTTGGATACCGACATCAAGGCCCTCCTGAAGCTGGTTAGCACCCAAGTCCGCCCTCGCGGGAAAAGAACCGCTAATGCGCCGCTGATCTTCGGGGTCGGCGGCGCCCAGGTCCTGTTTGGAGTCGACCAGAAAGTTCCAAGAGGCCCACAAGACCGCCGAGGCGCAAACGCAATGCTCGGAAGCACCCCGATTCTGCCCATGATTCCACTGCAGCGCCCTCGCAGCAAAAACTTCACCGCCGACACCTTGGTGATGTCTGGATCGTCGGTAATGATGCAATCTGGGGCGCAGTCCTCGGGTATCACGCCAAGCTCCAGCTATGACGCGAAGGTGATCGAAGAGCAGAACCAGAAGCCTGCGCCGAAAGCCATGGCTGGACTGGTTGATGGCCAGGTGTGGGAGTACGGTCCGCTGGTATCTCGACAGCTTACCTCTGTCGGTACCTGGCTGGCGGCCCAGGCCGTGGCCTTTGACATGGTGAAGGCGCTCAAGTCCACCAGTGGTGCACCACAGCCACATTCTATCGTGAGGGATGGCCGCATCCTGCGCGATGGGCAGGTACTGCTGCATAAGCTGGTCACCGGGCAGTCTCTCGCCCTGGGCTCGCGCGGGATCATCCTGGACCCGAACGGCACGATCGTTATCGACGGGAAGACAGGGCGTCTGTTCACGCCATACACGCTGGCCGGGTATGCCGACAAGCTATTCACCCTGCCTGGTGGGCCACGGCCAACTTCATGGGTTGGCGCGACTGCGCTTGACCCGATCCGCGAGTACGCGGCAGGCGTTGCAGCGGAGACCCCGGCGTCTTCCTACATGCTGGCCTACCGGCGCTGGCATGAGCGCACATCATCCATCGACCCGCGGATGCTCTACAGCATCTCGGCTCTTGGTGGTACCGCGTATGCCGGCCTGAAGAAGGGGACTACCACCTACACCAACGCAATTGCCCACGTCACCGCAGCCAAGGCAATCGCGGACGCCAACGGGTGGGATTACCAGGTACCGAGCCTGTCGATCGTGCACGGCGAGAGCCAGATCAGCACCACCCAGGCCGAGTACGTGGCGATGCTGGCCGAGTGGATCAGCGACTATCGTACCGACATCGTCGCGATTACTGGTCAGGCTGTTCCACCGGTCGCGTTCATCTCCCAGATGCTGACCGGCGAAACCGGAACCATTCCGGCTATTCCGCTGGCTCAGCTGCAGGCCCATAACGAGAACCCGAACATCGTCATGGTCGGCCCGAAGTACGCCTATGGCCACTTCGACACGTACCACCTGCTTGCCGATGGCTACGCCAAGATGGGCGAGCTGGAGGCCCGCGCGGAACGACTGACCCAGGTCAGCGGCAAGTGGCAGCCGCTGAAGGTGCTTTCGGCCTCGGTGTCGGGTTCAACGATCACCCTCAAGATGAACAACCTGCCCAACGGCAATGCCGGAACTCCCGGGCCGATTGGCAACCTAGCGCTCGACACCGAAACGGTAAAAGACCCCGGAAATGCCGGTTTCCTGCTCTCTGCGGGAACCATCACCTCGGTCGCAGTTGGCGCCGATGGCGCAACCTTGGTGATTGGCACCGCTGCCGCGGTCACTGCCGGCACCGTGTTGACCTACGCCCTGCAGCCCTCTCTCAGCTCTCCACAAAACGGCTCTGGGCGTCGCGGCTGCATCCGAGACACCGACATGCGCGACTACTCGCGCTACGACAACAAACCCCTATTCAACTGGCTTTGCGCCTTCTCCCTTGCCTTGGAGCTTTAACGATGGCTCGCTCTATTCTGACTTTCCCTGGCTCCGCCTCCGTTGCTGGTTTCCCAAAGCTGGACGTTTCCCAGGCCGAAATCGATGTGGCCAACATTGAAGGGCGCCGGCACTGGCCGGGCCTGTTCGACTGGGATGTGTCCACCGGTGTAATTCTTGACCGCATTACTGATGCCGTTATCCCGACCTACGGTGCTTCGGTGCCAAGTGCCAACTTCGTGACGATGATCAACGGCAAGAAAGGCTACAAGGTGAATGCACTGGCCCAAGCATTGACCATGGCCTCGTTCAACACTGCCGGATCCTTCACCATCGGTCTGGTGTGCGACCTGCACATTGGGCTTGGGAGCATCACCCAGGGCCTGACCACTGACAACCCGGCACCGTGGGTTATCTACTCCAACGCCGGCGGATCAGGGGCGATAACGGTCAACATCGGGCCTATCACCGTTTCAGAGGTCACCTCTGCCGCTTGGCCGCAGAAGCTCAGCGCCGCGAAACTAACCGCATTCGTCCTCATCTACGACCGAACCGCAGGGAAGATCAGCATCCGTTACAACGGGGCTGAAATGTGGTCGATCACCAACGAAACGGTGAAAACCCTTGGCCTGATGCCTGAGGTGAACATGGGCGCTATCCGAGTAGCCGGTGCCTCGACATCTGTCGTATCGCGGGCCATGTCGTCCAACGCCTTTGTCGCCTTCGAATCCGCGCTTTCTGGCGACAACCTGATTGCACTCGAAAAAATGCTGATGGAAGCAGCTGCAGCCTGACAGGCCTGCTGATCGTTGAGCCCGCCGCGCGCGGGCTTTTTTTCGTCTGGAGAAAACCCATGACCACACCCCGCGGCGTCCGCAATCGGAACCCCGGCAACATCGATTTCAATCCACGCAACGACTGGCAGGGCCAGATCGGCAAGGAGCCTGGCGGCCGGTTCGCTATCTTCGACACGCCCGAGAACGGCATCCGCGCCCTGGGCAAGCTGCTTATCAATTACCGAGGCAAGGATGGGATGCCGGGCGTGGGCGGGAAGGGCATCGACACCGTGCTCGAGACTATCAACCGCTGGGCGCCGAGCAACGAGAACGACACCCAGGCCTACGCCGGCGTCGTGGCCAAGCGGATCGGGGTGGGCACTACTGACCCGATCAACATCAAGGACCCGGCCACGCTGCGCGGGATGGTGGTGAGCATCATCATCCACGAGAACGGCGGCAACCCTTACCCGGCGGCGATCATCGACGAGGGTGTGCGGAGGGCGCTGGCATGAAGGCCTGGCTGGCGCGCACTGCAGGAGCCGGTCTGCTGATCCTGCTGGGCATGGTGGTTGGCTCCTGGGCCACCACCAACCATTTCCGCCCGACGCTGGATGCCGTACAGGACGAGGCGATCACCTGTAAGGCGGCCCGGGACAACCTCGCCGGCCTGGCCACAGAGCAGGGGAAGGCCCTGGGCGACCTTACCCTGGCCGCGAACGAGCGACAGGCTAGGGCCGAGGTAGCTGTGAAAGAAGCTGGGGAGCAGGCCCAGGCAGACTATGCCGCCGCAAATCGCCTGCAGCAGGAGCGCACCGGTGGTGACCAATGCGCCGCTGCTACCTCGATCATCGACAAGGAGCTGGGCCTATGACCATTTCAGGGGTCGGAATGCCCGGCCACCAAGCAGGCAAAAACCTCGCTGAAAGCCGCATGGATTATGGGCTGGAGGGCGGCCACCAACGTGGGTCATGCAGGAGTAACGAAAAAGTGCAGGTCTGCCGAAAAGATGCAGGTGGTGCAGGTGCTGCTGGTCGAATCCTGCATGGGGTGGGGGTGCTTGCAGGGATAGCGCTGCTGGCCGCCTGTGCAGGGATGGTCGAACCCCGGGTTCAGTATGTCCGGGTCGAGGTGCCCGTGCAGGTGCCGTGCCGGGCACCGGAGGTGCCAGTGCCGCCATGGGCAGCTGCCAGCCTGCGAAAGACCGACAGCCTGGAGCTGAAAGTTCGGGCGTTGCTGGCTGAAAGGAGGCAGCATATCGGCTATGAGCGCGAGCTGGTCGCAGCAATCGCCGCCTGCAGGTGAACTGATCGAGTGGAGGTTTACTTCGAATGTCTTTTGATGACGATTTTGCTGGAGTGGCCTTTTTTTGAGGTTACGACGTAAACAGATCCGTCATCTGCCCCGGTCGCTACAGCCTGAGTCGTCAGAGCTCCACCAAATCGACGTACTAACCTACCTGTCATGACTCTCAGGCCGGAGCTACCCAGCTTTTTGGTGACCTTGGCCTCAGCGGTAGGTATAGCTTCCGCACAGGCCTTGGCCACTGCGTGACTCATCTCATCCCGGTCTTCGAAGCTTGAATTCTCGTATTCACCAAAAAACTCTTGCCTATCAACTTTTTTGGCCAGGGAACGCATACGATCGAAGAAATCATCCTCGGTCTCGACCTGAAAAGTCTTGGTCATTTGGATTTCCTCTCTTCAAGATACTGCTGCCAGTCTGCCTGAAATTTGGCCAAGGTGTCTTCGATTGAGACAAACGTGACCGGCTCAACCTCCCCCATGTAGTGACGGTGGTCGTAGCCATGAGCGTTGTCGTATCCCACGACTCTGCCGTTGTCTCCAGAATAAACCCTGGGGTTGATGTATGCCATGCTGTACGTCAGCACCTTCCCGCACTCTTCAATGACATATTCAATTCTGATCTGACCGTTCCCACGCTTTGTGGAAATCGAGAAGCGTTCGGAGATCTTTTTCGTGGCGTTCTTGCCGGCCTTGCCTTTCGATTTCCCCATTTTCGATCCGTTCGAATTCTGTCCCAGGCGTCCATCGGACGAGTCTCATCGCATCCCCAGGCTGTCATTAAGCTGGCATTCCTGAGCCAAAACAGCCCATTTGGGCACAAAAAAGGCACTTGCGAGATTCGCCAAGTGCCTGATTTGTAAGGATTATTTGGTGGAGCCGGGGGGATTTGAACCCCCGTCCGCCAGTACTCCGCTGTCGGTACTACATGCGTAGCCGTGTCTACTGATTTAATCCGCAGCCGCCCGACGGGCAGGGTGCTTTGGATGAGTTGTGTAAGTTTTAGTCACTTCGCCCACAACGTGCTACGCGACGATCCTGTTCTGTATGACAATCAGTTCGGGTTTACAGGCATCCCCTAGTGATTGCTGGAGCCGAAGCTACCAGAAGCAACGGGTCAAGAGGACTGCTTACGCAGCCAGCTTGTACTCCGCGCCGTAGTTTTCGTCATTGGCAACTATAAAAGTTGCAACAGTGGATTTACGAGTTCTGTTACCAACTCGGCATGCACCTAGAGTTTCGCTACCGGCGTCGAATCCTAATCGGCCCCACACTAGCGTTACGCTAACGCACCTTACGGCACGTGGGATGGAGTATACGCCATTGCGCGGGCGACGTCGACAGCCGGTCCTGCCGCCCGCTTCATGGCTCACGCGCCGCCGCTGCCAGAGCCGCTGCCTTTCTCGGTTTTCTCCAGGCGCTCCAGCACTTTGCTGGTGATGGCGATGCATTCCTTGGTGTCGCCCGAGGCCTGGGCGGCTTTGGCTTTGTCGACGTGCTCGGTCAGGGCCTTGTCCAGGCCTTCGGAGGTGGCGCCGGCGGTGGCCATACTGTCGTCGATCTTTTGCAGGTTGGTGGTGCAGAGGTCATCGGCGGCGAACACCGGCGAAGCCAGCAGGGTGGCGGCCGCGAACAGGGCCGAAAGCGCGGTACCTTTCATGGGTGTCTCCTCTGGGGCCTCTGGAAGGTGGGCCTGTAGGGTGGACTGTGGGGGATTGGCGGGGGTTCAATCGGGATGGTGGCGGGGCGATATTGAGGTGGGGGATGGCACCGGCTTTGCCGGTGTTCGCGGGGCGAGCTCGCTCCCACATGGATCGTGCTTGGGCGGGGGGATACGCTGTGCCAGGTGCCTTTAGCTTGTAAACCATGTCCCCGGTTTGAAATGTAAACGATGTCTCCGGTTTGTACCCGGGGCGAGCCCACACATGGATCTTGGTTGGCTCGGGGATAGGCTATAGCGGGGGCTTTAGGGGGGTGTAGGGATTGGTTTGTCGGGATGGTGGCGGGGCGATATTGAGGTGGGGGATGGCACCGGCTTTGCCGGTGTTCGCGGCTGAAGCCGCTCCCACAGGGATCGTGCTTGGCTCGGGTATGCGCTGTACCTGTGGGAGCGGCCTTGTGTCGCGAAAGGGCTGCAGAGCAGCCCCGGGGATCTATGCAGCGCTGCTGAGAACCTGGGGCCGCTTTGCGGCCCGATCGCGACACAAGGCCGCTCCCACAAGGGTGAAGGTGTCTGCCTTTAGATGCTGCGTGGCCGGGTAACACGGTCTACCAGGTAGACCAGGCCGTGGTAGTCGATGCCGCTGTGGCTCGACAGGCCTATCTCGCAGGTGCGGCTGGTGGAGATGCCTTCGCTGCAATACTGCACCGCATCCTTCAGGCTGCGCAGCGAGTGGGCGTTGAGCTCGGGGGTGGTGAGGCCTTTGTCACCGGCAAACCCGCAGCAATGGATGCCTTCGGGGATTACCACCTGTTTGCTGCAGCGCCGTGCCAGGTCGATCAAGGCCTGGCTTTCGCCCAGGTGTTGGGTGCTGCAGGTCACGTGCACGGCTACCGGCTCGTCCTGGGGGGTGAACTCCAGGCGGTCGAGCAGGTGGGTGCGGATGAAGCGCACGGGGTCGTACAGGTCCAGCCGGGTTTCGCCCAGGTCTTGCACCAGGCGCAGGGTGCAGGGGCTGGTGTCGCAGTAGATTGGGTCAAGGCCGCCGCGGCTGGCGTGCAGCAGGGCGGTGATCAGCTCCTGGCGCTTGTGCTCGGCCTGTTCGGGGTAACCCTTGGAGGCGAAAGGTTGGCCGCAGCACAGGCTGTCGGCGTTGTCGGGGAACACCACCTGGTAACCGGCCTTTTCCAGCAGGGCGCGGGTTTTGTCCAGCAGCGAGCTTTGCTCGCGGTCGGCATAGGCTGGGCCCATCACCCGTGACACGCAGGCGGCCAGGTACACCACGCGGGGGCGGGCGTCGTTGCTGGCAGGGCCGAAGCTGATCGGGCGCAGGGGTTGTGGCATGGCCGGTGTCCACAGGGGCAGGCGGCCTTTGCTGGCTTTGCTCAGCGAGGCGCTCAGGCGGCCCAGGCGCGGGGCGCCGAGCAGCTTGCGGGCGGTGTTGGCGGCCGTGAGGGTAAGGCGGGCGCCACCCAGTGCAGTGTGGAAGTGCTCGGCCAGCCAGTCGGCAGTCTTGTTGTGCTCGGCGGCCTGGCTGCGCAGCTTTTTCACCAGCTCGCCGGTGTTGATGCCGACCGGGCAGCGCTGGGCGCACAGGCCAGTGGCTGCGCAGGTGTCGATGCCTTGGTACTGGTAGGTCTGCATCAGTTCGCGGGTGTCGATACCGGCGCGTTGCTTGGCCTGGATGTCACGCCACATGACGATGCGCTGGCGTGGGCTGAGGGTAAGGCCCTTGGACGGGCACACCGGTTCGCAGAAGCCGCATTCGATGCACTTGTCGACGATTTCGTCGGCGGCAGGCAGCGGCTTGAGGTTTTTCAGGTGGATATCCGGGTCATCGCTCAGCACCACGTCGGGGTTGAGGATGCCGTTGGGGTCGAGCAGGCGCTTGAGCTTCCACATCAGCTGGTAGGCGTCATGCCCCCATTCCAGTTCCACGAATGGGGCCATGTTGCGCCCGGTGCCGTGTTCGGCTTTTAGCGAACCGCCAAACTCCACAGCCACCAGGTGCGCCACGTCGTCCATGAAGGCCTGGTAACGGGCGACTTCCGCGGCGCTGTTGAAGCCTTGGGTGAAGACGAAGTGCAGGTTGCCTTCCAGCGCGTGGCCAAAAATGATCGCTTCGTCGTAGCGGTGCTTGTCGAACAGCAGGATCAGGCGGTTGACGCCTTCGGCCAGTTGCTCGACGGGGAAGGTCACGTCTTCGATGATCACCGTGGTGCCGGTCTGGCGCACGGCGCCGACGGCGGGGAAGGTGTCCTTGCGGATTTTCCACAGCTGGTTGTACACGGCCGGGTCTTCGCTGAAGTCCACTTGCTGTTCCAGCGGGAAGTCGGCGATCGAGGCCATCACCTGGTGCAGTTGTTCGTGCAGCAAGCTCTGGCTGGCGGCGCGGGACTCGATCAGCAGGGCACAGGCGTTGTCTGACAGGCCTTTTACCCACAGCGGCATGCCTGGCATGTTCTGCACCGAGCGCAGGCTGCGGCGGTCGAGCAGTTCCACGGCCGAGACCGGCTGCTGCTTTAGCACGGGTACCGCGCGGCAGCAGCTTTCGACGCTGGGGAACACCAGCAAGGCGCTGGCCTTGTGCGGGTGGTCAGGCACGGTGTTGTAGGTGACGGCGCTGATGAAGCCCAGCGTGCCTTCGGAACCCACCAGTAGGTGCTGCAGGATGTCCAGCGGCTGGTCGTAGTCCACCAGTGCGTTCAGCGACAGGCCAGTGGTGTTCTTCAGCCGGTATTTGTGACGGATGCGCTCGGCCAGCGCAGTGTTGGCGCGGGTCTCGCGGGCCAGGCTGGCCAGCGATGCCAGCAGCTCGGCGTGGCTTTTTTCAAAGGCGGCGACGCTGGCCGGGTCTTCGCTGTCCAGGCGGGTGCCGTCGGCCAGCACCAGGCGCAGGCCGGCCAGGGTGTGGTAGGTGTTCTGCGCGGTGCCGCAGCACATGCCGCTGGCGTTGTTGGCAACGATGCCGCCAATTTTGCAGGCGTTGATCGAGGCCGGGTCGGGGCCGATCTTGCGCCCGAAGGGGGCCAGCCAGGCGTTGGCCTGGGCGCCGATCACGCCGGGTTGCAGGCGGATCTGCTCGCCCTGGCCACGGATTTCGCGGCCGTTCCAGTTATCGCCGAGCACAATCAGCACCGAGTCGGTGATGGCCTGGCCAGACAGGCTGGTGCCGGCGGCGCGGAAGGTGACCGGCACCCGCTCGCGCTGGGCCAGTTTGATCAGGCCGACCACTTCGTCCTCGGACTCGACGCGCACCACCAGCTTGGGGATCAGCCGGTAGAAGCTGGCGTCGGTGCCAAAGGCCAGGGTGGACGTGGGGTCGTCGAAGCGGCGTTCGGCGGGTATCAGGCGCTCGGCATCACGCAGGAACGCGGCGGGCAAGCTCATGCAGTCTCCTCGCGGGGCTGTGGCGTCTGTGCGCCACATGCCCCGGGTCAATCAGGCGGTGTTTCTTGCAGGCGGTCAGGCGCCCAGTTCGCGTACCAGCGAGTCACGGGTGATCTCGCTGATCGACTTGGCGCCGGTCAGCACCATGGCCACGCGCATTTCCTTCTCGAACAGCTCAAGCAGGTTCTTCACCCCGGCCTGGCCATGCACGGCAAGGGCGTAGAGGAAGGCGCGGCCGATCAGTACGGTGTCGGCGCCCAGGGCGATCATGCGCACCACGTCGAGGCCACTGCGGATGCCGGAGTCGGCCAGAATCTTCAGGTCACCTTTGACGGCGTCGGCAATGGCCGGCAGGGCGCGGGCGCTGGACAGCACGCCATCGAGCTGGCGGCCGCCGTGGTTGGACACCACAATGCCGTCGGCGCCGAACTTGACCGCATCGCGGGCGTCATCGGCATCCAGAATGCCCTTGATGATCATTGGGCCGTCCCAGTACTCGCGGATCCACTCCAGGTCTTTCCAGGAGATGGACGGGTCGAAGTTGTTACCCAGCCAGCCGATATAGTCGGCCAGGCCGGTGGGGTTGCCGCGGTACTTGGAGATGTTGCCCAGGTCGTGCGGGCGGCCCATCAC
This sequence comes from Pseudomonas sp. XP2, assembly GCF_053557975.1. Taxonomy (NCBI): domain Bacteria; kingdom Pseudomonadati; phylum Pseudomonadota; class Gammaproteobacteria; order Pseudomonadales; family Pseudomonadaceae; genus Pseudomonas; species Pseudomonas sp. XP2. The sequence continues at coordinate 561,919 of NZ_JBNRIK010000001.1, forward strand.
CCCCACATCCCACGCCCACTCGGGGTGGGTCATGGCTTGCAGCACGCGGCGCAGCGGGCCGTTGCGGCCGCTCATGCCCGAGTGGGCATCGCGGTAGCGGGCGCCGGGTACGGGCATGTCGACGGTGAACACCAGGGTTTTGACCCCGGCGGCCTTGGCCCGCTCCAGGGCGTTGCGCATGAAGCCGCGGTCCTTCAGCACGTACAGCTGGAACCACATCGGCCGGTCGATGGCCGGGGCCACTTCTTCGATCGGGCACACCGACACGGTAGACATCGTGAACGGGATGCCGTGGGCGGCCGCTGCACGCGCCGCCTGCACTTCGCCACGGCGGGCGTACATGCCGGTGAGGCCGACCGGGGCCAGGGCCACCGGCATGCTCAGGGTTTCGTCGAACAGCTTGGTTTCCAGGCTGAGCTCGGACATGTTGTTCAGCACGCGTTGGCGCAGGGCAATACCGGCCAGGTCCGACACGTTGTGGCGCAGGGTGTGCTCGGCGTAGGCGCCGCCGTCGGCGTAGTGGAACAGGAAAGGAGGCAGCTTGCGTTGGGCCGCGGCGCGATAGTCGGTAGAGGCAGAAATGATCATGGATTCTCGCAGCGTTGCTTGTGGGGAGTGCCGGGCGCGCGATGGCGCCCGGCCCCTTTCACTTTAGTGATGAACCAGCATGCCGGTCAGCCAGTAAGCCTGCACCAAGGTGATCAGGCCCACGATGGTGGCAAAGAACAGGCTGTGCTTGACGGTGAAGCGGAACAGGTCGGATTCCTTGCCCACCAGGCCGGTGGCGGCGCAGGCCACGGCAATGGACTGGGGCGAGATCATCTTGCCGGTCACGCCGCCGCTGGTGTTGGCCGCTACCAGCAAGGTGTCGTTGACGCCGATCTGGTGTGCGGTGGTGGCCTGCAGCGAGCTGAACAGGGCGTTGGACGAGGTGTCCGAACCGGTCAGGAATACGCCCAGCCAGCCAAGGAACGGCGAGAAGAACGGGAACGCGGCACCGGTGCCGGCCAGTACCAGGGCCATGGTCGAGGACATGCCCGAGTAGTTGGTGACGAAGGCGAAGGCCAGCACCATGCCGATCGACAGGATAGGCCAGCGCAGCTCCCAGAAGGTCTCTTTGAAAGTGGTCAGACCAGTTTTGAAGTTGATCTTCAGCACTGCCATGGAAATCAGCGCCGAGAGGAAGATCGCGGTGCCGGTGGCGGAGATCGGGTCGAGCTTGAACACTGCTGGCATGGCAGTGGGCGCGGCAACGATCGGTGCGGTCTTGATCACCAACTGGTCGAGGTGCGGGATGGCGAAGTTGAACACGAAGTTGTACATCGCGCCGCCCGGGGCGAACGCTGCCTTGAACGGCTTCAGGGTCCAGATGGTGACCAGTACGGTCAGGATCAGGAACGGCGACCAGGCCTTGAAGATTTCGCCAAAGCTGTAAGGGCTAGGCTGGCTGCCGCTTGGCTGCACAACGGCTGCGCCGACGCTGCCTTTGGCTTCGCTGAACGAACGCTTTGGCTGCCAGACTTTCAGGAACAGGGTGAGGCAGATCAGGCTGGCCAGCGCCGAGGTGATGTCGGGCAGTTCAGGGCCGATGAAGTTCGAGGTGAAGTACTGGGTGACGGCGAAGCTCAGGCCGGCGACCAGGGCGGCAGGCCAGGTTTCTTTCACGCCACGTAGGCCGTCCATCATGAACACCAGCCAGAACGGCACGAACAGCGACAGCAGCGGCAGCTGGCGGCCAGTCATGGCGCCGATGTGGAAGGCGTCGATGCCGGTGACCTGGCCGGCCACGATGATCGGGATGCCCAGGGCGCCGAAGGCCACGGGGGCGGTGTTGGCGATCAGGCACAGGCCGGCGGCGTACAACGGGTTGAAGCCCAGGCCCACCAGCAGCGCGGCAGTGATTGCCACGGGGGCGCCGAAGCCCGCCGCGCCTTCGAGGAAGGCACCGAAGCAGAAGCCGATCAGCAGCACTTGCAAACGCTGGTCGTCGGTAATCGACAGCACCGAGCTGCGGATCACTTCGAACTGGCCGCTCTTCACCGTGAGTTTGTACAGGAACACCGCGGCAACGATGATCCAGGCAATCGGCCAGAGGCCGTAGAGGAAGCCGTAACCCGCGGCGGCGAGGGCCATGTCGACAGGCATCTGGAAGGCGAAGATCGCCACCAGGATCGACAGGGCAAGGGTGATGCTGCCCGCTACGTGGCCTTTCAGGCGGAACACGGCGAGGGCAAGGAAGAAGAACACGATAGGGATGACTGCCGCCAGTGCGGACAGGCCAAGACTACCAAGCGGGCTATAGAGTTGTTGCCAGGTTTGCATATGGGGTGGCCCCTAATTGTTGTTGGTCAGCACTGGCATTGGATAATTGGTAAGACCAATTTACAATGGCTGGTCGCTAGGTTAAAAGCGCTGTCGTGGGTGTGTCAATTTGTCCTGTGCAAAACTTTGGTCGCGTGCCGATGAGCGGGCGCCTGATGCGCTGGCAAAATCGCGGCTTGATGGGTGTTTGCGCGGCCTGGATCGGCGAGAATAGGCGCCCCTGAAATTTGCCGGGGGTTTGTGGAGAGCATGTGATGGTTTTTGATCAGGTCCGCCAACGGCGCCTGTCCGACGACATCGTCGATCGGTTGGAAGGGATGATTCTGGAAGGCACGCTGACCTCGGGGCAGCGGCTGCCGGCCGAACGCGCCCTTGCCGAGCAGTTCGGCGTGTCCCGCCCGTCACTGCGTGAGGCGATCCAGAAGCTGGTGGCCAAAGGGCTGCTGGTCAGCCGCCAGGGCGGGGGCAATTTTGTTGCCGAATCACTGGGCTCTACCTTCAGCGACCCACTGCTGCAGTTGCTTGAGCACAGTGCCGAGGCGCAGCGCGACCTGCTCGAATTTCGCCATACCCTGGAGGCGTCGTGCGCCTACTACGCCGCCCAGCGCGCCACCGACCCGGACCGGGCGCGTTTGAAGGCGGCCTTCGATGCGTTGCAAGACTGCTACACCCGGGTCGATGAAGTGACCCGGGCGGAGGAGGGCGCGGCGGATGCACGCTTTCACCTAGCGATTGCCGAGGCCAGCCATAACGCGGTCTTGCTGCACACCATTCGGGGCTTGTTCGACCTGCTCAAGCGCAACGTGGTGACCAACATTGGCGGCATGTATCAGCAGCGCACCGAAACCCGGGACATGCTGATCAGTCAGCACCGGGAGCTGTACCTGGCGATTGTCGAGGGCAGGGCGGAAGATGCGCGGGAAGTGTCCAGCCGGCACATTCTGTATGTGCAGGAGGTGCTGGAAGAAGCGCATGAAGAGGCGCAGCGCGTGGCGCGCGCGGAGCGGCGCAGCGGGCGCTGAGGTTTGTATAGGCAGTGCTGGCCTCTTCGCGGGGCAAACCCCCA
>NZ_JBNRIK010000001.1:565381-603472 GCF_053557975.1 Pseudomonas sp. XP2
AAGAGGCCGGAACAGGCTAAAGACCGATTAGTCTTCCTTGCCCTTGTTCCGCACAACCCGCTGCAGCTCGCGGTTGGAATCGCGTTCGCGCACGGTGTCGCGCTTGTCGAATTCCTTCTTGCCCTTGCCCAGTGCGATTTCGCACTTGATCAGGTGCTTGCTCCAGTACAGCGACAACGCCACGCAGGTGTAGCCTTTTTGCGCTACAGCCGCTTCCAGCCGCTCGAGCTCACGCTTGTTCAGCAACAGCTTGCGGGTGCGGATGGGGTCGGCGATGACGTGGGTGCTGGCAGTGGTCAGCGGGGTGATGTGGCTGCCGAACAGCCAGGCCTCACCGTCCTTGAGCAGCACGTAACTGTCAACGAGGTGCGCCTTGCCAGCTCGCAGGCTTTTTACTTCCCAGCCGGACAGGACCAGCCCGGCCTCGAACTTGTGTTCGATGAAGTAATCGTGTCGCGCTTTTTTATTCTGCGCGATGGTCCCGGTCGGATGTTTTTTTTGCTTAGCCATAGGGGCGGCATTATAGGCAAAGCCGCGCGTCGTTCGCTATGGGATTTCGGTGTGCTTGAGCCACCGGAATGAATACCGGACAATACAAACCCTGTCATACGCACAGAACCTGTTTTCGGCACGCTGCGAAGCGAAGCCACCCAGCCTTGGAAGTGACGCCTGGATGACTACCCATATTCAACGCTCCGCCCTGCTGCCATACCCCGCCCAGGCGCTCTACGATCTGGTCAACGATGTGGCCAGCTACCCAGAGTTTCTGCCGTGGTGCTCGGCCTCGACGGTGATCGATGCCAGTGATACGCACATGCATGCCAAGCTGGAGGTGGCCAAGGGCGGCATGAGCCAGTACTTCGTCACGCGTAATGTGCTGGTGCCGGGGCAGTCGATCGAGATGAACCTTGAAGAGGGGCCATTCACACAGCTGCATGGCGTGTGGGTGTTCAAGCCGTTGGGCGAAAAGGCCTGCAAGATCAGCCTGGACCTGTCCTTCGATTATGCCGGGCCGATTGTGCGCGCCACGTTGGGCCCGCTGTTCAATCAGGCGGCCAACACACTGGTCGATGCGTTCTGCCAGCGTGCCAAGCAATTGAATGGCTGACGCATAAGCTGCAAACAAAAAGCCCGGACCAGGTCCGGGCTTTTTTGCATCTGCTGTTCCCGGTTAACGGGTTTCCAGCGGTGCCGGGGTCGGGACCGGGGTGGTCTCGATGGTGTCGATTTCGCGCTGAATGGCCTCTTCAGTTGAACCAGGCTTGGCTGGTTTTTCTTCAGGCTGCGCTGCTGGCTGTTCGGTCTGGCCTGGCTCGGTGGCCGGGCTGACGGTGGTGTCGCTGCTGCCACCGAGGATTTCCTGGTCGCGGCTGACGCCTGGCATGAAGTCGCCCGACAAGCTGACCAGTTGGTCGCTTTCGTTGAAGAAGATGCTCATGCGCTCTTGCTGGCGTTTACCACCACCCGGCTGCAGGCTGTACAGGTAATCCCAACGGTTGGTGTGGAAGGTGTCCTGAATCAGCGGGTTGCCCATGATAAACCTTACTTGCCGGCGGGTCATTCCCGGGCGTAATTGGTCTATCATGTCCTGCGTGACGACATTGCCCTGCTGGATGTCGATTTTGTAAACCCCGGGAAACGAGCAACCGGCGAGTGCGAGCAGTCCCACTAGGGTGAGGCTGGTTAGCAAGAGCTTGGTGTTTTGCATCGGTGGGCGACTTCCACTATCTTGGCTGGACAACGTAAACCCCGATCATACCCGTATTAAGAGAAGCTGCGAAGCAGCATCGGCGAGAAAGCTGACCATGGTTGAAAATAGCGAATTGCGCAAAGCCGGTCTCAAGGTGACCCTGCCTCGAGTCAAGATCCTTCAGATGCTCGATTCCACCGAGCAGCGTCACATGAGTGCCGAGGATGTTTACAAGGCACTGATGGAAGCAGGCGAGGACGTAGGCCTGGCCACCGTCTATCGCGTACTGACCCAGTTCGAAGCGGCGGGGCTGGTGGTTCGCCACAACTTCGACGGCGGCCATGCAGTGTTCGAGCTGGCCGATGGCGGTCACCACGACCATATGGTGAACGTGGATACCAGTGAAGTCATCGAGTTCATGGATGCCGAAATCGAGAAGCGCCAGCGCGAAATCGTAGCCGAGCATGGCTTTGAGCTGGTGGACCACAATCTGGTCCTGTATGTGCGTAAGAAGAAGTAACGATTTTTTATCGTTACAAATGACAAAGGCGACCTTCGGGTCGCCTTTGTGCTTCCTGCTTCGGGCAGATTAATTTGCTGCCGGCGATAGGGCCAGTACAGGTAGCATCAGGCCTTGCCAGAAACCACCATCTTGCGCGCATGCGCCAGGGATTCCTTGGTCAGGTCAATGCCGCCCAGCATTCGCGCCACTTCCTCGACCCGCTCACGCTTGCCCAGGCTGGCCACGGCGGTGTGGGTGGTGTCGCTGTTGCGCACCTTGTGCACAAACAGGTGGTGATGCCCTTGCGCGGCGACCTGTGGCAAGTGGGTCACCGTCAGTACCTGGCCGCGCTCGCCCAGGCGGCGCAACAACTGGCCGACAATTTCGGCCGTAGGGCCGCCGATGCCCACGTCGACTTCGTCGAACACCAGGGTAGGTATGCGTGATGTCTGCGCGGTAATCACCTGGATCGCCAGGCTGATACGCGACAGTTCGCCACCCGAAGCCACCTTTGCCAGGCCCTTGAGCGGTTGGCCGGGGTTGGCGCTGACCAGCAGTTCGATCTGCTCCAGGCCATGCGGTGACAGGTCTGCGCCCTCGGTGGGAGTGAGCTCGATACGGAACCGCCCGCCGGGCATGCCCAGGCGCTGGATTTCCTGCTCGACGGCGCCCGCCAGTTGTTGCGCCGCTTGCTGGCGCAGGGCGCTGAGCTCGCGCGCCCGCTCTTTATAGTGGTGTGCGAAAGCGGCCAGTTCTTCGCCTAGGCGCTCGATCGACTCATCACTGGCGTTCAGGCCTTCGATCTCTTCCATCAACTGTTGTTGCAGGTGAGGCAGTTCAGTGGGGTGCACGCGGTGTTTGCGTGCCAGTGTATAAATGGTGTCCAGGCGCTCTTCCAGTGCTTGCAAGCGCATCGGGTCGGCGTCGAAATTGTCGAGGAAGCGATTGAGTTCGCCCACGGCTTCCTCGACCTGAATCTGTGCGCTGGCGATCAGGTTGGCTGCTTCGCTGAGTGCCTTGGGCGAGTGGGTAGCGGCACCCAGGCGGTTCAGGCTGGAGGTGAGGGCGCTGAGCACGTTGCCCGAATCGCTTTCACTGCACTGGTCGATCACCTGGCGGCAAATGCCGAACAGGGCTTCGGCGCTGGTCAGGTTCTTGTGTTCCTGTTCCAGTTGCTCCAGTTCTTGCTCACCCAGGCCAAGGTTGTCCAGCTCTTCCAGCTGGTAGCTGAGCAGTTGATGGCGGGCACGCTGCTCGTCACCCGAATTGGACAGCCGTTCCAGCTCCAGACGGGTCTGGTTCCAGCGCTTGGCGGCCAGGTGCACCTGGCGGGCCAGGTCGACGGCGCCGGCGTACTCGTCGAGCAGGCGGCGGTGGGTGTCGGTCTTGAGCAGCGATTGGTGCTCGTGCTGGCTGTGGATATCGATCAGCAGCTCGCCCAGCGCCTTGAGGTCGCCCAGCGGGCACGGCGTGCCATTGATGTAGCCGCGGCTGCGGCCTTCAGCGGTGATTACCCGGCGCAGGATGCACAGGCCGTCGTTGTCCAGGTCGCGTTCGGCCAGCCAGGCGTGGGCCTCGGGGATGTCTACCAGGTCGAAGGTGGCGAGGATGTCCGCCTTGTCGGTGCCAGGGCGCACCACGCCACTGTCGGCCCGATCGCCCAGGGCCAGGCCGAGGGCGTCGAGCATGATCGATTTGCCAGCGCCGGTCTCACCCGTGATGACGGACATGCCGCGGGCAATTTCGAGGTCGAGGTGCTCGACGATGGCGTAGTTGTGAATGGACAGGTGCACCAGCATGGGGGCGGCTCCCGAAAGTCAGGTCTGGTTATTTATACAGTACTTTTTTCGGGCCTGCCAATGCCCTTCACAGAATCTGTTGCAGTGGGGAAAAGCACCTTGCCCCCTTGAAGCTGGTTTTTCCGGCCCCATATAGCCGACATCACAGGCGAGCCTGGCTCGCAGTCCACAAAATTGCGCAGGAGAGACCCCATGGCTGATGAACAGCTGAACGAGAAAGACCTTAACGTGGAAGAAACCGGTGCAGGCACTGCAGCTGACACCCGTGTTCTGGAGCTCGAGGAACAGCTGGCCGCAGCCAAGGACCAGGCGCTGCGCGCCGTTGCCGACGTGCAGAACGTGCGCCGTCGTGCCGAGCAGGATGTGGAGAAAGCCCACAAGTTTGCCCTGGAGAAGTTCTCCAGCGACTTGCTGCCGGTGATCGACAGCCTGGAGCTGGCCCTGGCCCACTCCAGCGCCGAGGACGAGCACGTCAAGCAGATCCGCGAAGGCGTCGAGCTGACCCTGAAGATGTTCCAGGACACCCTCAAGCGCTACAACCTCGAAGCGGTCGACCCGCACGGCCAGCCGTTCAACCCTGAGCACCACCAGGCCATGGCCATGCAGGAAAACGGCGAAGTCGAGCCAAACAGCGTGCTGAATGTGTTCCAGAAGGGTTACCTGCTGAACGGCCGCCTGCTGCGCCCCGCCATGGTGGTGGTCAGCAAGGCGCCGAGCGCGGCGCAACCCTCGATCAGTGAAAAGGCTTGAAATCCATCGGGGCATCCCCATCTAGGTGTCAAGCCTTCAAGTATTACCGCAGTTGGCCAAAGTAGTCGCTGCTACCAAATTCAAGTTTCGGGAGAGTTAACATGGGTAAAATCATCGGTATCGACTTGGGGACCACCAACTCGTGCGTCTCCATTCTGGAAAACGGTAACGTCAAGGTCATCGAAAACGCCGAAGGTGCGCGTACTACCCCTTCGATCGTGGCCTACGCCAACGATGGCGAAATCCTGGTAGGTCAGTCGGCCAAGCGCCAGGCTGTGACCAACCCGCACAACACCCTGTTCGCAGTGAAGCGCCTGATTGGCCGCCGCTTCGAAGAAGATGTCGTGCAAAAAGACATCAAGCTGGTGCCGTACAAGATCGTCAAGGCGAACAACGGTGACGCCTGGGTCGAAGCGGCTGGCAAGGAAATGGCTCCGCCGCAAATCAGCGCCGAAGTCCTGAAGAAAATGAAGAAGACCGCCGAAGACTACCTCGGCGAGCCAGTGACCGAAGCGGTCATCACCGTTCCGGCCTACTTCAACGACAGCCAGCGTCAGGCTACCAAAGACGCCGGTCGTATCGCTGGCCTGGACGTAAAGCGCATCATCAACGAGCCGACCGCCGCTGCACTGGCGTACGGCATGGACAAGGCCAAGGGCGACCACACCGTCATCGTTTATGACCTGGGTGGTGGTACCTTCGACGTTTCGGTCATCGAAATCGCCGAAGTCGACGGTGAGCACCAGTTCGAAGTACTGGCTACCAACGGCGACACCTTCCTGGGTGGCGAAGACTTCGACATGCGCCTGATCGACTACCTCGTCGACGAGTTCAAGAAAGAGTCGGGCATGGACCTGAAGAACGATCCTCTGGCCCTGCAGCGCCTGAAAGAAGCCGCAGAAAAAGCCAAGATCGAACTGTCGTCCGCTCAGTCGACCGACGTCAACCTGCCGTACATCACTGCAGATGCCACCGGTCCTAAGCACCTGAACGTGAAGATCTCCCGCGCCAAGCTGGAGTCGCTGGTCGAAGACCTGGTCAAGCGTACCATCGAGCCTTGCCGCATCGCCCTGAAAGACGCCGGCATCGACGCCAGCAAGATCGACGACGTGATCCTGGTCGGCGGTCAGACCCGTATGCCGCTGGTGCAGAAAGAAGTAGCCGACTTCTTCGGTAAAGAAGCCCGCAAGGACGTCAACCCGGACGAAGCCGTTGCCATGGGCGCTGCCATCCAGGGCGCTGTTCTGGCCGGTGACGTGAAAGACGTGCTGCTGCTGGACGTCAGCCCGCTGACCCTGGGTATCGAAACCATGGGCGGCGTGATGACTGCGCTGATCGAGAAGAACACCACCATCCCGACCAAGAAGTCGCAGGTGTTCTCCACTGCCGATGACAACCAGGGCGCCGTGACCATTCACGTACTGCAAGGCGAGCGTAAGCAGGCTGCGCAGAACAAGTCGCTGGGCAAGTTCGACCTGGCTGACATTCCGCCAGCACCGCGTGGCGTTCCACAAATCGAAGTAACCTTCGACATCGACGCCAACGGCATCCTGCACGTAGGCGCGAAAGACAAGGCTACCGGCAAGACTCAGTCGATCGTGATCAAGGCCAACTCCGGCCTGTCGGACGAAGAGATCGAGCGCATGGTGCGTGACGCCGAGGCCAACGCCGAGGAAGACCGCAAGTTTGAAGAGCTGGCCGCGGCCCGTAACCAGGGTGATGCACTGGTTCACTCGACCCGCAAGATGGTCGCTGACGCGGGTGACAATGTCACCGCTGAAGAGAAAACTGCCATCGAAGCGGCTGTGGTTGCCCTGGAAGCCGCCGTCAAAGGCGACGACAAGGCTGCCATCGATGCCAAGGTCGAGGAGCTGTCCAAGGTCTCTGCCCCGGTTGCCCAGAAAATGTACGCCGAGCAGTCGGCTGAACAGCCTCAGGGTGGCGCGCAGCAGGCCGAGCCGGAAGCCAAGCACGATGACGTGGTTGACGCCGAGTTCGAAGAAGTGAAAGACAACAACAAGCAGTAATCCCTGCATGTTGTCGGCCAGCTCACCGCCGTTTGGCGGTGAGCTGGTAGGATGTCGCCGCGCGGGGGCTTGCTCCCGCGTTGGCGTATCTGGAATTCGAGAATTTTTACAGCATCTGTCAGCCACCTTTGGAGGCGCAGGCAGGTGCTGATGGCGCGGCGCAGATGCCAGACGCCCAACAAGGTGCAAATGACCTATGTCCAAGCGTGATTATTATGAGGTTCTGGGCGTCGAGCGCGGCGCCAGTGAGTCTGACCTCAAAAAGGCTTACCGCCGTTTGGCGATGAAGTACCACCCGGACCGCAACCCGGGTGACAAAGAGTCTGAAGACAAGTTCAAGGAGGCCAACGAGGCCTACGAAGTGCTGTCTGATGCCAGCAAGCGCGCGGCGTTCGACCAGTATGGCCACGCAGGTGTCGACCCAAGCATGGGCGGTGGTGGTGCCGGCTTCGGTGGCGCCAACTTCTCCGATATCTTCGGTGATGTGTTCAGCGACTTCTTCGGTGGCGGCCGCGGTGGCGGCCGTGGCGGTGCCCAGCGCGGCAGCGACCTGCGCTACACCCTGGAGCTGAACCTGGAAGAAGCAGTGCGTGGCACCACGGTCAGCATCCGTGTGCCTACCCTGGTCAACTGCCAGCCTTGCGATGGCTCTGGCGCCAAGAAGGGTTCGACCCCGTCCACCTGCCCGACTTGTGGTGGCATCGGCCAGGTGCGCATGCAGCAAGGCTTCTTCTCGGTGCAGCAGACCTGCCCGCGCTGCCATGGCCAAGGCAAGATCATCACCGACCCGTGCGCCTCGTGCCACGGCGAAGGCCGTGTCGAGGAATACAAGACGCTGTCGGTCAAGGTGCCGGCAGGTGTCGATACCGGTGACCGCATCCGCCTGTCGGGCGAGGGCGAGGCCGGGGCCCATGGTGGCCCCACTGGCGACCTGTACGTGGTGATCAGTGTGCGTGAGCACGAGATCTTCCAGCGCGATGGCAAGCACTTGTACTGCGAAGTGCCAATCAGCTTCACCGATGCCGCCCTGGGTGGCGAGCTGGAAGTGCCCACCCTCGATGGCCGCGTGAAACTGAAAATTCCGGAAGGTACCCAGACGGGCAAGCAGTTCCGCCTGCGTGGCAAGGGCGTGGCGCCGGTCCGCGGTGGTGGTGCCGGTGACCTGCTGTGCCGGGTGGCGGTGGAAACCCCGGTCAACCTCAGCCGCCGTCAGCGCGAGCTGCTCGAAGAGCTGCGTGACTCGCTGGAAGGCGACAGCTCCCACTCGCCCAAGGCCAGTGGCTGGTTCGATGGCGTGAAGCGCTTCTTCGGCGATCTCTGACAAGGAACAGGCTATGCGACGTATTGCAGTGATGGGTGCGGCAGGGCGGATGGGCAAGACCCTTATCGAAGCCGTGCAGCAAACCCCGGGTGCCGGGTTGACGGCGGCGATCGATCGTCCTGATAGTTCGCTGGTCGGGGCTGACGCCGGTGAGCTGGCGGCACTTGGCCGGATTGGCGTGCTGTTGTCCGATGATCTGGCCAAGGTCGCCGATGAATTCGATGTGCTCATCGACTTCACTCACCCCTCGGTCACCCTGAAAAACCTGGCGTTTTGCCGCAAGCACGGCAAGGCGATGATCATTGGCACCACCGGTTTTACAGCTGAAGAGAAGCAGCTGTTGGCCGAGGCCGGCAAGGACATTCCAATCGTGTTCGCCGCCAACTTCAGCGTGGGTGTAAACCTTAGCCTGAAGCTGCTGGACATGGCAGCGCGGGTGCTGGGCGATGATGTCGACATCGAGATCATCGAGGCGCACCACCGGCACAAGGTCGATGCACCTTCGGGCACTGCGCTGCGCATGGGTGAGGTCGTTGCCAATGCGCTGGGCCGAGACCTGCAGGAAGTGGCCGTGTATGGTCGTGAGGGGCAGACCGGCGCGCGTGATCGCAAGACCATCGGTTTCGCGACTGTGCGGGCTGGTGATGTGGTGGGTGACCACACCGTGCTGTTCGCTGCCGAAGGCGAGCGCCTGGAAATTACCCACAAGGCTTCCAGTCGCATGACCTTCGCCAAGGGCGCCGTGCGTGCGGCGCTGTGGCTGGATGGGCGCGCGCCTGGCCTGTACGACATGCAGGATGTGCTCGAGCTGCGCTAAGCCGTTCGAGTGGTGTTGGCTTCTTCACGGGCTTGCCTGCTCCCACAGGCATTGCGCAGGTCTTGGGGTCTGTGGTGTTCCTGTGGGAGCGGGCGAGCCCGCGAAGAAGCCCCCGCCGATGTCAGTCTGTCGCATTGATGTGTTTTAGAGACACATATGCGGTAGACCGAAAACGCACTTTTCTGTAAGCTACAGCTTTAGTGTGTCCACTAAAAGCGCGCAGCGAATTGAATTCAGCACATGAAAGCGGGGTGACGTGTCCATACGTCACTCCGCTTTTTTGCAACCTGCGATCGCCCTTTCATGCTTGATTTACGGGAGGTCTTCTTGACAAAGCCAGCCATACTCGCCCTTGCCGACGGCAGTATTTTTCGCGGTGAAGCCATCGGTGCCGACGGTCAGACCGTTGGTGAGGTGGTGTTCAACACCGCTATGACCGGCTACCAGGAAATCCTTACAGACCCTTCCTACGCGCAGCAAATCGTTACCCTGACCTATCCGCACATCGGCAACACCGGCACTACGCCGGAAGATGCCGAGTCGAACCGCGTCTGGTCCGCTGGCCTGGTCATCCGTGACCTGCCGCTGCTGGCCAGCAACTGGCGCAACACCCAGTCGCTGCCTGAGTACCTCAAGGCCAACAACGTTGTTGCCATCGCCGGCATCGACACCCGTCGCCTGACCCGTATCCTGCGTGAAAAAGGCGCTCAGAACGGTTGCATCCTCGCCGGTGACAACATCAGCGAAGAGGCAGCCATCGCCGCCGCCCGTGGCTTCCCTGGCCTGAAGGGCATGGACTTGGCCAAGGTCGTTTCCACCAAGGAGCGTTACGAGTGGCGCTCCAGTGTGTGGGAGCTGAAAACCGACAGCCACCCGACCATCGAAGCTGCCGACCTGCCGTACCACGTGGTCGCCTTCGACTACGGCGTCAAGCTGAACATCCTGCGCATGCTGGTTGCCCGTGGCTGCCGCGTGACTGTGGTGCCGGCCCAGACCCCGGCCAGCGAAGTGCTGGCACTCAACCCGGACGGTGTGTTCCTGTCCAACGGCCCTGGTGACCCCGAGCCGTGCGACTATGCCATTCAGGCGATCAAGGAAATTCTCGAAACCGAGATTCCGGTATTCGGCATTTGCCTCGGCCACCAACTGCTGGCCCTGGCGTCCGGTGCCAAGACCGTGAAAATGGGCCACGGTCACCACGGCGCCAACCACCCGGTCCAGGACCTGGATACCGGCGTGGTCATGATCACCAGCCAGAACCACGGTTTTGCTGTTGACGAAGCCACCCTGCCGGGCAACGTTCGCGCCATCCACAAGTCGCTGTTCGACGGCACTCTGCAGGGTATCGAGCGCACCGACAAGAGCGCGTTCAGCTTCCAGGGCCACCCTGAAGCGAGCCCTGGCCCGACCGACGTCGCGCCACTGTTCGATCGTTTCACCGATGCCATGGCCAAGCGCCGCTGAGCATCCTGCTTCAAGGCCCCGGGCCGGCTCGCGCCGCGCCCGGAAGCGCCTGACCCAGATTGTTCAAAGCGGCTTGCCGACTGACCCCGGATTTGAGTGACCACCATGCCAAAACGTACAGACATCAAAAGCATCCTGATTCTCGGTGCCGGCCCGATCGTGATCGGCCAGGCCTGTGAATTCGACTACTCCGGCGCCCAGGCCTGCAAGGCCCTGCGCGAGGAAGGTTTCCGCGTCATCCTGGTGAACTCCAACCCAGCCACCATCATGACCGACCCGGCCATGGCCGACGCCACCTACATTGAGCCGATCAAGTGGCAATCGGTGGCCAAGATCATCGAGAAAGAACGCCCGGACGCCGTCTTGCCGACCATGGGCGGCCAGACCGCACTGAACTGCGCGCTGGACCTGGAGCGCCACGGCGTTCTGGAGAAGTTCGGCGTAGAGATGATCGGTGCCAACGCCGACACCATCGACAAGGCTGAAGACCGCTCGCGCTTCGACAAGGCGATGAAGGACATCGGCCTGGAGTGCCCCCGCTCCGGTATCGCCCACAGCATGGAAGAGGCCTATGCGGTCCTCGAGAAGCTTGGCTTCCCGTGCATCATTCGCCCGTCGTTCACCATGGGTGGCACTGGCGGTGGTATCGCTTACAACCGTGAAGAATTCGAAGAAATCTGCACCCGCGGTCTGGACCTGTCGCCGACCAAAGAGCTGCTGATCGACGAATCGCTGATCGGCTGGAAAGAGTACGAGATGGAAGTGGTCCGCGACAAAAAGGACAACTGCATCATCGTTTGCTCGATCGAAAACTTTGACCCGATGGGCGTGCACACTGGTGACTCGATCACCGTTGCTCCCGCGCAGACCCTGACCGACAAGGAATACCAGATCATGCGCAACGCCTCGCTGGCGGTGCTGCGTGAAATCGGTGTTGAAACCGGCGGTTCCAACGTGCAGTTCGGTATCTGCCCGAACACCGGCCGCATGGTCGTCATCGAGATGAACCCGCGGGTATCGCGTTCGTCCGCCCTGGCTTCGAAGGCTACCGGCTTCCCGATCGCCAAGATCGCCGCCAAGCTGGCCATCGGTTACACCCTCGACGAACTGCAGAACGACATCACCGGCGGCCGCACCCCGGCTTCCTTCGAGCCGTCGATCGACTACGTCGTCACCAAGCTGCCGCGCTTTGCCTTCGAGAAATTCCCGAAAGCCGACGCCCGCCTGACCACCCAGATGAAATCCGTGGGTGAAGTCATGGCCATCGGCCGTACCTTCCAGGAGTCCCTGCAGAAAGCCCTGCGCGGCCTGGAAGTGGGTGCCTGTGGCCTGGACCCGAAAGTCGACCTGGCCAGCCCGGAAGCTGCCGGCATCCTCAAGCGCGAGCTGACCGTGCCGGGCGCCGAGCGTATCTGGTACGTGGCTGACGCCATGCGTTCGGGCATGACCTGCGAAGAGATCTTTGCCCTGACCGGCATCGACATGTGGTTCCTGGTGCAGATGGAAGATCTGATCAAGGAAGAAGAGAAGGTCAAGACCCTGGCCCTGTCGTCGATCGACAAGAGCCTGATGCTGCGCCTCAAGCGCAAAGGTTTCTCGGACCAGCGCCTGGCTGTGCTGCTGGGTATCACCGACAAGAACCTGCGCCGTCACCGTCACAAGCTCGAAGTCTTCCCGGTGTACAAGCGCGTCGACACCTGCGCTGCCGAGTTCGCCACCGACACTGCCTACCTGTACTCCACCTACGAGGAAGAGTGCGAGGCCAACCCGTCGACTCGCGACAAGATCATGATCCTGGGTGGCGGCCCGAACCGTATCGGCCAAGGCATCGAGTTCGACTACTGCTGCGTACACGCCGCCCTGGCGCTGCGTGACGACGGTTACGAGACCATCATGGTCAACTGCAACCCGGAAACCGTCTCCACCGACTACGACACTTCTGACCGCCTGTACTTCGAGCCGCTGACGCTGGAAGACGTGCTGGAAGTGTGCCGCGTCGAGAAGCCAAAAGGCGTGATCGTCCATTACGGCGGCCAGACCCCGCTGAAACTGGCCCGCGCCCTGGAAGAAGCCGGCGTACCGATCATCGGTACCAGCCCGGACGCCATCGACCGCGCCGAAGACCGTGAGCGCTTCCAGCAGATGGTTCAGCGTCTGAACCTGCTGCAGCCGCCAAACGCCACCGTGCGCAGCGAAGAAGAAGCTATCCGCGCTGCTGGCAGCATCGGTTACCCGCTGGTGGTGCGCCCGTCGTACGTACTGGGCGGCCGCGCCATGGAGATCGTCTACGAACTGGACGAGCTCAAGCGCTACCTGCGTGAAGCCGTGCAAGTGTCCAACGACAGCCCGGTACTGCTCGACCACTTCCTCAACTGCGCCATCGAGATGGACGTGGATGCGGTGTGCGACGGCACCGACGTGGTGATCGGCGCCATCATGCAGCACATTGAGCAGGCCGGCGTTCACTCCGGTGACTCGGCGTGCTCGCTGCCACCTTACTCGCTGAGCAAGGAGGTGCAGGACGAAGTCCGCGTACAGGTCGCAAAAATGGCCCTGGAGCTCGGCGTTGTCGGCCTGATGAACGTGCAGCTGGCCCTGCAGGGCGACAAGATCTACGTGATCGAAGTCAACCCGCGCGCCTCGCGTACCGTGCCGTTCGTGTCCAAGTGCATCGGCACTTCCCTGGCCATGATCGCCGCCCGCGTAATGGCCGGCAAAACCTTGAAAGAGCTGGGCTTTACCCAGGAAATCATCCCGAACTTCTACAGCGTCAAGGAAGCCGTCTTCCCGTTCGCCAAGTTCCCAGGGGTTGACCCGATCCTCGGCCCTGAGATGAAATCGACCGGTGAAGTCATGGGTGTCGGTGACACCTTCGGTGAAGCGTTCGCCAAAGCCCAGATGGGTGCCAGCGAAGTGCTGCCGACCGGTGGTACCGCGTTCATCAGCGTGCGTGACGACGACAAGCCGCAAGTGGCTGGCGTTGCCCGCGACCTGATCGCCCTGGGCTTCGAAGTGGTTGCAACTGCTGGCACTGCCAAGGTGATCGAAGCGGCAGGCCTGAAAGTGCGCCGTGTGAACAAGGTGACCGAAGGCCGCCCGCACGTGGTCGACATGATCAAGAACGACGAAGTGTCGCTGATCATCAACACCACCGAAGGCCGCCAGTCGATTGCCGATTCCTACTCGATTCGTCGCAATGCGCTGCAGCACAAGATTTACTGCACCACTACCATTGCGGCCGGTGAAGCCATCTGCGAGGCGCTGAAATTTGGTCCGGAAAAGACCGTTCGTCGCCTGCAAGATCTGCATGCAGGACTGAAAGCATGAGCATTACCAAGTACCCGATGACCGTCCAGGGCGCTCGCGCCCTGGAAGAGGAGCACCTGTTCCTGAGCAAGACCGAACGCCCGCGCCTGAGCCAGGCGATTGGTGAGGCACGCGAACTGGGCGACCTCAAGGAAAACGCCGAATACCATGCCGCCCGTGAAGAGCAGGGCATGGTCGAGGCGCGTATCCGCGATATCGAAGGCCGTTTGCAGAACTCGGTCGTGATCGACGTGACCACGATCCCCCACACCGGCAAGGTGATTTTCGGTACCACAGTGGTACTGGCCAACACTGAAACCGATGAAGAAGTGACCTACCAGATCGTCGGCGAGGATGAAGCCGACGTGAAACAGGGCAAGCTCTCGAGCGGTGCGCCGATTGCCCGTGCCATCATCGGCAAGGAAGAAGGTGATACTGTCGTCGTCAAGACGCCTAGCGGCACGGTCGAGTACGAGATTGTCGAAGTCAAGCACATCTGACCGGCGCCTGCGGGCGCCATCCCTCGAGGGGATCCTCTGGCAACTGGCCCAGGTTTTCTGGGTCGGTGGCTTATGGGTGTTCCATGTGGGGCTGGTGCCTGCGCTCAAGGTCAGTGGCCTGGCCCCGCTGCTGGTGCAGGATATCGCCGGGCAGATCGACCGCTGGTTGATCGGCGTGGCGTTGCTTGGCTTGTTGACCCAGCTGGCAGTGCTGGCAAGGGTGGACGGCCTGGCGGCCTGGTGGCGGCAGTTCCGTGGCCAGATGCTGTTGCTCGGCTTCGGTGCCTGCGTGGGGTATTACACCTTGCGCTACGGTATTTCCGTGGGTGAGCGCTGGCAGATGTTCTGCTTCCTGGTCCTGGGCTTTTCCGGCATCGTGCTGGTGGCCCAGCCGGTGCCGGTCAGGGCGCGCTCATCGCGCCACTGACCGGAGCCACCGTTACTTGTAGCGGTGGATATTGGACAGCTGCTTGTTCGGCTGTGGGTTCTTGCGGTAAATCAGCGCTTTTTTGCCGATGGTCTGCACCAGCTCGGCACGGCCGGCCTTGCACAGCTCGGCAATAGTTGCTGCACGTTCTTCGCGGTCTTCCGAACGAATCTCGACTTTGATCAGCTCATGGTCGACCAGCGCACGCTCCAGTTCGGCGACTACGCCTTCATTCAGACCGTTCCCGGCAACGATCAGGACCGGCTTCAGGTCATGACCAATGGACTTGTATTGCTTCTTCTGCTCGTTATTGAGCGGCATAATCTGACCCTTTCCGTCTGATTCTGTAAAATTGACGGGCATTTTACCCGAGGGCCACCGGCTCCGCCCAGTCAATCACGACGCATATCATCGAGGTGCCCCGTGGTACAACGTTCCAAAAGCAGCGCAAACTGGCTGCGAGAGCATTTTAACGACCCTTTCGTCAAACAGGCGCAGAAGGATGGCTACCGCTCGCGTGCGAGCTACAAACTGCTGGAGATTCAGGAAAAGGACCGGCTGATCCGCCCGGGCATGAGTGTTATCGACCTCGGCGCGGCGCCTGGTGGCTGGTCGCAGGTGACCAGTCGTCTGATTGGTGGCCAGGGGCGCCTGATTGCTTCCGACATTCTGGAAATGGACTCGATCGCGGATGTGACCTTCATTCAGGGTGACTTCACCCATGACGAAGTGCTGCAGCGCATTCTCGAAGCGGTCGGCGATTCGCACGTGGACCTTGTGATTTCCGACATGGCCCCCAATATGAGTGGTACGCCCGCAGTAGATATTCCACGGGCCATGTTCCTCTGCGAGTTGGCGCTCGATCTGGCAACCCGCGTGCTCAAGCCTGGCGGCGATTTCCTGATCAAGATTTTCCAGGGCGAAGGTTTTGACGTGTACCTGAAGGACGTGCGTAGCAAGTTCGACAAGGTGCAGATGCGCAAGCCATCGTCGTCGCGGGACCGTTCCCGTGAGCAATACCTGTTGGGCAGGGGCTTCAAAGGGGCATGAAAGGTGTGAAGCGGGGTGGCCGATAGTTAATTCCAATCGGCCACTGCGTCAGGATCGTCCGAACTTCGTGTAGTCTAGCTTTCACAAAGGGTTACAGACGGTGCCTGCGGCTGCGTAGGTAATGTAGTAAGTTAGGGCGATGAATATCATGCGAGGCACGGCTGCGTCGTGCGCCGGCCTCAGAGGGTAGCGAATTGAACGACATGGCAAAGAATCTGATCCTGTGGTTGATCATCGCAGCTGTCCTGGTGACAGTGATGAACAACTTCTCCAGCCCTAACGAGCCGCAGACCCTCAACTATTCCGACTTTATCCAGCAGGTCAAGGATGGCAAGGTCGAGCGTGTGACCGTCGACGGCTACATCATTACCGGCAAGCGCGCCGACGGCGACAGCTTCAAGACCGTGCGCCCGGCCATTACCGACAATGGCCTGATCGGTGACCTGGTTGACAACCACGTGGTTGTCGAAGGCAAGCAGCCAGAACAGCAGAGCATCTGGACGCAGTTGCTGGTCGCCAGCTTCCCGATCCTGGTGATCATCGCGGTGTTCATGTTCTTCATGCGCCAGATGCAAGGCGGCGCGGGTGGCAAGGGCGGGCCGATGAGCTTCGGCAAGAGCAAGGCGCGCCTGCTGTCCGAAGACCAGGTCAAGACCACATTGGCCGACGTTGCAGGTTGCGACGAAGCCAAGGAAGAAGTGGGCGAGCTGGTCGAGTTCCTGCGCGATCCGGGCAAGTTCCAGCGCCTGGGCGGTCGTATCCCCCGCGGCGTGCTGATGGTCGGCCCGCCCGGTACCGGTAAGACCCTGCTGGCAAAGGCCATTGCGGGCGAGGCGAAAGTACCGTTCTTCACCATTTCCGGTTCGGACTTCGTTGAAATGTTCGTCGGTGTCGGTGCCAGCCGCGTGCGCGACATGTTCGAGCAGGCCAAGAAGCACGCCCCGTGCATCATCTTCATCGACGAAATCGACGCCGTTGGTCGCCACCGTGGCGCTGGCATGGGCGGCGGTCACGACGAGCGTGAACAAACCCTCAACCAGTTGCTGGTAGAGATGGACGGCTTCGAAATGAACGATGGCATCATCGTCATTGCCGCTACCAACCGCCCTGACGTACTCGACCCGGCGCTGCTGCGCCCTGGCCGCTTCGACCGTCAGGTGGTGGTAGGCCTGCCAGACATCCGTGGTCGCGAACAGATCCTCAAGGTGCACATGCGCAAGGTCCCGATTGGCGAAAACGTCAACCCGGCGGTCATTGCCCGTGGTACCCCCGGCTTCTCCGGTGCCGACCTGGCCAACCTGGTCAACGAGGCCTCGCTGTTTGCTGCGCGTTCCAACAAGCGCCTGGTCGAAATGAAAGAGTTCGAACTGGCCAAAGACAAGATCATGATGGGCGCCGAGCGCAAGACCATGGTCATGTCCGAGAAAGAAAAGAGGAACACTGCGTACCACGAGGCGGGTCATGCCATCGTTGGTCGCCTGGTGCCTGAGCACGACCCGGTCTACAAGGTTTCGATCATTCCGCGCGGTCGCGCCTTGGGCGTGACCATGTTCCTGCCGGAAGAAGACCGCTACAGCCTGTCCAAGCGTGCGCTGATCAGCCAGATCTGCTCGCTGTACGGTGGCCGTATCGCTGAGGAAATGACCCTGGGCTTCGATGGCGTCACCACGGGCGCTTCCAACGACATCATGCGGGCCAGCCAGCTCGCTCGCAACATGGTGACCAAGTGGGGCTTGTCGGAAAAACTCGGCCCGTTGATGTATGCAGAAGAAGAGGGTGAGGTGTTCCTGGGTCGTAGCGCGGGCAGCCAGCACGCCAGTGTTTCTGGCGAGACTGCCAAGCTGATCGACTCTGAAGTGCGCAGCATCATCGACCAGTGCTACGCCACCGCCAAGCAGCTGCTGATTGAAAATCGCGACAAGCTCGAGGCGATGACTGAAGCGCTGATGAAATATGAGACCATTGATGCCGATCAGATCGATGACATCATGGCTGGCCGTACGCCACGCGAACCGCGTGATTGGGACGATGACAAGCATTCGGGCACCCCTGCTGCCCAGGATGATCGCCCTGAATCGCCAATTGGCGGTCCGGCAGCTCAACACTAAGGGCGTTTATGAGCTCAGTGCAGTACCCGACCCGGTTGCCTTGCGGCAACCGGGTTCTTGATTTGTCGCGTACCCATGTCATGGGTATTCTCAATATCACCCCCGATTCCTTCTCCGATGGCGGGCGCTTCAGTCAGCGCGACGAGGCCCTGCGCCATGCCGAAGCGATGGTTGCGGCCGGCGCCACGCTGATCGACATCGGCGGTGAGTCCACGCGTCCCGGCGCGCGAGCGGTATCGGTGACCGAGGAGCTGGAGCGTGTGGCACCGATGGTGGAGGCCATCAACAGTCGCCTCGATGTCGTCATTTCGGTCGATACCTCGACGCCTGCCGTCATGCGTGAATCGGCGCGCCTCGGTGCCGGGTTGATCAACGACGTACGTGCCCTGGAGCGCGATGGCGCCCTGGACGCCGCTGCGGATACCGGCCTGCCGGTGTGCCTCATGCACATGCGCGGCGAGCCGGGTAACATGCAGGACGACCCGCACTACGATGATGTGACCGCTGACGTCACGCGTTATCTAGAGCAGCGGATGGCCGCCTGTGCTGCAGCGGCCATCGATGCGGATAGAATCATCCTTGACCCGGGCTTTGGTTTCGCCAAGACACTGGCGCACAACCTGAGCCTGTTCAAGCACATGGAAGCGCTCTATCGCCTTGGGCGCCCGCTACTGGTGGGCGTATCACGAAAGAGCATGATCGGCCTGACGCTGGAACGTCCGGTCGGCGAGCGCTTGTACGGCAGCCTTGCGCTGGCGGCGTTGGCCATGACTAAAGGGGCGAGCATCCTTCGAGTCCATGATGTGGCTGAAACTGTTGATGTCGTACGCATGATTGCTGCGGTGCAAAACGCCGAATAAGAACATTGGAGTCCCTATGAGCAGAAAATACTTCGGTACCGACGGCATCCGTGGCCGCGTCGGCGAATTCCCGATCACGCCTGAGTTCATGCTGAAGCTTGGCTGGGCGGCCGGCATGGCGTTCCGCAAGCAGGGCCATTGCCGGGTGTTGGTGGGCAAGGACACGCGTATTTCCGGCTACATGTTCGAGTCTGCACTCGAAGCCGGCCTGGCTGCGGCAGGTGCCGACGTCATGCTGCTGGGGCCAATGCCTACACCGGCCATCGCCTACCTGACTCGCACCTTCCATGCCCAGGCTGGCATTGTCATCAGTGCCTCGCACAACCCACACGAAGACAACGGCATCAAGTTTTTCTCGGGCCAAGGGACCAAGCTGCCGGACGAAGTCGAGCTGATGATCGAAGAGCTGCTCGACCAGCCGATGACGGTTGTCGACTCGGGCAAGCTGGGCAAGGTGTCGCGCATCAACGATGCTGCCGGCCGCTACATCGAGTTCTGCAAGAGCAGCGTGCCTAGCAGCACCAGCTTCGACGGCCTCAAGCTGGTGGTCGATTGCGCCCACGGTGCAACCTACAAGGTGGCGCCGAGCGTGTTCCGTGAGCTGGGCGCCGATGTGACCGTGCTGCATGCGCAGCCAGACGGCCTGAACATCAACGAAGGTTGCGGCTCGACCCACATCGAATCGCTGCAGGCCGCCGTACTGGTTGGCCATGCCGACCTCGGCATTGCCTTCGACGGTGACGGCGATCGCGTGTTGATGGTCGACCATACTGGCGCCATCGTCGACGGTGACGAGCTGCTGTTCATCATTGCCCGCGACCTGCACGATCGTGGCAAGCTGCAGGGCGGGGTGGTGGGTACGCTGATGAGCAACCTGGGCCTGGAGCTTGCGCTGAAGGACCTGGATATTCCGTTCGTACGGGCCAAGGTCGGCGACCGCTACGTCATGGCCGAGCTGCTGGAGCGTGAGTGGCTGATCGGTGGTGAAAACTCCGGGCACGTCGTGTGCTGCAACCACACCACCACCGGTGACGCGATCATTGCCGCGCTGCAGGTGCTGATGGCGCTCAAGCGCCGTGGCGAAACCCTGGCACAGGCCCGTCAGGCCCTGCGCAAGTGCCCGCAGGTACTGATCAACGTGCGCTTCGGCGCCAGCAAGGTCGACCCGCTGGAGCACCCGGCAGTCAAGGAAGCCAGTGCCAAGGTGACCGAGGCCCTGGCGGGGCGCGGCCGTGTTCTGTTGCGCAAGTCGGGTACAGAGCCGCTGGTGCGGGTTATGGTCGAAGGCGAAGACGAAAGCCAGGTGCGCACGCACGCTGAAGCGTTGGCCAAACTGGTCGGCGAAGTTTGTGCCTGAAGGCGCTTGCCAGCGCAGATCTGGTTGGGTAAGATCTGCGCCCACTTTGACCGACGAGGTAAAGCATGCGTCGCCCTATGGTAGCTGGTAACTGGAAGATGCACGGTACCCGCGCTAGCGTCGCTGAGCTGACCGAAGGCTTGAGCAATCTCGCCTTGCCGAGCGAAGTGGAAGTCGCAGTGTTTCCATCGGCCCTGTTCATCAATCAAGTGATCGATGGCCTGGCGGGTAAAGAAATTACTGTCGGTGCACAGAATTCTGCTGTACAACCCGAACAGGGTGCGCTGACCGGGGAAGTTGCTCCGGAGCAGCTGGTCGAGGCAGGTTGCAAGTTGGTGTTGGTTGGCCATTCGGAGCGTCGCCAGATCATTGGTGAAACCGACGAAGTGCTCAATCGCAAGTTTGCAGCGGCCCAGGCCAAAGGTTTGAAGCCAGTGCTTTGCATAGGGGAAACCCTTGAAGAGCGCGAGGCTGGCAAAACGCTTGAAGTTGTCGGGCGTCAACTAAGCAGTATCATCGAGGCATTCGGTGTTAAGGCTTTTGCCAATGCAGTAATTGCCTATGAGCCTGTATGGGCCATCGGCACCGGCCTCACGGCCACGCCACAGCAGGCCCAGGATGTGCACGCCGCCATCCGCAGCCAGCTGGCGGCAGAAGATGCTGAAGTAGCTGCGAAGGTGCAGTTGCTCTACGGCGGCAGCGTGAAGGCGGCCAATGCGGCCGAACTGTTCGGCATGCCGGATATCGATGGGGGTCTCATTGGTGGGGCTTCCCTGAACGCAGACGAATTCGGTGCAATTTGTCGCGCCGCAGGAAACTGAACAAATGCTGGAAACAGTCATCGTTGTTTTTCATCTGTTGGCAGCGCTGTCGCTTGTAGTGCTGGTTCTGTTGCAACAGGGTAAGGGTGCGGAAGCAGGTGCATCTTTCGGCGCGGGTGCTTCAAACACCGTGTTCGGGAGCCAAGGCTCTGCAACGTTCCTAAGTAAATTCACTGCTATACTCGCTGCCACTTTCTTTTTGACAGCACTTGGGTTAGGATACTTCGCGAAGCAACAAGCTCACCAGCTTAGCCAAGCAGGTCTTCCAGATCCAGCAGTGCTAGAAGTGAAAGAGCCGCAAAAACCGGCAGTTAATGATGATGTACCGGTGCTCCAACAGCAGAAGAGCGAAACCACCAATAACACTGGTGATGTACCTCCTCCGGCTCAAGAGCAGAAGTAACGGGTTTCAAGTAGTAATATTGCCGAGGTGGTGGAATTGGTAGACACGCAACCTTGAGGTGGTTGTGCCCATAGGGTGTAGGGGTTCGAGTCCCCTTCTCGGTACCAATTGAAGCTTGAGAGCCCGCTTTAGCGGGCTTTCTTGTAGGTGAACGTTTGGATTTGACCCTTAACAGGGTTCGGTCTTATACTTTCGCCCCAGCTTTGTCGCGGGGTGGAGCAGCTTGGTAGCTCGTCGGGCTCATAACCCGAAGGTCGTTGGTTCAAATCCAGCCCCCGCAACCAGCTTCAGCGGAGCCCCTTTTCAGGGGCTTTTTGCTAACCGAACAGTTTTCGGCGTCGTTGTCCAACGGCGCTTTCAGGGATGGGCGCTTTGCCCATTTTTTATTTGCACAGCATGCACGAGGGGGTTCAGGTGTCGAGCAAGCTAGAACAGTTGCAGGCCTTGTTGGCCCCGGTTGTCGAGGGTCTGGGCTATCAGTGCTGGGGGATCGAGTTCGTTTCCCAGGGTAAGCATTCGGTACTGCGCATCTACATCGACAAAGACGGCGGCATCCTGGTGGAGGACTGCGAAGCGGTCAGTCGTCAGGTCAGCGCCATTCTCGATGTGGAAGATCCAATCAGCAGTGAGTACACCCTCGAGGTGTCTTCTCCAGGCATGGATCGCCCACTGTTCACTCTGGAACAGTTTGCCTCGCATGCCGGCGAACAAGTGAAGATCAAGCTGCGCTCACCCTTCGAGGGTCGTCGTAACTTCCAGGGCCTTCTCCGCGGTGTGGAGGAGCAGGATGTGGTTGTCCAGGTGGACAATCAGGAGTTCCTGTTGCCGATCGACTCGATCGACAAGGCCAATATTATTCCCAGTTTTGACTGAGACGTGCCGGGCCCGGCGGACTATCCGGGCCCAATGGCTTGCGCAAGGCGAGGCGTACGATGAGCAAAGAAGTACTGCTGGTTGTTGAATCGGTATCCAACGAAAAAGGTGTACCGCCCGGCGTCATTTTCGAAGCGCTGGAGGTGGCCCTGGCCACTGCGACCAAAAAACGTTTTGAAGACGAAGTTGATCTGCGTGTGGAAATCAACCGCCACACCGGTAGCTACGAGACCTTCCGTCGCTGGACCGTGGTCGACGAAGCCGATCTTGACGACCCGGCGATCGAAACCTGGTTGGACAAGATCAAGGACACTCATCCGGAAGCCAAGATTGGTGACGTGATCGAGGAGAAGATCGAGTCCATCGAGTTCGGTCGTATCGCCGCCCAGACCGCCAAGCAGGTCATCGTGCAGAAGGTCCGTGAGGCCGAGCGTGCCCAGGTGGTCGATGCCTACCGCGAACGCGTAGGCGAGATCATTTCCGGTACCGTCAAAAAGGTTACCCGCGACAACGTCATCGTTGACCTGGGCAACAACGCCGAGGCCTTGCTGGCCCGCGAAGATATCATTCCGCGCGAAACCTTCCGTGTGGGTGTGCGCCTGCGTGCACTGCTCAAGGAGATTCGCACTGAAAACCGTGGTCCTCAGCTGATCCTGTCGCGCACCGCGCCACAGATGCTGATCGAGCTTTTCCGCATTGAAGTGCCGGAAATTGCCGAGGGCCTCATTGAAGTCATGGCTGCCTCCCGTGATCCGGGTTCGCGAGCCAAGATCGCCGTCCGCTCCAAGGACAAGCGCATCGACCCGCAAGGCGCCTGTATCGGCATGCGTGGTTCGCGCGTCCAAGCTGTATCCGGGGAGTTGGGTGGTGAGCGTGTGGATATCGTCCTCTGGGACGATAACCCGGCGCAGTTCGTCATCAACGCCATGTCGCCGGCTGAAGTCGCGGCGATCATCGTTGATGAAGATGCCCATGCCATGGACATCGCCGTCGCCGAGGATAACCTGGCCCAGGCCATTGGTCGTGGCGGTCAGAACGTTCGTCTTGCCAGTCAGTTGACCGGCTGGACGCTGAACGTGATGACCGAGAAGGACATTCAGGCCAAGCAGCAGGCCGAAACCGGTGACATCCTGCGCAATTTCATTGATGAGCTGGAAGTCGACGAGGAGCTGGCCCAAGTGCTGGTCGACGAAGGCTTTACCAGCCTCGAAGAAATTGCCTACGTACCGTTGGAAGAAATGCTCAACATCGATGGCTTTGACGAAGATATCGTCAATGAGCTCCGCGCTCGAGCCAAGGACCGTTTGTTGACCAAGGCCATCGCTACCGAAGAAAAACTGGCAGACGCCCACCCGGCCGAAGACCTGCTCTCTCTTGAGGGTATGGACAAAGACCTGGCGGCTGAACTGGCGGTGCGCGGCGTGGTTAACCGCGAAGACCTGGCCGAGCAGTCGATCGACGATCTGCTCGACATCGACGGCATCGACGAAGAGCGTGCCGGCAAGTTGATCATGGCCGCCCGAGCCCATTGGTTCGAGTAATTAGGCGCGGCCTGAGGAGAGAAGTGCATGACGCAAGTCACGGTGAAAGAACTGGCCCAAGAGGTCGAGGCACCGGTAGAGCGCCTGCTGCAGCAGATGCGTGAGGCAGGTCTGCCGCACACCGACGCCGGTCAGGTAGTGACCGACAATGAGAAGCAGACCCTGTTGACTCATTTGAAGAGCAGCCACAAGAGCAAGGCGGAAGAACCGCGCAAGATTACCTTGCAGCGCAAAACCACCAGCACCCTGCGTGTCGCCGGTAGCAAGAGCATCAGCGTAGAAGTACGCAAGAAGAAAGTATTCGTGCAGCGCAGCCCGGAAGAAATCCAGGCTGAGCAGAAGCGTGAAGTGGAAGAGCGCCGCGCGGCTGAAAACGCCGCTCGCGACAAGGTTGACGCCGATGTTCGCCAGCGCAACGAAGATCAGGCTCGCCGTCAGGCAGCCAACTCTGCTGTAGCCGCCCCTGCGCCTGCCGCCAAGCCAGAGCCGGCACCTGCCGCTGCCCCGGCCCCGGTAGTCGCCGACGCCCCGGCCTCCGAAGACGCTGCAGCCCGTGCTGCCGAGCGCAAGAAGGACGAGACCCGTCGCAACGAAAGCCGCACCCGTGATGACGACCGTCGTCGTGGCGAGGCGCCTCGTGTGTCGATCAAGGTCAAGGTCAAGGAAAAGGAAAAGGCGCCGACTCCGCGTGCTGCTCCGCGTACCACCGACGAAGAGAGCGATGGCGCTCGTCGCGGCCGTGGTGGCAAGGGCAAGCTGAAGAAGCGTAACCAGCATGGTTTCCAGAACCCGACCGGCCCCGTCATCCGTGACGTGACCATCGGCGAGACCATCACGGTTTCCGAACTGGCCAACCAGATGTCCGTCAAGGGCGCTGAAGTCGTCAAGTTCATGTTCAAGATGGGCACCCCGGTTACCATCAACCAGGTGCTCGACCAGGAAACCGCTCAGCTGATCGCAGAAGAGCTGGGTCACAAGGTCACCCTGGTCAGCGATACCGCCCTGGAAGACTCCCTGGCCGAATCGCTGAAATTCGAAGGCCAGACCGAGTCGCGTGCGCCGGTGGTCACTGTCATGGGGCACGTTGACCATGGTAAGACCTCGCTGCTCGACTACATCCGTCGTGCCAAGGTTGCCGCTGGCGAAGCCGGTGGTATCACCCAGCACATCGGTGCCTACCACGTGGAAACCGATCGTGGCATGGTCACCTTCCTCGACACCCCGGGCCACGCAGCTTTCACCCAGATGCGTGCACGCGGTGCCAAGGCGACCGACATCGTCATCCTGGTGGTGGCAGCGGACGACGGCGTGATGCCACAAACCCGCGAAGCCGTTCAGCATGCCAAGGCAGCTGGCGTTCCGTTGGTAGTTGCGGTGAACAAGATCGACAAGCCAGGTGCTGACCTCGATCGCATCCGCAACGAACTGTCTGTCGAAGGTGTTACTTCCGAGGACTGGGGTGGTGACACTCCATTCGTCAAGGTTTCGGCGAAGATGGGTACCGGCGTCGACGAACTGCTCGAAGCCGTCCTGCTGCAGGCCGAGATCCTCGAGCTGACCGCAACCCCGACCGCTCCAGGTCGTGGCGTGGTCGTCGAATCGCGCCTGGACAAGGGCCGTGGCCCAGTGGCCACCATCCTGGTTCAGGACGGTACCCTGCGTCAGGGCGACATGGTGCTGTGCGGCTCCAACTATGGCCGCGTGCGTGCCATGCTGGACGAGAACGGCAAGCCTGTGAAGGAAGCCGGCCCGTCTATCCCGGTCGAGATCCTCGGCCTGGACGGTACTCCGGAAGCCGGTGACGAGCTGTCCGTGGTTGCTGACGAGAAGAAAGCCCGCGAAGTTGCCATGTTCCGTCAAGGCAAATACCGTGAGGTCAAGCTGGCCCGTGCTCATGCGGGCAAGCTGGAAAACATCTTCGAGACCATGGGTCAGGAAGAGAAGAAGACCCTCAACATCGTCCTCAAGACCGATGTGCGTGGTTCCCTGGAAGCGTTGAACGGGTCGCTCGCCGGCCTGGGCAACGACGAAGTCCAGGTGCGCGTGATCGGTGGTGGTGTTGGTGGTATCACCGAAAGCGACGCCAACCTGGCGCTGGCTTCGAATGCAGTACTGTTCGGCTTCAACGTGCGTGCCGATGCCGGCGCGCGCAAGATCGTCGAGCAGGAAGGTCTGGATATGCGTTACTACAACGTGATCTACGACATCATCGAAGACGTCAAGAAGGCCCTGACCGGCATGCTCGGCAGCGATGTTCGCGAGAACATCCTGGGTGTCGCCGAAGTGCGTGACGTGTTCCGTTCGCCGAAGTTCGGCGCCATCGCTGGCTGTATGGTCATCGAAGGTACCGTGTACCGTAACCGTCCGATCCGCGTTCTGCGCGAAGACGTGGTTATCTTCGAAGGCGAGCTGGAATCGCTGCGTCGCTTCAAGGACGACGCCGCCGAAGTGCGTAGCGGCATGGAGTGCGGTATTGGCGTCAAGAGCTACAACGACGTCAAGGTCGGTGACAAGATCGAAGTCTTCGAGAAAGTCCAGGTGGCTCGTACCCTTTAAGGGCGAGCAAGCCGCAAACCTCCGCTACAGGGCGGTTTGCGGCACCTCTTCAGGTAGCGCCCGGTCAGGCATTGGTCTGACCGGGCGTTTGCCGCTTTAAGTTACAGGTAGCAAAAATGGCCAAAGAATACAGCCGTACCCAACGTATCGGCGATCAGATGCAGCGCGAGCTGGCCGAGCTGATCCGTCGCGAAGTCAAGGATCCACGTGTCGGTCTGGTTACCATCACCGCCGTGGACGTCAGCCGTGACCTGGGCCATGCCAAGGTGTTCATCACCGTCATGGGCGAGGAAACGCCAGATGCCGTGAAGCAGTCGTTGAAGGCACTG
This sequence comes from Pseudomonas sp. XP2, assembly GCF_053557975.1. Taxonomy (NCBI): domain Bacteria; kingdom Pseudomonadati; phylum Pseudomonadota; class Gammaproteobacteria; order Pseudomonadales; family Pseudomonadaceae; genus Pseudomonas; species Pseudomonas sp. XP2. The sequence goes on from NZ_JBNRIK010000001.1 coordinate 591,883, forward strand.
AACAGTGCTGCCAGCTTCCTGCGTCTGCACCTTGGCCGCTCGATGCAACTGCGCAGCGTGCCGCAGCTGCACTTCCACTTCGATGAAAGCGTCAGCCGCGGTGTGCACCTGTCGGCGCTGATCGAGCGTGCAGTGGCCGAAGACCGCCTGCACAAGGATACCGACGAGCTGGACACCAAGGAGTAAGCGGTGGCCCAGGTCAAACGTATCCGCCGCAATGTCAGCGGCATCATCCTGCTCGACAAGCCTTTGGGCTTTACGTCCAACGCCGCCCTGCAAAAGGTGCGCTGGCTGCTCAACGCGGAAAAGGCCGGCCATACTGGCAGCCTCGACCCGCTGGCAACCGGCGTGCTGCCACTGTGCTTTGGCGAGGCGACCAAGTTTTCGCAGTACCTGCTCGATTCCGACAAGGGCTACGAAACCGTCATGCAGATGGGGCAGACTACCAACACCGGCGATGCCGAAGGTGAGGTGCTGCAGACCCGCGAGGTGACCGTTGGTCGTGCCGACATCGAGGCAGTACTGCCACGATTTCGTGGCCCTATCAGCCAGATACCGCCGATGTACTCGGCGCTCAAGCGTGACGGCCAGCCACTTTACAAGCTGGCGCGTGCAGGAGAGGTAGTGGAGCGCGAGGCGCGTTCTGTTACTATTAACCGCTTGGAGTTGCTGGAGTGTGAAGGCACCCGTGCACGGCTGAGCGTAGGATGCAGCAAAGGCACCTATATCCGCACCCTGGTGGAGGATATCGGCGAGGCCCTTGGTTGCGGCGCCTATGTCGCCGAGCTGCGCAGGACCCAGGCCGGGCCCTTTGCGCTGGCACAGACGGTCACGCTCGAAGCGCTCGAACAGGCCCATGCCGAAGGTGGCAACGAAGCGCTCGATCGCTTCCTGATGCCCTCGGACAGCGGTCTGCAGGACTGGCCCATGGTGTGCCTGTCCGAGCACAGTGCGTTCTACTGGCTGCATGGGCAGGCAGTACGCGCGCCGGACGCGCCACAGTTTGGCATGGTCCGGGTACAGGATCACAATGCGCGCTTCATCGGTATCGGTGAAGTGAGCGAAGACGGGCGTATTGCGCCGCGTCGGCTGATTCGGTCGGAATGACCGAAACCGCGGGGTGAGGCTTCGGCCGAGCCCTACGGAATCAAGGGTGGCTGTCAGTAGGCACGGTCACACCTTTCTTATTAATACAGGGATTTGTCCCTGGCCTATTGGACCCCGCTTGCGGGATCCGTTATCAGGAGAAGCCAAATGGCCCTCAGCGTTGAAGAAAAAGCTCAAATCGTTACCGACTACCAGCAAGCTGCTGGCGACACTGGTAGCCCGGAAGTTCAGGTTGCTCTGCTGACCGCGAACATCAACAAGCTGCAAGGCCACTTCAAGGCCAACGGTAAAGACCACCACTCGCGTCGTGGCCTGATCCGCATGGTAAACCAGCGTCGTAAGCTGCTGGACTACCTGAAGGGCAAAGACACCACTCGTTACAGCGCCCTGATCGGTCGCCTGGGCCTGCGTCGCTAATAGCGGCCTGGTCAGTGGTGTGCATGGCGTGTCTCATGCATTGGCAGCGCTGCCTGGCAGCGTTGTCTATGGGCATGCCATGCGTATCTCCGAGGTTGGCAGCCTGGTGAAGTGGAGCGCTTTGCGCTCTTCAACCAGGCTCCCAGCCTCGTGTTGTATCTGGACGGTCAATGGGGCCGATTCCCCGTTCTGCCCACACATTCGCAAGAAACCAGTTCCCCCAAGAGCCACTGAAAAAGGTAGGAAACCGTGAACCCGGTAATCAAGACATTCCAGTTCGGTCAGTCGACCGTTACTCTCGAAACGGGCCGTATTGCCCGTCAGGCAACCGGCGCCGTGCTGGTTACCGTCGACAACGACGTCACCGTGCTGGTGACCGTGGTAGGTGCCAAACAGGCTGATCCAGGCAAGGGTTTCTTCCCGCTGTCGGTTCACTACCAGGAAAAGACCTACGCCGCCGGCAAGATCCCGGGTGGCTTCTTCAAGCGTGAAGGCCGTCCTTCCGAGAAAGAGACCCTGACCTCGCGCCTGATCGACCGTCCGATCCGTCCGCTGTTCCCGGAAGGCTTCATGAACGAAGTGCAGGTCGTCTGCACCGTGGTTTCCACCAGCAAGAAGACCGACCCGGACATCGCCGCGATGATCGGTACCTCGGCTGCCCTGGCCATTTCCGGTATTCCGTTCGAAGGCCCGATCGGCGCCGCCCGCGTTGCCTTCCACGAGAGCACCGGCTACCTGCTGAACCCGACCTACGAGCAACTGGCTGCCTCGAGCCTGGACATGGTCGTTGCCGGTACCTCCGACGCCGTACTGATGGTTGAATCGGAAGCTCAAGAGCTGACCGAAGACCAGATGCTGGGTGCCGTACTGTTCGCCCACGACGAATTCCAGGCTGTTATCCAGGCTGTCAAAGAGCTGGCTGCCGAAGCTGGCAAGCCAACCTGGGACTGGAAACCTGCCGTTGCCAACACCGAGCTGTTCAACGCTATCCGCGCCGAGTTCGGCGAAGCGGTTTCGCAGGGCTACACCATCACCGTCAAGGCTGACCGCTATGCGCGCCTGGGCGAGCTGCGTGATCAGGCCATCGCCAAGTTCTCCGGTGAAGAAGGCCAGCCTTCGGCTGCCGAAGTAAAAGAAATCTTCGGCGAAATCGAATACCGCACCGTTCGCGAAAACATCGTTAACGGCAAACCGCGTATCGATGGCCGCGACACCAAGACCGTTCGTCCGCTTAACATCGAAGTAGGTGTTCTGCCGAAGACCCACGGTTCGGCGCTGTTCACCCGTGGCGAGACTCAGGCACTGGTCGTTGCGACCCTGGGTACTGCCCGTGACGCACAGCTGCTGGATACCCTCGAAGGCGAGAAAAAAGACCCGTTCATGCTGCACTACAACTTCCCGCCGTTCTCGGTAGGTGAGTGTGGCCGTATGGGTGGTGCTGGCCGTCGCGAAATCGGTCACGGTCGTCTGGCTCGTCGTTCGGTGCAGGCCATGCTGCCGGCCGCTGACGTGTTCCCGTACACCATTCGCGTCGTTTCGGAAATCACCGAGTCCAACGGTTCCAGCTCCATGGCGTCGGTCTGTGGCGCTTCCCTGGCGCTGATGGACGCGGGTGTGCCGATGAAGGCACCGGTTGCCGGTATCGCCATGGGCCTGGTCAAGGAAGGCGAGAAGTTCGCCGTTCTGACCGACATCCTGGGTGATGAAGACCACCTGGGCGACATGGACTTCAAGGTAGCCGGTACCGCCAAAGGCGTGACCGCGCTGCAGATGGACATCAAGATCAACGGCATCACCGAAGAGATCATGGAAATCGCCCTGGGCCAGGCCCTGGAAGCGCGCCTGAACATCCTCGGCCAGATGAACCAGATCATTGGTCAGTCGCGTACCGAGCTGTCGGCCAACGCCCCGACCATGATCGCGATGAAGATCGACACCGACAAGATCCGTGACGTCATCGGTAAAGGCGGCGCCACCATTCGTGCCATCTGTGAAGAGACCAAGGCTTCGATCGACATCGAAGACGACGGCTCGATCAAGATCTTTGGCGAAACCAAGGAAGCGGCAGAGGCTGCCAAGCAGCGCATCCTGGGCATCACCGCCGAGGCCGAAATCGGCAAGATCTACGTCGGCAAGGTTGAGCGTATCGTCGACTTCGGCGCCTTCGTCAACATCCTGCCTGGCAAGGACGGCCTGGTGCACATCTCCATGCTGAGCGATGCTCGCGTCGAGAAAGTCACCGACATCCTGAAAGAAGGCCAGGAAGTCGAAGTACTGGTATTGGACGTGGACAACCGCGGCCGTATCAAGCTATCGATCAAAGACGTTGCCGCGGCCAAGGCCTCGGGCGTCTAAGCGACTGCCACGCTACACAGAAAGGGCCCTTCGGGGCCCTTTTTTCATGGGGTACGGGAACCTTTTGCGGACTTGCATCTTGCATGCAGGTTTACCGCGCTGATTGCAAAATGCACGACATTGAGCTTGATAGCAATTAGCTAACTTGTTGATTTTAAAGGGAACAAGCGAAGCGGGAAAGCTGGCACAGCCCATGCAACTACCTTCATACCTGCCGCCAGGACATACGGCGCAGACCTTTCGAAAAACAGGAGTGACCCACATGAAGAAGTTCGCCATTGCTGCCGCTACTGCTACCGCTCTGACCCTGACCATGGCTAACGCGGCATTCGCCCAACAGTCCACCCAGGCCCCGATGACGCTTGCGGCCGGTGAGGTGACCAAAGCCAAGGAAGCCACTTCCGATACCTGGATCACCACCAAGGTCAAATCGGACCTGCTGACTGAGAAAGGCATCCCGGGTTCCGACATCAAGGTTGAAACCAACAAAGGCGTCGTGTCGCTGTCGTCGACCACCGCCGTGACCGAATCGCAGAAAGAAATGGCGATTGCTATCACCAAGAAAATCAAAGGCGTGAAGGCCGTTTCGGCCGATGGCCTGAAAGCCGAATAAGGATTGTCCCGTCGGCCAAACGGATTTGGCCACTTACACATAAAGCCCCGGCGTGAGCCGGGGCTTTTTCATGCCTGCTAGTACACCGGGTTGCGTGCGATCACATCGCTTTCGAAGCATTCCTGCTCGGCGATCAGCGGTTCTACCAGTGGGCGGCTGTCGCGAAAGTGCGCGGTCTGGGTATGGGCTTCATACGCGGCATCGTCGCGATAGATTTCGTACAGGTAAATAAGCTCTGGGTCGACCCGGTCCTGCGACACATCGAACACCAGGCAGCCTGGCTCGCTGGCGACGGAAGCGGCGGCATTGACCTTGATCGCTGCCAGAAAGGCCTCCGCGCAACCAGGCTTTACACGGGTCTTGATGAACAGGCTATACACAAGTCGCTCCTTTTGTTTTAAATTCAATTATGAATTGTATACAAAAATGGAGCTCCGCCAATGTCTGAATTGCCCGCACGTCCTGGCCGCCTGAATGGCCTGCGCCATATCGCCTTGCTGGTACCCAACCTGGAGGAATGCGAGCGCTTCTACGTCGATGTGCTGGGGATGGAAGTACTGAACCGCGCCAATGAAGACCTGGTGTACCTCACCTGCGGCAACGACAACCTTTCGTTGGGGCGTGGGGCGGGGGCGGCCAATGGGCTGCAGACTCTGGATCACTATGGGTTCATTGTGGACAGCGTGGAGGAGCTGGAAGCGTGGTACCAATACTTCAAGGCCCATGGCGTGACCTTGCTCGACCGGCCGTTCAACCATGGTGACGGGGCGCGCAGCTTCCACTTGCTGGACCCGGCGGGGAACAAGGTGCAGCCGCTGTACCACCCGGCGGTGTCGGGGCAGCGGTTGGTCTGAAGCCTGTGCCGGCCTCTTCGCGGGCGCGCCCGCGAAGCGGCCAAGCCTGCTAGAGGGGTTTACTCGGCATCCAGATGCATCGGCGTCACCACCCGCCCATCGCTTTCAGGCTGGCCCAGGCTGGTATCGATGAAATACACCCGGTCATCTTCCAGCTTGCCCTTGTCCACCAGGTAATCCTTGATGCTGCTGGCCCGCTCCTGGCCCAGTGTGCGCAGCAGGGCGGTGCTTTCGGCCCACGACTTGATCACTGCCTCGCGTAGCCTGGTGGTGCGTTCTTCGCGGCCCAGTTGCTCCCATTCGGCAGGCGGCTGCTGTTTCAGACGGGTGCGGTAGATGCCTTCAAGCATTGCCGGTTTGTCGCTCTCGTCGACCACCAGCATCGAAGCATTGGCCGGCACTTTGTCACCGCGGCGCTGCAGGATCTTGTACCAGGTGGACTGGTACTCGCGCTCCAGGCGTTGCTGGGCGATCAGTGGGCCGTCGCTGGCCTGGGCGCTGGTGCCTTCGATTTCCAGGCGCAGTTCGGGGCGCTCTTTCAGCGCCGCAGCCAGCTTGTCCAGTGACGACTGGGCATCGCCAGAGAGTTCGCTGGAGCCTGGGGCAAACGCCACGTTACCCAGGTCTTGCGAGCCCCCGCCGGTAATCAGCCCACCAATGAACTTGAACGGTGCCTGCGCCGCGCGCAGTACCAGGTTGCGCAGTGTTTGCCACACAATCGGCATTACGCTGAATTGCGGGTTGTTGAGGTCACCCGTCACCGGCAGCTCGATCGAGATCTTGCCCTCGGTATCCTTCAGCAGTGCCACTGCCAGGCGGATCGGCAGGTCTACGGCGTCCGGGCTGTCGACTTTTTCGCCCAGTTGCAGCTGCTCCACCACTACCTTGTTCTCGGCCTTGAGCTGGCCGTTGGTAATCAGGTAGTGCAGGTCGAGGTTGAGCCGGCCCTTGCGGATGCGGAAGCCGGCAAACTTGCCGGAATAGGGCGTCAACGTGGTCAGCTCGACCCGTTTGAAGCTGGTGGCGATGTCCAGGCTCGCCAATGGGTTGAACGGGTTGAGTGCGCCCTTGATGGTCACCGGTGCGTAACGGTCGACCTTGCCCTTGACGTCAACCTTGGCCGGCAGCGGCTTGCGGTTGTCGATGGTGCCGATCTGGCCGTTGAGCTGTTGAACGGCAGTGGCGAAGTTTGGGGTGAGCGACAGGTCTGCGAAGTTGGCCGAGCCATCATTGATATCGATCTGGCCGATGTGGATGCCCAGGGGCTTTTCGTTGCTGGCCGAGGCCGGCTTGGCATGGCTGCTCGCCGGGGCGCCGGCCGGTTGCGGGACCAGCAGGTCATTGACGTTGGTGGTGCGGTCTTCGTTGATGATGAAACGCGCATACGGCTGCAGCAGGGTGACCTTGTCGATCGACAGCGCATCGCCGTGCACGTAGGACAAGCCGTCGACATTCACCTGCTGCCATTTAACGAAGTCGCGGCTCTTGATGGTGTCCAGGGTATGCAACTGGTTGACCTGCGCTTTGCCGGTAATAGTGAAAGCCAGTGGCGCGGTGTTCTTCAGGTCGACCTTGAGGTCGCTGGCGAGCATGCCGCTGCGCAGCTCCAGCAGGATGAACGGGTTGATATAGGCCTGTGCCACACGCAGGTCGATGTCGCGGGTGCTCACATCCAGCTTGGCCCATATCGGCGCCAGGTTGACCTGGCCGGCCGCCTGCAGCTTGCCTTGCCTGCCTACGCCGGTGTCGAGCTTAAGCGTGAAGGGTGACTGGTTGAGGCTGTCGAAACCTTGCAGGTCGGCGTTGAGCGGGCCAATGTCCAAGGCTACCGGTTCTTTCTGGCTGCGGTCTGCCAGGTGCACCAGGTAGTTGCGCAGTTGCACGTCCTTGAGCAGCACTTGCCAAGGTTTGCCTGGCTCCTTGGCAGCTTTCTCTTCAGGCGTAGGCTCGGCGGCAGCGGGCTCGGCTTTTTCCTTTGGCGTGGCCTTGGCCGGTTGGCTGGCGAACAGCTTCTGCCAGTCGAGCTGGCCGTCTTTTTCCAGCGCTGCCCAGGTTTCCAGTTTTTCGCTGCGGATCTTGCCGACACTGACCCGTTGCTTGACCAGATCGACGGAGGTTTCGCTCACGTCCAGGCTGGCCAGGCGCGCCAACGGGCGGCCATCCGGTGCCTTGATGGCGAACGGCGCGATGCGCACCGACACGTTATCCAGCAGCAGCTCGGTCTGTTTGGCGAGGTTGAGCGTGTAATGCGCATCAAGGCTGAGCACGCCATCTTCCAGCACCAGTGGCACGGCATCGCGCACGTAGGGCCAGAACAGCTTCATCTTGGCGTCGGTAACCTTCAGTGTGCCTTCGGAAGCGATCGGCGACAGGCTCAGGGTACCTTTCCAGTCGATCCGGCCACCATTGGGGCCGTTGGCCACCAGCGTCATGTCGGCATTGTCGTTGGGCAGGGTGCTGAGGTTTTTCAGCTCCAGGTTCATGTTGTCGTAGAGAAACTCGATTGGCTCGCTGGGGCGCAGGTCCTCGAAGTGCAGGTAGCCATCGACCAGCTTGATGCTGCCAATGCGTAGCGGGAACGGGTCGCTGGGCGGCTCGTCGGGTTTGGCCTCACTGGCTGGCAGCTTGAACAACCCGGTGAGGTTGAGGGCACCGTCCTTGGCGAACAGCACCTCGTTGCGTGGTTTGTCCAGCTCCACCGCTTGCACATGCAGGGCTTTGGTCCACAGGCTGTCGAGCGAAACGTTAGCGTACAGACGCTCGAAACCGACCTGCTCCTTGCCCGGCTCGCCGATCTGCAGGCCCCACAGCGTCAGCTCAAGGCTGAAGGGGTTGAGTTCGATCCGTTCGAGGTGGGCCGGCACGGTGGCGTACTGGGCCAACTGCTGGTTGGCGACGCGCAGCGCGACACCAGGAAGAATGAGGAAGCCGAGCAGGCTATAGAGGGCTACCAGGGCCACGATTGCGCCGGCGGCGCGACTCAGTCCTTTGTACATGTGTCGCTTCGTCTGTCTAAGCAGGAGTGCTTGGAGTATGGCACGTTAAATCAGTTCCGCAGGCGCGACCACTTGGCCTCATTCGATGCCCATGCGCCGTTTGGCCCGATGCGCCGAGCCGTCGCGCATGGCCCAGCGCAGTACCGGTGCGGTGCGTTGCAGGCCCAGGCGAATCAGGCGCTGTTGCAAGGCTCCGTGCTGCAGGCCGAGCATGGCCTGTGCCCAGCCCGGCAGCAGGTCGATACCGGCGTGCAGCATCAGCTTGCCAACTGGCTGTGCCAGGCGGCTGGGGGCAGGGGCGTCGAGCAGGATCTGTATGACTTCATGGCTGCGCGTATCGCAATGCAGCTGCGGGCGCATGCGTTGCAGGTAGTCTTCGACCTGCTGACACGAACGTGGCACGTCACGGGCGCCAAGGCGCTCGGCGATCAGGGCGATTTCGTTGTAATAGGCATCCTGCTCGGTGCGCGGCAGGTGCGGGTTGCGATAACGCAGGTGGGCGGCGAGGAAACTGCTGACCTCCGCCACATGCACCCAGGTCAGCAGGTCCGGATCGCTGGCTGCGTAGGGGCGGCCGTCCGGTGCCGTGCCGGTGACCTGCAGGTGAATGGTGCGCACCTTGTCGATCAGCCATTCGGCATCGCCGGTGGCACCAAAGGTGGTACCGGAAATGAACTGGCTGGTGCGGCGCAGGCGGCCGAGCAGGTCTTCACGGAAATTGGAGTGGTCCCACACGCCGGCCAGGGCCAGCGGATGCAGCAGCTGCAGCATCAGCGCGCTGATGCCACCGACCAGCATGCTGGGGAAGTCGCCATGTACCTGCCAGCTGATGCTGTGCGGGCCGAACAGGCCCGGGTCACCCTTGGGCGATTCCAGGTCGAGCTGGCCGAGGGCCAGCCCGGTGAGGCTCATGACCTGGGTTTCGATGCGGCGACGAAGGGCTTCCATGGCGACCTGAGGTTCAGGGCGGCCATGGACAGTGGCCGCCGGTTACTGGTTGAGGCGTTTATCGATCAGGCCCTGTACCACGCTGGGGTCGGCCAGGGTCGAGGTATCGCCAAGGTTGTCCAGCTCGTTGCAGGCGATTTTGCGCAGTATACGCCGCATGATCTTGCCTGAGCGGGTCTTGGGCAATGCGGGCGCCCACTGAATTAGCTCGGGCTTGGCGAAACTGCCGATTTCCTTGCTGACCAGGGCCAGCAGCTCGGCCTTGAGCGCATCGTCCGGGGTCACGCCATTCATGGGCGTGACGAAGGCGTACACGCCCTGGCCCTTCAGGTCGTGAGGGTAACCGACCACCGCTGCCTCGGCGACGCGGTCATGCAGCACCAGCGCGCTTTCCACTTCAGCGGTGCCGATGCGGTGCCCTGACACGTTGATCACATCATCGATGCGCCCGGTGATCCAGTAGTCGCCATCGGCATCGCGGCGGGCTCCGTCGCCGGTGAAGTAATAGCCGGGCATGGGCTTGAAGTAAGTGTCGACCATGCGCTGGTGGTCGCCATAGACGCTGCGGATCTGGCCAGGCCAGCTGGCCTTGATGACCAGCAGGCCAGCGCCGGGGCCTTCGATCAGCTGGCCTTTTTCGTCCAGCAGTGCCGGTTGCACGCCGAACATGGGCTGAGTGGCGCAGCCGGGCTTGAGCGATTGCGAGCCGGGAAGCGGGGTGAGCATGATGCCCCCAGTTTCGGTCTGCCACCAGGTATCGACGATGGGGCAGCGTTTTTGCCCCACTTCCTCGAAATACCATTCCCAAGCTTCGGGGTTGATCGGCTCGCCGACGCTGCCCAGCAGGCGCAGGCTTTTGCGCGAAGTGCCCTGCAGCGGTGCGGACCCCTCGCGCATCAGTGCGCGCAGGGCGGTCGGTGCGGTGTAGAAGATGTTCACCTGATGCTTGTCCACCACTTGCCAGAAGCGCGAGGTGTCCGGGTAGTTGGGCACGCCTTCGAACATCAGCGAGATCGCGCCATTGGCCAGCGGGCCATAGACGATGTAGCTGTGGCCGGTAACCCAGCCTACGTCGGCGGTGCACCAGAACACCTCGCCGTCGCGGTAATCGAACACTACCTTGAAGGTCATCGTCGCCTGCAGCAGGTAGCCGCCGGTGGTGTGCAGCACGCCTTTGGGTTTGCCGGTGCTGCCGGAGGTGTAGAGGATGAACAGCGGGTCTTCGGCCTCCATCGGCTCGGGTGGGCAGTCGTCGCCGGCTTTGTCGGTCACCTCGTGGTACCAGACGTCGCGGCCTTCGGCCCAGCTCACATCGCTGCCGGTGCGGCGTACCACGAACACGCTGCTGACCGCGGGGCAGCTGGCCAGGGCCTTGTCGACGTTCTGCTTCAGCGGGATGCGCTTGCCACCGCGCACGCCTTCATCGGCGGTGATCACAGTGCGGCAATCGGCGTCGAGGATGCGGTCACGCAGGGCGTCGGGGGAGAAACCGCCGAACACCACCGAGTGGATGGCACCGATGCGGGTGCAGGCGAGCATGGCGAAGGCGGCTTCGGGGATCATCGGCATGTAGATGCATACCCGGTCGCCTTTTTTCACGCCGCGGGCCTTCATCGCATTGGCCAGGCGGCAGACCTGGCGGTGCAGTTCGCGGTAGGTGATGGCCTTGGCGTCGTGGGGATCGTCGCCTTCCCACAGCAGCGCGGTTTGCTCTGCGCGCTGGGCCAGGTGACGGTCGATGCAGTTGTAGCTGACGTTGAGCTGAGCGCCGTCGAACCAGCGAGCCTTGCCGGTGTTCAAGTCGCATTGCTGCACGCTTGACCAGGGCTTGACCCAGTCAAGGCGCTTGGCCTGTTCGGCCCAGAAGGTGTCAGGGTCGTCGACTGACTGGCGGTAGAGGCGGCGGTAGTCGTCGGGGGTGAGGGTGGCAGACTGGCTGACGGCCAGGGCCTGGGGGTAATTGCGGATATCGAACATGGCGGGTGGTCCTGCTCTTGTAAGGGGCGATGGACTGCAACGGCTATTCGATAGGACAGTGTAGCTGGGAGCGGTGTTCAACCTGTGCTGGCCTCTTCGCGGGTGAACCCGCTCCCACAGGGACCGCACGATGCTTGGAACTTGTGCAGTACCTGTGGGAACGGGTTTACCCGCGAATAGCCCCGTGCAGGCGTTAGATCACCCGCGGTGACGGCCGCGGAAGTAGTTGATCAGGCCTTGGGTGGAACCGTCTTCGGCGCTGTCTTCCAGGGTGCCAACCAGGCGTTGGTACACACCCTTGCCCAGCTCTTTGCCCAGCTCCA